>JABDJC010000132.1 GCA_013003395.1 Acidimicrobiia bacterium
CCGCCGAGCACCACGATATCGGTAGCGCCGAGGCGTTTGATCTCGTCTTTGACCAAACCGGAAAGCGTGTTGGTCTTGACGAACAGGACTGGCCCGCCCATCCGTGCCGCCAGGGCCGAACCCGACAACGCATCGGGGAAGTTGTCTTCGACGGCTACGAACACGGCAGGCGCCGACGCAAACGCGTCCTGGGACACGGCCACCGACGTTGCGATGCGCGAGTCTCCGACCACTCGTCTCACGGTTGCAGTCGGCACGAGTTCTTTGAGTTCGTCCTCCACCGGGGTAGCCACAGCGCCGGTCCCACCGATGATGACGATCTCGGCTGGTTGGAGGCGTTTCAGTTCGTCCTTGGTGGCGGTTGGGGCCACCGTCGTCACGAGGAGCACGGGTCCTCCACCATGTGCGGCCGCAGGCCCTGCCACCAAGGCATCAGGGAAGTCATTGCCGCTGGCGATGTAGACAACAGGCACGCCGGCATCAAACGTATTCGCCGAGATCTCCGCCGCAGTGCCATATCGGTCGAGACCGGCGTAGCGGCTCAGAGAGAACTCTCCGAATACCGACGTGATGTAGTGCGAGTACAGACCGAACTCCACCCTGAAGTCGTTGCCGTCGTACGTCTTGACCGTGTCGGCGCCGTTCTTGACTCCGGCAACCTCGATGACGGCGGGCGATCCTGACTCGAAGGTTTCGCGGATCGCAACGCTCTTGATGGACGTGAATCCGAGTTCGGCGGCGAACTCGCCGACGGTCATCGTCTCTGTCCAGTCCTCGCGCGGGTTGCCGACGCCGTCGTTGTACGCCCAGTGGTCGTCGACGCTCTTGAGATACGGCACCGGATCGGACACCCACACGTCTTCGATGTTCTCGGTGCGACCACCGCTCGACGACGAGTAATAGGCGGCGATGGGACCGCTCTCACTGGGATGAGTGGCGATGACGCCAAGCGTCGAATTCACCGCCGTGATCCAGCTCGACTGTCCGTGTCCCCAACCGACGTATCGCTGGTCGATCGTCGAGTCGTAGACGTGACACCAACACCAATCGCGGTCACCGGGTCCGACGTCGCCTCGCTTCTGAGCGAAGTGCAGCGCGTAGGAACGCGCCGCCACCGCCTGGGCTTTGAGCGCTTCCATGCCGCCGTCGTCGCCCCAGTAGTAGGGCATTTCCGAGATCCCGAGGGTGTAGTCGTCGAGATCGACCTCGACCGAAATGTCGACGGCGGCCGTGTTGTTGTCGGAACGAATGTGCATGAGTCCACGTGAGTACGAGCAGTCTCGGTTGACCGTCACGGGTCCGTTCCAGTCGGTGAAGGTGCACGCCTCACCCGCACCTGTCGTGTCGGCGGTGTCCCAAACGCCATCGATTTCGACTCGACTCGTCGGCACCGGCTCGTCGCCGTCCCAGGTGAGATCCACGTTGCACTCCCCTGCGGCGAGGATGTCGCTCGCTCCGGGGGTGCCGCCTCCGGCCGGGTATCGGGTCACGGTGCAATCGACGGGGTCTCCGCTGCCGTTTCCGGTGCCGGGCACGGCTTCGATGACGACACGGTCGCCTGCTGTTCCGGGAGAGGGTCCGGAGGCAAGGATCAAGGTTTCTAGCGTTCCAGTGAGCTGACCGTCCGTGGCGACGGCTCCCCGGCTCACGATGACATCGACAGCACTGGAGCCGATCGCCCAGGCAGTGATGTCGACGCGGTACTTCTCTTGCGTGATGCCGACCCATAGCCGCTCGGACTCAGCGGGCAGCGTGGCCGTCGAGGTGCCGGTGTAGTAGTGGCCGAGGATCTGCTGGAACGTGTCGCCTTCACGGGATTGGCCGAAAGCGCCGTACTGACTGAGGCCGATGCCGTGTCCCCAACCCGATCCGGTGATGGTGACGTCGTCGGCGGCGCTGGCCGGTGGCGCGACAACGACACTGAGCGCGACGAAGAGCGCAGCGGTTAGAGAGATAGAACGAAAACGATGCATCTGACGGTTGTGTCGGCTTTCACTAGGGGCGTCTTGAGCGCCCAGTTCCTCATCCCGCCTGGCGGCAGCGTATCGCCCGTCGATCCTTATGCAAGGCTTTCCGAAGCTACGATCGCTCCATGCCATCTGCCTCCTACTCGCACACCGTGACGACGCCCCAATCAGCAGCCGCCATCTGGAAGCGTTTGAACGACCCAGACACCTGGCTGGCGATCGGGCCCGTGGAAGGTGTCGACAACGCCGAACTCTCGACCGACGGCCATCTCGAGGGCTTCGACTGGTACACGACGGTCGGTCCTCGCAAGATCACCGGGACCGCAAAGGTCACCGAATCGACCAAGAACCAGTCGATGACGCTCTCGTTGGACGCCGGTGAACTCGTTGGAGATCTCAGCGCATCCCTCGACAAAAACGGCAAGGGCAGCGACCTGACGGTGTCGATCGACATCACCAGCAAAGGCGGCATGGCCTCACTGTTCTTTCCGGTGATTTCGGAGGTCCTGGGCCGCGGACTGCCCGAACAGGTAGAGGAATTCGCGGCGACGCTGTGACGCAACCGGCGTTCACGATCTCCTGTGACGACGTTCTTCGATTCTCGCAGCAGAAACGATAGGAAACAGGCGTCACCACTGTTGAGTTTGCGGATCGAGACTGGCTCGTTGAGAGTTTCGGCGCGGCGCGGTCGCACTCGGTAGCGCTACGAACAGCTCACCATGGGCTGGAGCTGCGATACGCAGGGATCTTCACACCCCTACCACAGCATTCCCAAATTGGTATCTAGTTGGTATGTTGAGGCCATGAGAGCCAAGATCGATGCCGTAGGACGAGTCGTGATACCCAAGAAGCTTCGCCAGCATCTCGGGTTGACAACCGCCGGCGATGTCGAGATCGTCATCGACAACGACGGTCTGCGCATCCTTCCCGCAAAAGCTCCAACACGATCGTTCACGGTCACCGACGGCTTTCCCACCCTCGAACCGGCGGGCGCACGACAGTTGACCGTCGACCATGTTCGTGACCTGGTCGACGAAGAACGCACACGCCATGTGGGCGGCTGACACCAGTCTCGCCATCGCCAGCATCGACCCCGACCATCAGCACCACGCTGCCGCGCGTGCCGCATGCTCCGAGCGGCGACCGGTCCTCGCAGGGCACGCCGCCTTTGAGTCCTACTCCGTACTCACGCGGCTCCCGGGAGCTGCGCGAGTCGACCCAGCGACCGCTGAATCCATCCTCACCCAAGCCTTCGGCGATCCGTGCTGGATGCCCGCCGCCACTCGCCGTGGCCTCATACGACGACTCAGCACCGTCGGCGTAAGCGGTGGCGCAGTCTTCGATGCCCTGGTCGCCGTCTCCGCAGCGAGCAACGACCGCACGCTGCTCAGCCTCGACCGCCGAGCAGCCTCTACTTACCGTCGCCTCGACATTGACTTCGAGCTCGTCACTTAGCCGCCAGGGTCCGTCTGCGAAGGCGTTCATTCCTCGCGTTCGACTGCCCGAAGGCGCTCCTCGAGCCATTCCACAACATGGGCCTCATCCAGTTCACCGCTGGCGATGCCGAGCATCAGGGCGACCGCGTCGTCCGCAGGCACGAGCAGTTCGTAGCTGTTGAGTGCGCAGAACAGCGTGAGTGCCTGCCAGGCGAGCCGCTTGTTGCCGTCGGGCAACGGATGGTTCTTGGCCAGGCGAACCGTCAACACGGCCGCCTTCTCTGCGAACCCGGGTAGAACTCGACCTCTCCGAAACCTGCTTGTGGCGCATGCAATGCCGAATCCAACAGGTCGAGGCGCGTTGCACGAGCCAGGGTTGCGGCGGGGATTCCCGTAACCGCCTCGGCGATGAGTAG
>JABDJC010000137.1 GCA_013003395.1 Acidimicrobiia bacterium
GTTGATCCGAGGCCCACGATGGCTACGCCGAGCGTGCTCTGGGCCGCTTTCACGGGGTGTTCTGAGTGATTCATGGCGTTGAGGCTATGGCGGCCAATTGATCCGGTCCAATAGCGTTGACTGAGAACACCGATACGCTTGTCTTATGTATGACATTCGCCTTCGCACCCTGTCCTATCTCGTTGCCGTGAGCCGAACCGGCCACTTTGGGGATGCGGCTGTCGACCTCGGAGTCAGTCAACCTGCCTTGTCCCAAGCCTTGGCGCGTCTCGAAGGTGAAGTCGGCGTTGCCCTGTTCGTGAAAGCCGGGCGTGCCAGATTGCTGACCCCGGCTGGGGAACATGTGGTTCGATTCGCCGAATCGGTGTTGGCACAGGCATCACGGCTCGAGAGCGATCTTCGAGCTCGCGCCGACGGGCTGGCAGGGACACTGCGGGTCGGCATGATCGACGCTGCAGCGCTGTACCTGGTGGCAGCATCGGTGCAGCGGTTTCGTGACGAGCGACCCGACGTGGAACTCGTCGTCACCGTCGACGCCTCAGACGCGTTGCTCGCGGCGCTGGCTGACAATCGGCTGGACGTGGCTCTGGTGGTCGGACCAGTTGCCGACGAGCGAGCGACATCGATCGTCACCGAGCCGCTCGGCATCTACGGGCCGCCGATCGACAACATCTCGGAGGCGCAACCGTGGGTGTTGTACCCGGCAGGTTCACACACCAGGGCGCTGGTCGACGAAGGGCTGGCACTTCGGTCGATTAGGCCAGAGGTACACGCAGAGAGCGACAATCCGTCTGTCCTGGCACAGCTCGTCCGGCTTGGCGCCGGGTGGACGGTGCTGCCCGCAGGAATCGCCGAGGCAGGTCCGGAGCCTCTCGTACGTGTCGGCAAGCCAATCGCCCAACGCGAGATCGTCGGAGTCACCAGTGCCGAGGCGGCCGATGATGCGCTGACTCAGGCGTTCTTGGCCGGTATGTGAACTGTCCGAGTCGCGACGGTCGCATTTGGTAGCGTCACCGCATGGATATCGATGCCAAGGCACTGGTTGATGCAGCCCGGGAAGTCAGCTCGAACGCGTACGTGCCGTACTCGGACTTCCGAACCGGAGCAGCTGTGCTGACGGAGGATGGACAGACCCACGTAGGCGCACTCGTCGAGAACCTCGTCTTTGGAGTGGCCATGTGCGCAGAGCGCGTCGCGCTGTTCAGCTCGGTCGCCGCCGGCGGGAGCCGACCGGTGGCGATGGCCGTGGTCTCACCGACAACCGCCGGTGAACTCACGTTTCCCTGCGGTCCCTGCCTACAAGTCGCGATCGAGCTCGGCGGCTCAGAGATGATGATCGTGGCTGCCGCCCACGATGACGGGACCGTCGAGCGCAAGACCGTCCAGCAACTCGCTCCGGGAATCCCGCGGCGCAAGGGCTCTCCCGACTGATCTCCGGTTCGGTCAGCGAGGCTCCCAGCCGCTGATGGCCTTGACCTCTAAGAACTCTTCGACGCCCCATTCGCCACCTTCACGCCCGTTGCCTGACTGGCCGTAACCGCCAAACGGGGCGCCGTAGCCCAGACCTGCGCCGTTCAACTCGACCATGCCCGACCGCAGTCGCCGCGCTACCCGTCGAGCCCTCTCCATGTCCTGGGTCTGGACGTAGTTGGTGAGTCCGTATGTCGTGTCGTTGGCGATCGCGAGCGCCTCATCCTCGGAGTCGAACGGCATGATCGAGAGCACAGGTCCGAAGATCTCCTCACGGGCGATCTCCATCTCAGGCGTCACGTCTGCAAAGACGGTCGGGCGGACGAAGTAGCCGCGATCGTGGCCTTCTGGCAGCCCAGGGCCGCCCGCTTTCAGCGAGGCGCCCTCCTCTATGCCGCTGTTGATGAGCGCCTGGATCTTGTTGAATTGGAGTTCGGAAACGACCGGACCGATGTGTGTGCCTTCGTGATGAGCGATGTTGACCGCAGTCTGCTCGGCAACGGCAGTGGCTGTGGCCACAGCTTGCTCGTAGATCGGACGCTCGACCAGCATGCGAGTCGGAGCGTTGCACGACTGCCCACTGTTGTTGAAGCATCGCTTCACCCCGCGCTCAACGGCTTTCTCGTCGGCGTCCGCGAAGATGATGTTCGCTCCCTTTCCACCGAGTTCGAGGCTCACTCGCTTCACCGTGTCTGCAGCGTTCTTGGAGATCAAGATTCCAGCGCGAGTCGATCCGGTGAACGAGACCATGTCGACATCGGGATGTCCTGTGAGGTGAGTGCCCACTCCCCCGCCATCGCCGTTGACGAGGTTGAAGACCCCGGCCGGGAAGCCAGCCTCGTCGATCATCTCGGCGAAGAGGTACGAAGAAAGCGGAGCGATCTCTGACGGTTTCAGCACCACGGTGCAGCCAACGCCAAGTGCAGGGGCAACTTTGAGCGCCACCTGGTTCATCGGCCAGTTCCACGGCGTGATCAACGCTGCAACGCCGATAGGTTCATGGACGATTGCTACGCCCGGGTTGTCGTCGCCCAGCGGTCGCTCGAACTCGAACTGCTTCAGTGCTTTGATGAACGCCTTGAGATGGCCGTAGCCGGAACCGGCTTGTGACGCCTTAGCCATCGCGATGGGCGCACCCATCTCCTGCGAGATGGCGAGTCCCATCTCGTCCCATCTCTCCTTGTAGACCGCCAGCAGCTTTTCCAACAGCTCGACGCGCTCGTCCAGCGAGGTCTCGCTCCACGACGGAAAGGCCGCTTTGGCTGCAGCGACGGCGGCGTCGGCATCGGCGTTTGTGCCGAGAGAGATCACCGCACAGACTTCCTCGGTAGAAGGGTTGATGACGTCAGCATCGTTGGGCGACATCGGGTCAACCCACTCGCCATTGATGTAGAACTTCCGGCGGTCGAGCAATGTCACATTCTCCACGGATACTCCTGTCGATCGATGCTGCACAGAACTGGTTCGGCGCGATTGGCGTGAGGTGGCTCTCAGGGAACTCATGGTACCGGCGTCAGCCACGCAAGGCCGCGGTTGGGGCGGTGCCACAGCTATCGAAGCGCTGTCTCCTACCCTCGCCTGATGCGCTTCGGAGCCGTTCTCATGCCAACCGATCCGTGGCCTGAATCGGTTACGGCTGCTCAGCGATTGGAATCGTTGGGCTATCACCACGTCTGGGTGTACGACCACCTGTCGTGGCGCCGCTACCGCGACCTGCCATGGCACGCCACATACCCATGGCTCACGGGCCTGGCGGCGTCAACGCGACGACTGCGGCTCGGCACCATGGTGTCGAACCCGAACATCAGACACCCGCTGGTGCTCGCAAGGGACGCCATGACGATCGATCACGTCTCCAACGGTCGGATGATTCTCGGCATCGGTGCCGGCGGAGTTGGGGCCGACGCATCCGTTCTCGGCCAGCAACCGCTTTCGCCAGGTCAACGGATCGATCGCTTGGGCGAGTATGTGCAGATCGTCGACGAATCGCTTCGGGGTGAACTCGAGGACCACGACGGCGACTGGTACACGATACGCGGCGCTCGCATGCTTCCCGGCTCGAGGCAACAACCGCGATTTCCGATTGCAGTTGCCGCGGCGGGGCCTCGCGGCCTCCGCGTGGTCGCCGAGCGAGCTGACATGTGGATCACCTACGGCAGCACGAAGCGCGACGAGACCGAGGCCGAAGCGGCGGCCACAGTCCGACGTCAGCTCTCGTGGCTTCACCAACATTGCGACGCACTCGGGAGGAACCCCGCGGGAATCGACAAGCTCTATCTCGTAGGCAACAACTCGGCCAGGACCCTCGACAGTCTCGAACAATTCACCGACCTCGTTGGCCGATACGCCGAACTCGGGTTCACTGATGTCGTGTTCCATCATCCGCGCGCCGACGACGAGGTGTGGAACCACCCACCTGACATCGTCGAAGAGATCGCCGAGGCGTTCGATCTCACCAGGTGACATGCCAGGCTTCCCGGCGGCCCGCCACTACGCTTCCGGCCCATGCCGGCAAACGACAGGTGGTCCGAGACGGGCGACGTCATCGAGAACCACAAGAAGCCCAACTACGTAGATCTCGAGATCTCGCACGGGATGACGCTCACCCACACGGGCTCCAACACCACCGGGAGCGTGGTCGGCTTCTCCCAGGGGCAGCAGGTGCTGCTGCTGGATCGGTTTGGACAGCGTCAATCGTTTCCCGCCCACGACGGGGCGTTCTTGCACAAGGGTCAGCGGGTCGCGCTTCGCAGCGGACCGTCGACGGCGAAGGCCTCTCCAACAATCACCGCTTCCGGAGCCGTGGCCGCGGAGGACACGCGAGCGAAGGTGGCTCGCGCCAGTCGTATCTGGGTGGAAGGCATTCATGACGCCGAACTCGTCGAGAAGATCTGGGGCGATGAACTTCGCGATGCCGCGATCGTTGTCGAGCCCCTGCACGGCGCTGACGACTTGGCATCGGCAGTACAGACGTTCCAGCCGAGTGGTACCCGACGTCTTGGTGTGCTTCTCGATCATCTTGTCGCGGGATCGAAGGAAACGCGGATCGCCGAGAGTGTTCGCAGCCAGCACGTGCTCATCACCGGCCACCCGTACGTAGACATCTGGATGGCGATCAGCCCCGCCACGATCGGTCTCGATGCGTGGCCGAGCGTTCCGAAGGGTCAACCGTGGAAGGAGGGTGTCTTGAACCGTCTCGGCATCCGATCTGAACCGCGGGAGTTCTGGGCCCGTGTTTTGGACTCCGTGTCCGACTATCGAGACCTCGAAACGCCGCTGGTCAACGCGGTCGAGCGTCTTCTCGACTTCGTCATCATCGACTGAGCATCCGGTGCGCTACCAGTACATCCTGCTCGACCTCGACCACACGCTGCTCGATTCGAACGCGTCGGAAGTGGCGGCATTCGACGAGACCATGCGGTCAATCGGAGTCGATGACCCGCAATCGCTCTTTGCGCCGTACGTGGAGATCAATCGTGCGCTGTGGGCGGCGGTCGAACGAAACGAGATCTCGCCTGAGGTCGTGCGCTTCGCTCGATTCGAACAATTCGTCGTGGACCAGAATCTCGATGCGGACCCGCATGCGATGGCAGAAACGTTTGCAGCGGGTCTTTCGAACAACGGTGATCTTTTTCCTGGAGCGTTGGCACTCTTGCAGCGCCTCTCGGCGATGGCGACCCTCGCGATGGTCACCAACGGCATCGGAGTCATACAACGCTCAAGGATCGAGCGCCTTGGAATCGGCGAGTATTTCGCTGCCGTTTCGATTTCCGGTGAGATCGGTTCGTCCAAGCCGGACTCTGGCATCTTTCAACACGCGTTCGGTGCGCTCGGCAGTCCCGACCGCGATCGAGCGATCATGGTTGGAGACAGCCTCTCGTCAGACATTGCCGGTGGGAATGCGTATGGAGTGAACACGTGTTGGCTGAACCCCACCGGGCGCACCGCTGAATCGGTGAGGCCTACCTATCAGATACGCGATCTCGCGGAACTGGAGCTCATTGTTTCGACCTGAGAGAGTCGACTGAACACAAAGAAGCGGGGGTCCGTGACTCGGACCCCCGCAATCTGGAGCACTCGTTGCCGAGCTGCTACTTCTTCTTCGGTGCCGCTTGCGCGGGACCTGGCACGACACTGGCCTTGGCGGCCTTACGGCCGGCCACCGCACGAGCCGTGTTCTTCTTGGCAGACTCTTCTTTCTGGGCCGTGAAGTTGGCGCCACGCTGCGGTTTGCCTGGCTTGACCTTCTTGACGGCTGAATGCTGTTGGTGTTGCTTGGTCGCCTTGACGCGATTGACTCGGCTCATTGCCTCTTCCTCGTTGCGCGCGACGAAACGTCGCAGCATCACCGTGATGCCGATCGATGGACGTTGTTGCGCAGACAAATGTCGCGAAGAATCTCGAATGCGTCCAGGGCGGACGCTGGTTCGGGCGGCGCTCAGTTGCGCTCGGCCATCGCTTCCGCGTTGTACGGCTCGATCATGATGCATTCACCAGGGCATTCTTCTGCTGCCTCGACGACGATGTCGATCTGATTGTCGGGAACGCGAGCAAGGCCACGCGACCCCTCGGGGCCGTGGCCCTCGCCTTCCAGGCCGTCGAACACGATCGAGCTGCCGAAGTGCTGTGCCTCTTCCTTGACTACCCACAGGCCGTCATCGCGGCCCAAGAAGACATCGGGAGCGATCTCTTCACAGATCCCGTCGCCGGTACAAAGGTCCTGATCGATCCACACCATGAGTTTTGTTGCATCTGCCATAGGGCACCATCCTAGGGAGTCGAGACGCGTTCGAATCCAAGAGTGGTCAGGTGAAACGGAGCTGTGCCGATACACCTGGATGATCTCGACCCGCCAAAGGATTTCTTATTGCGACAATGTTGCAATAATGGCCTGATGAATTCTCTACGCACCCGTCTCGTTGTAAGCGCGTCTCTTGTCGGCCTCCTGGCCGCGGCGTGCTCATCGCCCATCTCAGATTCGGTTACGAGCGACGCCGACCTCGTCGCCGTAACGACGGTGTCACCCATCACCAATCTGGTCGCAAACATCGCATGCGACCGTGCGTTGGTCCTGGGACTCGTGCCAGAGGGCGTCAATTCCCACACCTTCGAACCGTCTCCCACGCACGCCGCAACCTTGGCCGATGCCTCTGTGGTGTTCGTCAATGGACTCAACTTGGAGCTTCCGACGATGCAGCTCGCGGAGTCCAACGTCGCGGATGGCGTCGAAATCGTTTCTCTCGGTGATGCCGCGATCACTCCAGACGAATACATCTACGACTTCTCGTTCCCCGAAGACGGTGGAGATCCGAATCCTCACTTGTGGACCAACCCGCTCCACGCGCTCGACTACGCAGAAACCATCGCTTCGACGTTGACGGAGCTCGACCCTGAGGGCGCCGATCTCTATGCGCAACAATTGGCTCTGGTCACCGAGCGACTCGAAGCCATGGACGTTGCGGTGCGGGAGGCCACCGAAACCGTGCCAGAGCAAAGCAGGCGACTACTCACCTATCACGATTCGTTCCCGTACTTCGCACGCGAGTACGGATGGAAGGTTGTCGGAGCCATCCAGCCGTCTGACTTTGCAGAGCCGTCGCCTCGCGAGGTCGCGGACCTCATCGATCAAATCCGCGCCGAGCAAGTGCCGGCGATCTTCGGATCCGAAGTGTTCGAGAGCCCAGTCCTGGAACGAATTGCTGAGGAGACGGGCGCTCAATATGTCGCCGAACTGCGCGACGACGACCTGCCTGGAGATCCCGGCGATGCCAACCACTCGTACTTCGGGCTCATGGTGTTCGACTTCACCACCATGGTTGACGCTCTCGGCGGTGACTCGTCGGCGCTTGCAGACTTGCCGACGGACAATCTTTGCGGCGAGGCCGTCTATGACAGCTGACGGCCGACCCCTGATCCAATTGCGCGGCGTCGCATACGCCTACGACCGGGAGCTCGTGCTGACCGGAGTCGAGATGGACATCGAGCGAGGATCGGTGGTCGGCATCGTCGGACCGAGCGGCTCCGGAAAGACCACCCTTTTGAAACTGCTCGCAGGGGCGATCAGTCCGACTCGCGGCACCATGGAAAGAGCATCGTCCGTGAGGATCGGCTACGTCCCACAGGTCGAATCGGTGAACTGGTACTTTCCGGTGACCGTCGACGAGGTGGTGTTGATGGGTAGCCCGGCGCGACGATTCGGCGCCGGCTACACGGCAGACGAACGCCAGCGGGCCCACAGTTTGCTGCACGATCTCGGCATCGGCCACCTCGAAAACCGACACATCCGGGAGCTCTCGGGTGGCCAACAGCAACGCGTGTTTCTCGCGCGAGCGCTCATGGCCGATCCGCACGTGGTACTCCTCGACGAGCCGATGTCGGGTGTCGACGTGAAGACTCGTCAAGACGTACTGGCGGCACTCCAACAACTCGCCGCAGGTGGCGTCGCCGTCGTCCTGACCACCCATGATCTCAACAGCGTGGCCGCCCACCTCCCGGAAGTCGTATGCATAAATCGTCGGATCGTCGCTCGAGGCACACCCCTCGAAGTGCTCGTGCCCGAGGTCCTGTTAACGACCTTCGGCGCGCAAATGGAACTCATCGAACACCACGGCCACCCGATCGTCATCGACATGCATCCTGAGCCCGTCGCCGCCGTTGCCGAAGGGAGGGTCGATGGATCTTCTGCTTGACCCCTTCCGGTACGAGTTCTTTGTCAACGGGCTGCTGGTTGCGGCACTCGCCGGTGGACTCTGCGCATTGGTCGGCACGTACGTCGTCTTGCGCAATATGAGCTACATCGGACACGGCTTGAGCCACGCCATCTTCGGAGGCGCCGTCGCGAGCTTCCTCGTTGGCGTCAACTTCTACCTCGGTGCCGGCGCCTGGGGAGTCGCGTCAGCGCTGATGGTGAACCGAGTGAGCCGGCGAAGGTCGATCGGTGCCGATGCCGCAATCGGCGTGATCACCACTGCAAGCTTCGCCGTGGGAATCGCGCTCATCTCCAGTTCAGGCGGCTTCACGCGGAATTTCGAAGCTGCGCTCTTCGGCAACGTCCTTGGGGTGTCGCGAGTCGACGTCATCGTCGTCGCCGCCGTGACCGCCGTCGTAGCTCTCGTGATCCTGCTGCTCTATCGCCAGTTCTTGTTCCTGACTTTCGATCCGGAGGTGGCGGACGTGTTCGGAGTACCGACGGCTCGCCTTGACGCGTTGTTCGCACTCATCCTCGCCTCTACTGTCATCGCAACCATGCAGATCTTGGGGGTGACCCTCATCGCTGCAGCCCTCGTGATCCCGCCGGTGATCGCCCGCCTCCTCTCAGACCGGTTCCGCACGATGCTGACCCTGTCGGTGCTCATCGGCACCGTGTCGGGTTTCGCCGGGATGTACTTCTCCTTCTATCTCGACGTAGCTTCTGGAGCTTCGATCGTGTTGACCCAAGCGTTGTTGTTCACGATCGCGTACGCCGCCAGTGCCGGCAATCGTTTCTCGCGTCGTCGACTGGCCGGCGTCGAAACGCACTGACCCCTTCGCCTTGGCGATCACCCGAGAACGAAGTCGGCGAATGCTGCCATGGTCGCGAACTGGATTTCGGGTTGAAATGATCCTCTTGGCGCTGCCGAAGCTCCACCGCTGGCATGTGCCCGATTGATCCACACCGACGGCAAACCCAGGCGATTGGCCGGTTCATGGTCGTGATAGAGGCTCTCGGCAACATGTAGGAGTCGAGACCGATCGGTGCCGATGGTCTGAAGTAGGTCGAACATCGTTTCGAAGTTGGCGAGATCCGGCTTGTAGCTGCCGACGTCCTGGGCCGTCACGATCAGGTCGAATTCGACGACGAGCTTCTCGTTGCTGCGAGCGAAAGACGCCCGATCGACGTTGCTCAATATGACCAGTTTGAAACGGTCTGCCAGCCGACTGAGCGCCTCGGCGGAATCTGGAAACGCCGGCCAGTCCCCCACAGAAGCGCCGTATTCACGAGCGTCGGCGTCGGTGACTGCAACCCCGAAGTCGTTCCCAATTCGCCGCAGCGTTTCACCGAGAACGGCTGGATACAACGCGGACGGATGGTCCTGCTGTGCCCCGGTCTCATGACGAGCGTGTGCGGCGACCAACTCTGCGTCGCTGAGCGAGAGATCGTGGACTCGAGCCCAGCGCCGCAGCGCCATGGCGATACCCGTTTCCCAATCGATCAGCGTTCCATAACAATCGAAGCTGAGTGTGTCGTACTCGTTGGAGGTGTTCATCGGGCGCAGCCTATTGGACGCTCACCCGTGGTCCAGAGACGAGATGGGTACGATCCGTTGCGACCAACGAGAACGGAACTCAGATGCCAATTCGATCGAGCTACCCCAACGGAATCCCGGCGTGGATCGACATCGCCTCGACAGATGCCGAGGCGGCAAAGCGGTTCTACGGCGATCTCTTTGGCTGGCAATGGATACCGGAACCTCTCACCGACGACGAGACGTATTGGCTCGGATACCTCGACGGTCAACCGATCGTTGGTCTCACGGGGATGACTCCAGGAATGGTCGAGAGCGGCATGGCATCTCGATGGTTCAGGTACGTTGCCGTCGACGACGTCGACGCAACTCTTGCGATAGCCGTCCTGAGTGGTGGAACCATCATGGCGCCCGCGATGGAGGTTGGCACGAAGGGTCGCATGGCATTCGTTCGTGATCCGGTCGGCGCTTCAATCGGCCTGTGGCACTCTGACGAGATTCCCGGGTCGGGCCTGATTCTCGAACCAGGAGTGCCCGTCTGGCAGGAGTTGCATGCTCTGGATCTCGACGCCGTCGGAAAATTCTATGGCGAAGTGTTCGACTGGACGGCAACGGCGACGTCTCGACCTGACGGATCTGATGTCGTCATGTTTGCCGTCGGTCAGGAACCGGTCGCCGGGCTGGCGACGCCTTCGACTGCCGAAGTGGCAACAGATTGGCATGTCTACTTCTACGTCGACGACGTCGAAGCGACGGCGAGCGCGGTCCTGTCGAACGGCGGCAAAGTCGCTGCAGCTCCTGAGGGCGACACCGGCGGCGTGCACGCTGCGTTCATCGATCCGACAGGCGCCGCCTTCTCCGTCTACTCGTCGCCCACCGAGGTCGGCGAGTGACCTACGAACGCATCACCACAGACCTCCAAGACGGGGTATTGACGATCACCCTGGTCGATGTGGCGAACCGCAACGTGCTGAGTTCCGCGATGGTCGCTGAGCTGTGCGACGCCATGGACAAGGCAGAAGCTGACGAAGCAGTCCGTGTGGTCGTAGTCACCAACATTGGTCGCGTGTTCAGCGCCGGTGCCGATCTGACAGAGCGCACGTCAGGAGACGACGAGTTGACTGGCGTGGACTTGACGATGGTGTTCGGCCGAATAATTCGTTCTGCAAAGCCTTACGTGGGCCGAATCGACGGGCACGCCATCGCCGGTGGTCTCGGACTCGCTGCCTCGATGGACATCTCGGTGACCCGAGCCGATGCGAAATACGGCTTCAGCGAGGTTCGGCTCGGCCTCGCCCCTGCGATGATTTCGGTGATCTGTCTGCCAAAGATGCGCCGAGCAGAGGCGGCGTCGGCGCTTCTGCGCGGGAATCGTTTCGATGGCACCGAGGCCGCCAGACTTGGGCTGGTCACCGACGCGGTGCACCCAGGCGACTTGGACGATCGCATCGAGGCCATCGTTGCGGATCTGGTGCTCGGAGGACCACAAGCGCTGGCGGTGACCAAGCGGCTGCTGCGAGAGGTGCCTACGAGGGATCTCGAGGACGCTCTGCCCTGGGCATCTGAGCTGTCAGCCTCGGTGTTCGCATCGCCGGAAGGCCAGGAAGGCATGGCGGCGTATCTGGAAAAGCGGAAGCCGAACTGGGCGTGATGCTCGGGAACATGAAATGGCTCCAGAAGGTTGCAAGTGTCCCCGACCGTTCCCCACAGAGGTAGATGAGAAATGACGAATTCCGTGATCGAGCTTGTTGAACTCGGCTTTCCTTGGACTGGTCTCGATCCGTTCATCTTCACGGTTCACCACGTCGACAAGTATCCGGCAGGTGCCGATGATCTTGGACCCGTTGACACTTTGGCAGGACGAAACATCGGATCGGACTTCTCGTACAAGGACGGCTGGAGCATGTATCACGGCTCTCGCGTTCCTGGATTCCCGCAGCATCCACACCGGGGGTTCGAGACGGTCACCGTCGTTCGAAGCGGTTACGTCGATCATTCCGACTCCTTGGGCGCAACAGCCCGATACGGCGGCGGCGACACCCAGTGGCTCACGACAGGGTCTGGCGTCATGCACGCCGAGATGTTCCCGCTCCTCAAGGAGGATGCAGGCAACCCTCTCGAGCTGTTCCAGATCTGGCTGAACCTGCCGCCCGAGTCGAAGATGGTGCCTGCTCACTTCGCGATCCTCTGGAGCGAGGAGATTCCGACCATCGCAGCCGGCTCTGGTGTCTCTGTCGATGTGATTGCGGGTCAGATCGACGACGTCCGCGCTCCGCAGCCACCACCAGACTCTTGGGCATCGAGGCAGGATTCTGAGCTGGGCATCTGGCTCGTCAGGTTGGATCCAGGGGCGGAATACTCTCTACCGACTGCGTCTGCCGGAGTAAATCGGATGTTGCACTACTTCGACGGCGACGCGGCGACGATCGATGGCCAGCTGTTCCAACCAGACACAGGAGCCCGCCTGGACCCAACCGCAGTCACCAGGTTGGTCAATGGCACCCGTCCCAGTGAATTCCTCCTGCTTCAGGGCAAGCCGATCGGCGCACCCGTGTTCCAGATGGGACCGTTCGTCATGAACACGCCGGAGGAACTGCAGCAAGCGATCTCGGACTTCCGACGCACTCAGTTCGGGGGTTGGCCTTGGCCGTCACCCAGCCACGTCCACGATCGCAGCGAGGGCCGGTTCGCCATACACGCCGACGGAACCGTTGAACGCCGCGACATGCAGGCGGTAGGCGCCGAGTAGACGGCGCCTACCTCGGCCAGAACCTCACAAAGCGGCTGAGTGCCCTCTCGAGGCATTTACGATTCTTCTATGCGCTGGCGATCCTTTTCTGTTGTTGCGTTCGATTGCGACTCGACCCTGTCATCGGTCGAGGGCATCGACGTGCTCGCTGCAGAACTCGGCATGGAAGCCGACGTCGCGAAACTCACCGACTCCGCAATGAACGGCGACCGTGATCTGTCTGACGTTTACGGTGCCCGGCTCGAGTTGCTCAATCCGAGCCGAACCCAGGTGATGGCGCTCAAGAGCGCCTACAAGAGAACCGCGGTGCCACATGCCAAGGCCACCGTCGAGGCGCTGATAGCGTCCGACGTGGACACCTGGATTGTCAGCGGTGGATTGGTCGAACCGGTTCGGGAGTTCGGCGTATGGCTCGGGGTGGAGCCAAGCCATGTACAGGCCGTCGGAGTCGAGTTTGATCCACTCGCAGGTGAATGGTGGTCGGAAGGGCCGGACGAGACGAAGTACCTCGAGTATCGCGCCGGCCACCTCACGGCGACCACCGGCAAGGGCGACGTCCTCGACCGTTCGATCAAACGCCGGGGTCGCCGGTTGATGGTCGGCGACGGCATGAGCGACGCTGCGGTCGGTTCATCTGTCGACATGTTTGTGGCATTTGCTGGGGTCGTCGACCGCCCTCAAGTCACGAAACTGGCGCCCGTGGTCATCAGATCGGCGAGTCTTGCGCCGCTTCTGGCGCTTGCGCTGGGACCTTCTGAAACCGTCCGATTGCTCGATACGTCGCACCGGCAGGTAGCGTTGGCAGCTCTCGAGGCAATCGACGACGGCGCTCTCGAGTTCAACGACGCCGCTTTGGGCCGATCATTCGCCGCAGCACTTTCGATCAGTAGAGGTTCCTGACGTGTACCGAGTTCTCGTATCCGACAAATTGGGCCAACCGGGTCTCGACATTCTCGAGACCGCCGAGGACACCGAGTTCGACCTCAAGCCCGGACTGAGCGAGCGCGAGATCGTTGCGATCATCGATCAGTACGACGCTCTCATCGTTCGTTCTGGAACTCAGGTGACGCGCGAGATCATCGAGGCCGGTTCGCGGCTGAAAGTCATCGGTAGAGCGGGTGTCGGAGTCGACAACGTCGATGTCATGGCGGCCACCCGTCGGGGCGTCATCGTGATGAACACGCCGAAGGGCAACACCATCGCGACTGCCGAGCACACGATGGCTCTCCTCCTCGCGGCGTCACGACATGTGGCGGCTGCCCATCAATCGATGCTCGAAGGTCGGTGGGACAGGTCAACGTTCTCCGGCCAAGAACTGAACGGCAAGACGCTTGGAGTTGTCGGATACGGCCGAGTGGGCAGAATTGTCGCTGCGAGGGCCCATGCGTTCGGTATGGACGTGCTGGCGTACGACCCGTATGTCTCGGAAATGGTCGCCAAAGACACTGGGATCAGCCTCGTCGACCTTCCTGATCTTCTCGCTGTGTGTGATTATGTCTCGTTGCACACCGCGTTGTCCGCAGAAACCGAGCATCTCATCAACGCAGACACACTCGCACTGATGAAGCGCGGCGCGGTGCTCATCAACGCGGCGCGCGGGGGACTCATCGACGGCCATGCAGTGGTCGCTGCCCTCGACAGCGGACAACTTCGTTCAGTTGCAGTCGACGTGTTTGCTCAGGAGCCTCCAACGGCTGACGATCCGCTGATCGGCCATCCCCTCGTCGTACACACACCGCATCTGGCGGCATCGACTGAAGAGGCACAGCGTGACATCGCCATTCAAGTGGTGGAGCAAGTGCTGGCGGCGATTCGCGGCAAACACATGACGAACAGCGTCAACTTGGCCTTTCCTGGCGAAACCGAATACGCCGAGGTGCTGCCGTTCGTCGAATTGGGCGAGAAGCTCGGCAGATTGCAGGCCGTCATGGCGCCTTCTGGTATTCGCGCCGTTGAAGTCGAGGTTCACGCCGACAATGCCGAGGCCCTTATTCGTCCGGTTGCAGCTGGGATCCTCAAAGGCGTCATGGCTGGAGTGCTCGCGGGTCACATCAACTACGTGAACGCTCCTCTGCTCGCGGAGGAACAGGGCATCAAGATCTCGCGATCGGTGAGCATGGGCGCTGCCGACTACAAGAACCAGGTGTCGTGCCGTGTCATCTGGGACGGCGGCGATCGCACTGTTGCGGGCGCGGTGTTCGGTCAGAATCTTCCGAGAATCGTGCAGATTTCGAGCTACCGGCTCGAGGCCGATCCCAGTGGGGTCGTCTTGCTGATGCTCAACCGCGATGTCCCGGGAGTGATCGGGCAGGTGGGAACCGTGCTCGGAAGCTTCGGCATCAACATTGCAGAGTGGCGCCTGGGTCGGGACAAGGATCGTCACGAGGCGATGTCGTTCATCAACCTCGACAACGAACCGGGGCCAGAAGTCCTTGCCAGCCTCCGCGGAATGGAAGCCGTCACCAAAGCCGAGGTGGTCCGGCTGTGAACGATCCAGGAAGCATCGCAATCTCCTGAAGGTCACCAGATTCTCGGACCAGTACGACGCCATCGCCGATGTCTTCAGCATGGCCCCTGATGCGCTCGAGAGGCGAGACGCCAGCCGCTCCCCCGACGTATTGCGATGGATCGCCGACGACGGCGAAGCGATCACCGGATCCGTCGACTTGGTTGCGCGACCAGACAATCGCACCTTCGCCATCTTCCGAGGCGCAACGGACACCATCATCCCGTTGACCGCGATCGTCATGCGACAACACGCCGGACCGATTCACGCCACGGGTCGGGACTCCAAACCTGCGCAACTCGAAGCTCTGCGCCACGCGGGCTTCGTCGAAGAGCTCACGGCTGATGCTTTCGAAGTCGATTTCCCAAGCGCGCTCTCGAGGCTCCAGAGAGCGTGGCTTCCCTCGGGATTTCGCATCGTCTCAGCCGCCGATGCGTCGATCGATCCCCTGCTGACGCTCGACAACCAACTCCGTCACCTCGTTCCCGGAACGGACGGCTGGACAGGCGACATCGAGTGGATGCGGAGCGAACTCTCTGAGTCACCTCCGTACGAACCCGCCGCGTACCTCATAGCGGTTGAGGAGGCGACGGGTCGCTACGTCGGACTGGTTCGGGTCTGGCGCAACGAAGACGGACCGCGCCTCGGGATGGTTGGCGTGCTTCCCGAGTTTCGCCACAAACCGCTGGCCGCCCGACTCCTATACCAATCGCTCGCAGCGGCATCGCTGTGGGGTTTCGAGGCGTTCACGACCGAGACGGCACTCACGAATGCTGTGCTCCATCCAAGGTTGAAGCGCTTCGGACGGTCTACCGACAGGCTGTACCAATTGGTGTTGGATTGACCTGCGGCCAGAAGGGCGACAGCTGACAGCTTCGGGGTCGCTACGCTCACACGCCGTGAATGAGCGACCTCTGAACCGTCTGTTTCGTAACTGGATTCCGGCGTGAAAGCCACAGCTGCTGTCTGCCGTGTTCAAGGCGAGCCGCTGTCCATCGAAGCGATCGACGTGAGGGAACCTCAACACGCCGAGGTGCGAGTCCAAATCGAGTTCTGCGCGATCTGTCACAGTGACATCACCTACGCCGAAGGCGGATGGGGTGGTCAAGTACCCGCCATCTATGGCCACGAGGCATCCGGCGTCGTCGAATCCGTTGGGATCGGCGTCACAGATCTCAACGTCGGCGATCGCGTGGTTGTCGGGCTACTGCGATCCTGTGGTGGCTGCTACCACTGCGTGCGCAACGAGGACCACCTGTGTCGCGGGCAGTTCCCCGACGACACGCCGTTTCGGGACGACAATGGCCTCCCGATCGTCCGCGGTCTCAACACCGGCGCCTTCGCCAGTGCAACCGTGGTGCACAGATCCCAGGTAGCGCTCATACCTGATGACGTACCTTCCGATGCAGCAAGCCTGCTCGCCTGTGGAGTCCTCACGGGCTACGGGTCGGTCATCACGACGGCGGATATGGCTGAAGGCGCCACAGTGGCCGTCATCGGCCTAGGAGGCGTCGGTCTCAGCGCTCTTCAGGCTGCCGTTGACCGGAAAGCATCTCGCCTGATCGCGGTCGACATCTTGGACTCGAAGCTGGAAGTCGCCCGCCGCTATGGCGCGGACATCCTTGTCAACGCCCGAACGGAGAATCCTGTTCTCGCAGCAAGAGAGGCGACGGGCGGCATCGGACCCGACTACGTGTTCGTCACCGCCGGCTCGGCCCCGGCCATCGAACAAGGACTTGCGATGCTGCGACGAGGCGGCACCATCGTCATGGTTGGCATGCCACCCACAGGAATGTTCACCGAGCTCGAGATCTCCAATGTGTCGGACGCCGGACAGACGATCCTCGGTTCGAAGATGGGTTCGGGCAGCTTCGCGAGGGACCTACCGCTGCTGATCGAACGCTTCCGGGCCGGCGCCCTCGACCTCGCGTCAATGGTCTCGAACGTGTACCCGATCGAGGAGATCAATGAGGCCATTGCAGAGGTCAATGCCGGATCGGTCGTCCGCAACGTCATCGAGATGCCTACCGCGCAGTGAACCCTGCATCGACGGTGACCATCGAACCGGTCATGTAGCTGGCAGCGTCAGACGCGATGAAAGCGACCACGGCCGCAACTTCTTCCGGTTCGCCAAGGCGACCCATAGGGACCGTGGCGTCGGCCAGCTCGGCTAGCTCGTCTTCAGTCGGTGGTCGGAGGCGTTCTGATGCGAGCATTGGTGTCCTGATCTCACCGGGACACACCGCATTGATCCTGATTCCGTCGCGAGCGTGCTCGAGCGCCATCGACTTGGTCAGCTGGTGCACGGCACCTTTCGTCGCGGCATAGGCACTGTGTCCAGCTGCCCCCACTGATCCCCATATCGAGCCGAAGTTGACTATCGCACCCTTGTTGGCTTCGCGCATCGAAGGAATCACGGCTCGCGACATGAAGAACACGCCGTCGACGTTCACCGAAAAGATCTCACGCCACTGTTCATCGGTCGTGTTTGCAGCAGTCGCTCTCACGATCACGCCGGCCGCATTGATCAACACATCGATACGACCGAACGTCGCCAAGACGCTGCCCACGGTCTCGGCACAGAACGCCGAATCGGCGACCGATCCGATATGGGCCACTCCGCCCACCTCGTCGGCGACAGCGTTTCCTTGTTCGCTGCCTTTGTCGACGATGGCAACCCGATAGCCCTCACGCGCCAGAAGTCTCGCCGTCGCCGCGCCCATCCCCGAGGCACCACCGGTGACGATTGCTACTGGCGCGGACAATTGCATCGCTCGGATCGTAGCGAAGCAGCCTCTCCGGCCAGCGATCGACCGCTCGATCCGGAGCTCGCGCTACAACTGCGTCGCCTCCTCGTCGAAGCCGTACCATCGAACACGTGCTACTCGGACTCGCAGAACTCTCGGACGGTGTAACAGGACTGCCCGTAGTAGCCGCTTCGTTGTCGCTCGTCGGTCTCGTCCTCATCATCTCGTGGCGGCTCGAGCTCGGGATCAACCGCGACATCGTTGTGGCGGTGCTCCGCGCCGCCGCACAGTTGCTCGGAGTCGGGGTCCTCTTCGTCGCGATCTTCCGCTCGTCCGCTGCAGTCTGGTTCGCTGCCGGCTGGATCGTCTTCATGGGCGCGGTTGCCACCGCGGTCATCACCCGCCGGGCCCAATATCGCATCAAGGGCCTTGCATCCGTCGCGGGAATCGCCGTGTTGGGCTCTGCGTTCATGTCGATCGGCGTGATCTTCGGGTTCGGCGTGTTCGAATTCGATGCAGTGGCGCTCGTGGTCATCGGCGGCATCACGATCGGCAATGCGGTACCGGCTGCGGTTCTGGGTGTGAACCTGTCCGTCACCTTCACGCGAGATGCGATCGGCACCCTGGAAGGCCTGCTGGCGCTCGGATTCGACCGACGAGGAGTTGTGCGATTCATGACGCCGCGTGTGGCGAAGACCGCCCTGATACCCCAGGTCGAACGAACCAAGGTGGTTGGACTCATTGCGTTGCCCGGTGCGCTCGCCGGTCTGCTCCTTGCGGGCGTCGATCCTCTCGAGGCGGTGGTGGTGCAGCTGTTGGTCATGTACCTCGTGTTGGGCACGGCGGCCGTCAGTCTGATCAGTACCGTTCTGGTCGTCATGCGCTCCGCGGTCACGGATTCTCTCGTGCCAGCTGGATGGACGAAATCCGACGCTGAGCCTCAGTCCTGAGGTACGGACACCTCGAAGGTCGTCCCACCCCAGCCGTTCAGCTGATCGCGTCCCTCGACGACAACCGTTGCTACTTCTGAAGGGATCGCCACTCCAGCGAGAGAACGAGTGAACGGCTGCTCGTTGGGGTGGCCGTGGAGCAGCTCTCGCACCCCGAAGACGGTGCCATCTGCGCCAACGATCCTCCAGGCGTCGGCGTAGCGGTCCGCTGTGTCGTACGGGGAACTGATCGTGACGTCGAACGAGAAGGTTCCGTCGCCCGAGTTCGTCACCGAGACGCCGACAACGTCGGGATACAGCTCGTCGGTCGATGCGACGGTGGTCGTCACCGGCGATTGGGTTGTGGTGGGACTCGTTGCGACGGTCGTTGCGACGCTGCGCACGGCTGTCGACGACGTGGTGCCTATTTCAGGCTCATCAGATTGCGCACCACCACAAGACGTAGACAACATGACGGTCGCGAACAGCGCTACGAGAGTTCTCATACTGCCAGCCTTCCACATACCAGCGGCTAGACCAACAGTCCGATATCCGACAATGGACGCAATACTGGGCGATCCCTCGACGTTCACAATCTCCAGGACACAACAAGGAGTCGCGTGCACCCATCGTTGAATCGAAACCTGATCTGGATTGCTGCGATCGCTCTCGTTGCATCTGCGTGTGCTGGAGGTGTCGACGTGGGTGAAAACCCTCCGGAGTCCACTTCGCCAACCACCACTGGACCAGCGACCGCACCAGCACCGACGACCACCTCGAACGGGGGTTCAGCCACCACAGACAACCGAACGCCCGAAGTGCTCTTCGCCACGGAGGTCTGGCCCACGGATTGGGCGAACACGACGATCGACCTGTCCGAGCTGAAGCTCGGCATCGGGTCTCCTGACCCGCGCGACCTCATCCGGCCACTTGACGAGCCCGCCTACGAGACGGGGTCCTCGGCCGCTGAGTGGATGAATGACCGCGAGATCGGTATCTCGGTTTCGATCGGCGGCCTCCCCCGGTTCTACCCGCTGCGGATTCTCACTTCGCACGAGATCGTGAACGACCGGGTGAACGACATTCCGTACTCGGTCACCTACTGCCCGCTGTGCAACACGGGAGTGGTATTCGATCGCCGGGTCGGCGATCAAGTGTTGCGGTTCGGGGTTTCTGGGCTTCTCCGCAACTCTGATCTCGTCATGTGGGACTCGGAGACTGTTTCACTGTGGCAACAGATCACAGGTGAAGGCATCGTCGGCGAGTTCGCTGGGGTCGAACTCGACGTCATTCCGAGTGCGATGTTGCGCTGGGCGGACTTCATGGACGCGTTTCCAGAGGGCGAAGTGTTGTCACGCAACACGGAGTTCGGCTTTGCGTATGAGTCCAATGCCTACGTCGGTTACACGTCGCGCCCCGCCCCCATCGGAAGCTTCTTCGATGCAGAACTCGACGACCGTTTTCCTGCGCTCGAGCGAGTGGTCGGCGTCGACGTCGACGACGAGGTCAAGGCGTTTCCGTTTTCGATTCTCGAACGGGTCAGAGCGGTGAACGACGAGATCGGCGGAGAACCCATTGCAGTGTGGTGGGCGCCGACCGGGGCAGCAGACAACTTCGACGGGACGGCGGTAGGAGAAGGAAGAGACATCGGTACCGGCATCGCGTTCTCGCGTCGGCTCGACGGTGACGTCTTGACCTTCGAGGCCTCAGAAGGGACGACGTTTGTCGACCTCGAAACTGGTTCGACGTGGAACATTCTCGGAGCTGCCATATCGGGTCCCCTCGAGGGCTCACAACTGGCTCTTGCTCAGCATCAGAACGAATTCTGGTTCGCCTGGAGCGCTTTCCATCCTGGCGCAGCCGTCGCGGACCTCTGAGCGTTTCGCCTCCTGCAGCCACGCTGCGTGGCGCATTCTCAAGGCATTTACGACGATCTTCGTATTGTGTGCAGCCGATTCCCCGATAGTGTCAAGTTGCCGACAGTGTGCGGAGGGTGGTGCCTTCCGAACCCGGCGTTTCGATCTCGGGAGGATCAGACAACATGGGCCAGCCAACCACCGTCCGACTCGTCGCGAGCGGACGATCCGCAGTACACCCCCGAACAGCCATTGCGGTCTTGCTGGCGATGGTATTCGCACTCATCGCCCCGCTCTCGGCGGATGCTGCGGTGCGCGATGTGGTCGTGCTCACCGCCGATGACTTCAAGTACGGCACGTACATCATCGACCAGCCAGGCACGTATCGATTGGGCGAAGACATCTCGTTCAACCCGAACTCCCCGGACACGCTCACGGAAGCCGTTGACAGCGGCATGATCCCGTCGGACCTGGCCGCAATGCTTGGACTGTCGTCACCTGTCGATGCCTATCACGCTGGAGCACCCCTGTTCACCCAGTTTGCCCACGCTCCCGTCGCCTTCTCTCCCGGAGGGCCACTCGACGCCCGATACGATCCGGCGGCGTACGGAGTCGGATTCTTTGCGGCGGTCGCCATCACTGCCGACGACGTCGTACTCGACCTGAATGGCCACACGATCGAGCAGAGCGCAGAACATGCTCTCCTCCAGCGGTTCTTCGCGGTCATCGAACTGGCAGACCAGCCCTTCATCACCGGACAGGGTCCATCCGGATTCGGTGACGACATCGAGTCTGCGAAAAACGTCCACATCATGAACGGGACCATCGGTCGCAGCTCCCACCACGGAATCCACGGCAACGCCAACGAGGACGTGACGGTCACCAACGTCGACTTCGTGGACTACGAAGTGGGCGCAATCGCACTCAACGGCGTCCAAGGACTTTCGGTGGTGAACGTCAACGCCACCAACCGCAAGGACGTCCCAGTTCTCGGCACGTTCTCGTCTGCCCAGTTCATCAAGCCATACGTCGAGGACCTCATTCGGGCTGGCTCCACGACGACCTTGACCGTTAGCGGCGTCGAGATGATGGCAACCGACATCCGCGATGCGCTGCAGGTTGCGATCAACAACACCCACGCCGACCTCGTGGCCTCACCGAACATCATCGACGGTCGCCCCCAGATCGACCCGGTCGCGCACCCCGACGAGTACGCCGTGTTCCACAACCGTGAAGGTCTCATCGACGGCAACTCCTACTCGTTCCTGGTGAACAACCTGGGTGTCGCGGTGGATGGCTTTCCTCACAAGCCAGACGGAGTGACGAGAATTCCATCTCGTGACATCACCTTCACCAACGTCACGGTCACCGACCAGCAGAGCGTCATCAAGGAAGTCGTCGCCATCGACGTCGGCGGCGGCGCTCATGCGAAGGACCCAGTTGGCGCAGTCTTCCAGATCTGGAACCTTCATCCGACAACTGGCGAGTCAGTCACCATGTCGAGTCTCGACGCCGTCGGAGCAACGTACGTGGGCAACGTCGCAGCGAACGCTCAAGCGTTCGTCGCCAAGGCGGCCGCCAACGGCGACTTCGGAGCATCGCATCTCGACATCTCTCGACTGAGCATCCCCGACAATGTGGTGGCGTGGGTCGAGGCGAACCCTGGATCGGCGACGCTCGGCGAGATCGGACTCAGCTACCTGTGCAACGGAGACTCGATGTTCCATGTGAACAAGGGTGCCATCGCCTTCAAGATGGACGGTGCTGAAGGCGTCCGTCTGACCAACACTCATGTCGACGGCCTGGCGAACGTCGGAGAGTCTGGTACCGACCTCTGCGGCGACTACCTGGATGGCTATTCGAACATACACGCCACGCTTCCCGGGTACGGCGGAGCGGCCACGAGGGCGTACACGTTCGCAGGATCCGACGACGTCACCGTGACCAACAGCACCGTGACCGGTTTGCACTCGGAGTGGGGGTCGGCAATCGGCTTCGACGTGATGACCGACAGTTCCAACGTCTCGATCACCAATGCCAAGGTCTACAGCGCCAACGGCGGCGCCAGTGGCACAGTGATCGTTGGCTCACCGACTGCTCCGGCAGAAGCGGTTGGATTCCTCACCGGCGCCACCACCACGGGCGTCACGATCAAGGCGTCCTGCGCCACGGGTCTGGTCGGGTATTACGCAGCGTTCGATTTCTACGACTACTCCGGTTCCGTGGTCATCAAGAACCAGTGCAAGATGAAGCTCTGAGATCGACGGGGGAAGGCGGGCTCGTGGTCCGGGGGTGCAAGCCCTCGGGCCACGAATCAGATGAGTGCTTCGCGACGTTGTCGAGCTGCTGATACGAGACCGTCGAACAGTCGTTGCTGCGTCGGATCTCGGTCTGCGCTCACCTCGGGGTGCCATTGGACCCCCAGGCACCACGAGTTCCCGGCGACCTCGACTGCCTCGACGATGCCGTCCGGTGCGCTGGCTGTTACGGCAAGCCGATCCGCGATGACGTCGAGTGCCTGATGATGCCCCGAGCAAGGCGTTGCAGTTGCCGCCGCCATCGTTTCGGCAACCAGCGAGCCATCGATCGCCTCGACTTCGTGGAAGGCCCAACCGCCCTGCTCGTCGCGATGGATGTCGCCGAAACCGAGCGCCGGGACATGCTGATGAAGTGTTCCACCGAGCGCGACGTTGAGGATCTGCATACCTCTACAAACGAACAGGGCCGGAACATCTCGCTCGATCACTGCACGAGCGAGCGCCAACTCTGAAGCGTCCCTCTCCGCATCGCCGGCTTCGGTAGAGCTTGCGCGCTCGGCGCCGTAGTTTTGCGGATCGATGTCTGTGCCGCCCGACGACACCACCCCGTCGACGATGTCGAGCCAACGTTCCCACTCTCGCTCTCCGGGAGGTAATAGCACGGCAACTCCGCCGCCGCGCCGAACCGCGTTCACGTACAAGTCGGGCACGGCGAAGTGACGGTCGTAGTGCGCGGTGGCGGAAGGCTTTTCGACTCGTCCGTAGGTCGTTATTCCGATGATCGGTTGCATGAGCAGGACGATACTCGCGTCACTCTTCCTGCAGGGCTTATGCTCATTCGCCATGAGACGTCTGATCACAAGTTCGGCATTCGCGGGAGTCGCGTCGTACGCGCTGTTCCAGGCCTACCGAAAGTGGTATTTCCCCCGTGACCCGGTACGCGACGTGCCGCTCGACGCGACCGTCGTCGCACCGTCCGACGGCCGAGTTGTCTACCTGGAACGGGTGGAGAACGGAGTGGTGCCCATCGCCATCAAGAATCGCCAAGAGATCCCACTCGATGAGATCGTCAAGGGCGAGGAGCGGCCGCGTTCGGGAACGCTGCTTGGCATCTTCCTGTCGCCGTACGACGTGCACTACCAGCGGAGTCCCATTGCCGGCACTGTGAGCGAGATCACCTATCACCCCGCTCCGAACGTGTCGATGGGAGACATGTTCGTCCGGAATCTCTTCCGGCTCGAGAAGCGCTACTCGAATTCGCCGCACGTGTGGAC
>JABDJC010000142.1 GCA_013003395.1 Acidimicrobiia bacterium
GATATCCGATGCTTCGTGCGGTCTCGACTGCGGCGAGAAGCGTACGATCCGCTTGTTGCTCGAGGCCAATCTGCGACAAGACCGTTGCAAGGAGTATCCGTATACGCACCTCGGCCCACTTCTCCCCCGTCGAGACGAAGTGCTCGAGACTCTGGCGCAACACGATCTGCGCTTCTCGGTACTGCATCGTCCCGGCCAACGCACCTCCAAGTGTGAACAGCGCCTCTGCCTTGGTCCGGTCGTCGTCGATCTGCTCGACGAGCGGCGTCAGCGTTTCGGCGGCTCGCACCGCGTCTCCTGACCATTCATAGATCTGCGCTTGGATCGTCGCGAGCTCCCACCGCGCAAGATCGTTGTCCTCGGCTGCTTCCATCCCCTTGGCCACGGCGGCGAGCGCGGCGTCGAATTCGTCCGTCTTGGCGAGAAACAACGCATTGCGCTGATGGAACGTGACGCGGGCTCTGCCCTCCTCAGCAACCTCTCCCATCGCTGCCAACAGATGGTCTTGAAGGTCTCGTTCGCCGATCACATCTGCAACGACTTCGTACGCTTCGAGCAGGCTCGACAGCTCGGAAGAATCGACATCGATCTCCGACGCTGCGTCCATCGCCCGCTCGTAGTGTTCCGCCGCAACGAGATATGCCCCTACCGCACGAGCTTCGTCACCGGCCATCTGGCTGAACCGCATGGCATCGAGCCACTGTTTGCCTTCACGTTTGTGGTGGGCGACCTCCGCCGCAGGAGCGGACACTCCACTGAGCAGATCGCCGGTCCGACGATGCAGCTTTGCCCTTCGGTTCCACACGATCGAGTCGTACACCACGCGCTTGACGAGATTGTGGGAAAAGACACACCCTGATTCCTCATCGAGGAGGACGTGTGTCTGAACGGCAGACGCCAGGCCGGCAAGAACCTCCCGGCGCTCCATTTTCGTCAGCGCAACCAATTCGTCCACTCCAGCCGGTCTGCCGAACACCGAGGTGGCGCTGACGACGGCCAGCGCGTTCGCGTCCAGTCGATCGAGCCTGCGACGAACCAACTCGGTCACATTGGAGGCGAGTGGCATATCACGCGGGATCGACTCGATACCAGTCTGGCCGTTGTCGACCAGGAGGCCTTTGACGGTCTCTACGACGAACAATGGGTTTCCGCCGGCGTGCTCGAGCAGCCGGTCAGCAAGCGCCTCTGCCGAGTCGACAGGGCCACCCAACGCCGTCACAAGCCGAACGACGTCATCTCTTCGCAACTCGCCCAACGTGACGCGTCGACTCGAGGGCAGTCGATCGATCTGGGTGAGCGAGCGCCAGGTGTCGTCACGAGCCATCGCCTCTTCCCTGCGGAAGGCAAGGCACACCACGAGCGCAGCGTCCCCGATCGCTGAGGCCAGACGCTCAACGACCTCCAGGGTGTCGGTGTCGGCCCAGTGCACGTCCTCGAGGACCAGCAGCGTTGGCTGCAACCGAGCGAGCGCGAGCAGGACTTGCGCTATCGCTTCCCTGATGCGCCATCGCTCGTCATCTCCGGTCATCTGCGCCGCGGTGAGTTCCCGACGCGCTCTCCCAACGGTGGGCACGATGCGGGCAGCTTCAGCCAACCACACGTCATCGAGAGACTCTGCGAGCTGCTCAGCACGCAACGGAGTGATCGCCGGCCCCACGGCCTCTCTGATGGATTGAAATGCTCCCGTCGACGTGGTGTCGTCGTACGAGTAGTCGAGCACCTCGATATTGCGCCAACGTGCATCGTCAGAAATCTGGCTGACCAACGACGACTTGCCGATACCGCCCGGACCTTCGAGCAGAATCACGCTGCCGTTGCCGCCGAGCGAACGATCGAGCGCGTCAATCATCAGATCTCGCTCCGCCTCACGTGCCACAAAAACTGGCGCCAACATCTGTTGGCGCTTCGGACGCGAAACTGACGCACTCGCCAACTGAGCGTGCACTTCCTCTGCGAGGTCGACCGTCTCCGGTGAGGGCTCCATGTCCATCTCTGACGACAGAATCGAACGGCACTCCCTGAATTGACGCAGCGCCTCTTCTGGTCGACGCAGCAACACGCACAAGCGCATGACTTGTCGATGCGCTGCTTCGTCCCAAGGCTCGATGTGGACCAACCGCCGTGCCGCGATCAACGCCGGCTCCAGACTGCCCCTGCTCTGGTATTGCGTGACGAGTCGACGCAGCGATGCCTGTTGCAGCAGGCGCAGCCGATCCTGCTCCTCCGTGACCCACGGCTCGTAGTGGCCCGCCATGAAGTCACCGCGATACAGGTCGACCGCTCGCGCGAGATTCTGAAGCTCGTCGCGTCCTGCGTGCTCGCCAGTCGTGGAGAGCAAATCTTCGTAGTCGAGCACGTCCACCGACACCACAGAATCGCTGGAGATCGCAATCCAATCGTGCTGAGCCTCGATGATCGGATACGGGTCGCAAGCCGTTCGGATCTGCCATAGCGTCCGGCTCAACCTCTTGCGGGCGGTCGTCTCGTCCGAGTCGGGCCAGAAGGTACCCGCAAGCCGAGAACGCATGTGGTGCCGGTCGTTCAGATAGAGCAGCTGGGCAAACATCGAGCGGGCGATCTTCGACCCGACTGGCTTGATCGGGCTGCCGTCGATCTCGACGCCGAATCCGCCGAACAACGAGGCCTCGATTCGAAATCGAGGCGCCTTAGGCTCATCGGTTGCATCGCGAGCGACCATAACTGCTCACCTACCTGAACAGCATGGTAATTGTCGGCGCCCGCTCCCACCGAGACGTCCAACCAAACCCTTCCAAACGAACGGGGACGCGCCTAGAAGCCCGAGGCGAAGGTGCGTGTCGCCTCGCCGAAGAAGGAGAGGACTCCCGGGAAGAGGCCGGTGACGATGGTGGCGATCGCCGTGATACCCAAAGCGAGGGCAAGTGCCGGGTTCAAACCGGACCCACCAAGCTCCGCAGCAGGGATCTCAACCGGCACAGAATCCATCCAGACGGTCTTGACGACCTTGGCGTAGTAGAAGAACGCCACAACGGCATTGACTGCAGCTATCACTCCGAGCAGCACCGCCCACACGTTCGGAGCCCCACTGATGATGGCTTGGAACATGACAAGCTTGGCGAACCAGCCGGCGAGCGGCGGCACACCGGCGAGCGCAAAGAAGAAGATGACGACCAGCATCGACAGTCCCGGTGCGTATTGCGCCATGCCGGACCAACTCGAGAGTTCCGCAGACTTCACCTTGGACATGCCGGCCATCACGACGCCAAAGGCTCCGAGATTCATGAAGGCGTAGAACAGCAGGTAAGTGACGGTCGCAAAGAGCGCCCCTTCCAGTTCCACACCTTCGACCATGCTTGCGACCGCAAAAGGCGCCAACATGAATCCCCCCTGGGCGATCGACGAGTAGCCGAGCAGGCGTATGACGTTGGTCTGACGCACGGCGATGAGATTGCCCAGCGTCATCGACGCCACCGCGATGATCCAGAGAGCTGGACCCCAGATGTCGCGCATGTTTGCGAACGCCGAGTAGCAGATGACCAGAAGCCCGACGAAACCCGCAGCCTTCGAACCGACCGACAGGTAGGCCGTCACCGGCGTCGGGGCGCCCTCGTACGTGTCAGGCGTCCAGAAGTGGAACGGTACGGCCGACACCTTGAAGGCGAATCCCATGAGGACGAACAGCACGCCGAGCGTGAAGACCGCTGGGAGCTCGCCGCCGACGGTCGCGGCTCGAATTCCGGAGAACGTCAGCTCGCCGGTGACACCGTAGATCAGCGACATGCCGAACAGCAGGATCGCCGCAGAGAGCACACCGACGATGAAGAACTTCAGCGCGGCTTCGTTCGATCGCGCGTCACCCTTTCGCCAGCCGGCAAGTAGGAATGCCGGACCCGAAACCAGCTCGAGGCCAACGAAGATCGAGATGAGGTCCCGAGACGAGGCCATGACCACGGCGCCGAACACCGATGCCAGTAGCAAGAAGTAGTACTCGCCTTGGTAGTAGCGATCGCTCTCGACGTAGCCGACCGCCAACAGCAACGAGATGAACGCCGACACGAGGAACAGTCCTTTGAGCACGAGACTGAACGTGTCGACGACGTACGAGTCCCCGAACAACAACCGGGCGCCGTTGTCGGAACAGAAGGACAACTCGCTGCACAGCGCAAGCGTCAGAAGGGGAATGATCGATGCGAACAGACCCACCAACCCGGTCACGGCCGCGTAGTACTTGGGCACCGGCATCAGGTCGACCGCAAGCACCGCCATCACCGTGAAGGCGAGGATCAGCTCCGGCGCGAGCGCGTGGTAGTCGAACAACGCGCTCAACCCCCGAACGCCTGCTGGACGAGATTCACGACGGCGTCGTTGGTCGCCCCGAATACGATCTTCGGAAACACGCCCATGGCGATGATGGCGACCACGAGCGGAGCCCACGCGGCCATCTCATACGCATCGACATCGTGGAATTCTTTGCCCGCCCACTCTTCCTTGGGCTCGCCGAAGTTGACCTTCTGCAGCATCCACAGCAGATAGCCGGCGGTCAGCACGGTGCCGATCGCACCAACGACCATCGCGGTGCGGAATACCCCGAGAGGGAGTCCGTCGAGCGGGTTGAACGAAGCGAGCAGCGCCATGAATTCACCCCAGAAGCCGGCGAGGCCCGGGAGTCCAAGCGAAGCCATTGCGGTGAAGCCGAGCAAGCCACCCATGATGGGCATGAGCTTCTGGTTGCCACCAAGACGGGCCATCTCCCGCGTGTGATAGCGATGCGACATCGACCCGGCCAGGAAGAACAACAGCCCGGTGATGAGACCGTGCGCCACCATCCCGATGACGGCAGCGTTGATGCCGATGTCGGTGAGCGTCGCAATACCGAGCATCACGAAGCCCATGTGGCCAACTGACGAGAACGCGATGAGCCGTTTCATGTCGGTTTGAGCGAGACACGCCAGCGAGGCGTAGATGATCCCGATCACCGCCAAGATCGCAATGATCGGCGCCCAATCCTGTGCCTGGTCGGGGAGGATCGGAAGCGAGATGCGGATGAAGCCGTACGTTCCGAGCTTCAGAAGGATCGCCGCGAGGAGCACCGAACCGACGGTTGGTGCGGCCGTGTGCGCGTCGGGCAGCCAGGTATGGAACGGGAACATCGGCACCTTCACGGCGAATCCGAGGAACAACCCGGCAAAGATCCAACCTCCGGCGGCGGTTGCGAAAGCTCCGGCTTGGCCGTACTCCGACAGTTGCACGATGTCGAAAGTCCGCTCGGGGGCGTTGAAGTAGAGCGCCAAGAATCCGAGAAGCATGAACGCGGAACCGAACAGCGTGAACAAGAAGAACTTGATCGAGGCATACAGACGCATCTCGGTCTTCAGCTTGAGGACCGGTACGACAACCTCGGCACGGTCACCCCAGATACCGATCATGAAGTACATGGGGAGCAACACGACTTCGAAGAAGACGAAGAACAGAATCAGGTCCAACGCAACGAACGTGCCGTTCATACCCGTTGCCAGAATCAAGATGAGTGCCAGGAACGCTTTCGGATTGTGTGGATCGGGCCAGTGGTCCCACGAGTAGACGATGGCGAGCACCGTCACGAACGTCGAGAGCACCAGCATCGGCAAGCTGATTCCGTCGACGCCTATGTGGTAGTTGGCGTTGATCGCCGCAATCCACGAGCGGTCGGTGCCCAGCTGCAGCTCTGCCGCTCCACCGAAGTCGAACGCGAACACCGCGAGAACCGACAACACGAAAGCGGCGCCAGCGAAGAGCAACGCAGTCATCTTCTGCGTCTCTTCTTGTGCCTTGGGGATGGCGAGCACCACACCGGCACCCACCAATGGCAGGAACACGATGAGACTCAGACCCCATCCGCTATCGAACATGTGCCAGTCCTCCTATTGTCCGAAAAATACAAACCCGGCGACGATCACGATCGCGCCGATGAACATTCCAACCACGTATTGCTGAATTCGCCCTGTCTGGGTGAGTCGGAGCAATCCGCCCATCTTGCCTGCACCGCCGGCGCTCGCATTGATTGCCCCGTCGAGGCCGCGTTGGTCGAAGCCGTAGACGAGTTTGCCGGTTGCTGCCGCCATGAACCCGGCGCCATTGACGACGAGGTCGAGCACGTGGCCGTTGAACCAGTCGACCGACCTGGCCACGGGTCCCCGCAGAGGTCGAACGATCGCACCCATGTAGAAGTCGTCGATGAAATACTTGTTCTCGAGCAGTGGGTAGAGCCCGTTGATACGGAACGTGTCTCGCGCCGACTGCGTCTCGCGGTCCGGCATCCAGATCCGCCAGCCGAGCGCGATGCCACCCAGCGCCGCCGCGAGACCCAACACGAGCATCGGCACGTCGAACGACGTCGCATGATGGTCGGCGACGATCTGGAACCGAGCGCCGACTGCATCGGTGAACCACGACGTGATACCGGGGATGTTTATCCATCCTGCCGCTACCGAGAACGCACCGAGGATGATCAGCGGCACGTACATCAGCTTCGGTGACTCGTGCGGCTCGCCGTGTCCCTTGTACTCGCCGAAGAACGTGAGGGCGACAGTGCGGGTCATGTAGAACGCCGTGATGAATGCTCCTGCGATGGCCATCACCAACACGACGGTGGCCACGCTGCCGCCACCGACGCTGGCTGAGAAGTTGCTGCTCGCGTAATTGAGAGAAGCCAAGATCTCGTCTTTGGAGAAGAACCCGGCAAAGATCGGCAGTCCGGCGAGCGCCATCGACGCCACCACAAAGGTTCGGTAGGTCCATGGCATGTATTTGCGCAGGCCACCCATGTCCGACATGTTGTTCGAGTGCACGGCGTGGATGACGGACCCGGCGCCGAGGAACAACAACGCCTTGAAGAATGCGTGGGTGAACAGATGGAACAAGCCTGCGGTGTAGGCCCCCGCACCCATGGCGGCCATCATGTAACCGAGCTGAGAAAGCGTCGAATACGCCAGCACCTTCTTGATGTCGTTCTGCACCAACGCGATGAGCCCCGTGAGGAAGAGCGTGAGGGCACCGACGATGATGATGACCACTCGCACTTCTTCCGCGAATCCTTCGGTGAGGTAGAACGGGAACAGTCGACCGACGAGATACACACCGGCGGTGACCATGGTGGCTGCGTGCATGAGAGCCGAGACAGGTGTAGGACCTGCCATGGCGTCCGGCAGCCACACGTGGAACGGGAACTGGGCGCTCTTGCCCATCGCCCCGATGAAGACGGCGAGACCGGCCCAGAACGCCACCTGCGACAACGTTCCGTCATGCTCTTCCACGGCGTGGAGAATGTCGGTGAATCGGAATGAACCGACCGACACAGACATCATGATGGCTCCGATGAACAGGCCGACGTCTGCCACCTTGTTCACCAGGAAGGCCTTGATGGCAGCGGACGAGTTCTCGTGGCTTTCCCAGTAGTGCCCGATGAGCAGGTACGAGGCGACGCCGACCAACTCCCAGCCGACGATGAGCTGGATGAAGTTCGCCGCTGACACCAACACCAACATGCCACCGGCGAAGAGGCTGAACGAGGCGAAGAACCACGTGAATCGAATGTCGCCGTCCATGTACGACCTGGCGTACACGAACACGAGCGTCCCCACGACGCCTACGACGAAGTACATCATGATCGACAAGCCGTCGACCATCCATCCCCACTCGACGGCCATGTCGCCCAGCTGAGCGATGTTCACCGAGCCTTCGTAGGTGATGCCCTGACTGAAGTTGGACAGGAACAAGACGGTTCCGTACAGACCGACGAACCCCATCGCGCCTACGGCGAGCTCCCAGCCCTTCTGCGGCAACTTCTTCCCCCAGAAGACGATGGCGAACGCCGCCAGCAGCGGCACCACCGGAATCAACCAGGCGAATTCGGCCAACGTCCCGCCATCTGAGAACTCGACGACCTTGTCGCCCTCGGCGGCCGCCAAAATGGAGAGTGTCGAAAAGAAGTTCGTCATAGCTTCATCAGGTCCATCTCGTCGACGTTCGCCGACTGGCGGTTACGGAAGATGAGCAGAACGATGGCGAGTCCGATCCCGACCTCGGCGGCTGCCACCGTGATGACGAAGAGCGCAAAGATCTGGCCGCCGGCGATGGCGTCGCGCAGGTACGCGTCGAACGCGACGAGGTTGATGTTGACGGCGGCCAGCATCAACTCGACCGACAGCAGCACCAGGACCGCGTTGCGTCGCACCAACACGCCATACATGCCGAGGCTGAACAGGAACGCTCCGAGGATGAGGAACTGGTTGAGAATCATCGCTGATCCTCGATGTCGACGGGATCTTGACGAGCCAGGACGATGCCGCCGATCAACGCGGCGAGCAGGACCAGGGAAACGACCTCGAATGGCAACACGAACCGCCCAAAGAGCTGCAGCCCGATGTCACCGACCGTGGTGACCGACGCAGTGACTTCTTCGGTGCCGAAGGCGTCGACGAGCGTCCAGCCGATGAGCAAGAACATGGCTCCGGCGACTATCGCCGCCAATGCCTTCGTCTTCGGCGGATGATCCAGTTCGGCCTCGTATCCGAGCGGGGCTCTGGTGATCATGATGCCGAACAGGAACAGCACGATGACTGCGCCGATGTAGACGAGGACGACGGTCCACACCACGAACTCGGCTCCGAGCAGGAGGAACAGCACTGCCGAGCCACCAAGCGTCGCAACCAACGCCAGAACTGCGTGGACCACGTTCGCGCTCGTCACGACGCGGTAGGCGGCGTAGCCCATGGCGAGCGCCACGGCTGCAAACCACCAGTTCGCCACCTCTGAGAGCCAATCCCCCATCACTTCTCCAATGCCGGTGGGTCGGGGACAGTTTCGAGCCAAGTCGTCAAGCGGTCCTTGTCATGCAACATGTCGGCGATGTTCAGCTCTGAGTACTCGTACTCGGGACTCCAGAACAGGGCATCGAACGGGCACACCTCGACGCAGATTCCGCAATACATGCACAGCGCGTAGTCGATGTCGAAACGGTCGAGCTTCGCCCTGGTCTTGACGCGACCGCCTTCCGTCTCAGGTGGAATGTCCTCTTTGTGGCCCTCGATGTAGATGCACCAGTCGGGGCATTCGCGCACACAGAGCATGCACGAGGTACAGGCGTCGGTGTCCAGAGCGATCACGCCACGTGCCCGGGGCACGGGAATCTCTTTCTCCAGCGGATAGTTGACCGTCACCGGCTTGGTGAACAGCGTCTTGAGCGTCAACCACATGCCCTTGGCGAGGCCGGGTATCCAGTCGGTATTTGGACGGCTGGCCATCTAGAACACCACCTTCAACACTGCCGTGACCACGATGTTGGCGAGAGCAACAGGAATGAGAATGCGCCACGCCAATTGTTGGAGCTGATCTTCGCGTAGACGAGGGAAGGTCCAGCGCATCCAGATGAAGAGAAACACGAGCAGCGCGATCTTCGTGATCAACACCACAGGGCCGATGAAGTTGAGCAGATCGTCAGAGACGAACGGCAGCCAGTAGCCACCGAGGAACAGCGTCGACGCAATGGCTGCGAGCGCCACCATCCCGGCGTACTCACCGAGGAAGAACATGGTGAAACGCAGTCCCGAGTACTCGGTGAGGTATCCCATCACGAGCTCAGACTCGGCGATCGGCATGTCGAACGGCGTACGAGACAACTCGGCGAGGCTCGCCGTCAAGAAGATGGCGAACCCAACGGCCTGGAGGATCAGATAGGGAGGAATCACGTTCAGCCACTCAGGAGTCACTCCGAACCACTGCCATTGGGCTTGCGCTTCGACGATCCCGTTGAGCGACAACGTTCCGGCAAGGATCACCACACCGACGACGGCAAGCACGAGGGGCAGTTCGTAGGCGATGAGCTGGGCTGCGGCGCGCAGACCACCCATCAAGGAGTACTTGTTTCCAGACGACCAGCCGGCCATGAGAACGCCGACCGTCGAAATCGAGGAGATCGCAAGGACGTAGAAGACGCCGAGGTCGAGGTTGCCGGCAACCATGTCTGGACCGAAGGGAATGACGACATAGATCGCCATGGTGCCCATGAGCACGACGTACGGCGCCAGTTTGAAGACCCGCACGTCCACCGTGTCGGGGATGATTTCTTCTTTCTGGATGAACTTCAGACCGTCTGCGAGCGGCTGCGCCCAACCCCACCGACCGCCCGCGAAGTACGGACCGATGCGGCTCTGCATGTGCGCGGAGATCTTGAGTTCGCCGAAGATGGACACCAGGGCGCCCACAAGCATGACCCCGAGCACGAGTGCCATCTTGATCCCCAGCGTCACCCAGAAGTTGACGATCATCGGTCCACGTCTCCCAACACGAAGTCGAGACTTCCGAGGATCGCGATGATGTCGGGCACGAGCGTGTCCTCGAGCAGCCACGGCAGCACCGAGAGGTTCGAGAAGCTGGCCGTACGGATCTTCAGGCGGTAGGGCATCCGACCACCCTCCGAGATCAGGTGATAGCCCATCTCGCCTTTCGGGTTCTCGGCTCGAACGTACACTTCACCGGCGGGAACCTTGATGATCTTCGGCACCTTCGCCTGAAGTGGTCCGGACGGAATGCTGTCGACCGCCTGGATGATGATCTTGCACGCCTCACGGATCTCCTCGAGCCGCATCAGATAGCGATCGAAACAGTCGCCGTTGGTGCCGGCAGGAATCTCGAATTCGAAACGATCGTACGGGAGGTAGTCGGTGTGCTTGCGGAGATCGAAATTCGTTCCGGACGCTCTCAGGTTCGGGCCAGACACGCCGTAATCGATTCCTTTGTCCAGCGGAATGACTCCCACGCCGACGGTTCGGGCTCTGAAGATCTCGTTGCCGGTGACCAGCGTGTCGAGGTCGTCGCAGACGTCCAGCACTCGCTGCATCGCTTCGCGTGTCTCTGCGAGGAACCCGGCAGGGAGATCCTGTACGTCCTTGCGGGTTTGCGATCCCGATCCGGCCGCCGGCTTGACGCCGCCGATGCGGTTGAAGTTGGGATGGAATCGTCCGCCGGTGACGCCTTCGAGCAGTTCCAGAACACGCTCGCGCTCACGTAGTGCATGCATCAGCGGCGTGGCCGCTCCGATCTCGAGCGGGTACGACGAGGTGAAGATGAGGTGCGACGATATGCGAGCCAACTCGGTGAGGATCAGACGGATGTACTGCGCCCGCTCAGGCACTTCGACACCCATCAAACGCTCAGCAGCGACGATGAACGGAATCTCGTTGGCGAAACCCGAGACCCAGTCGATTCGATTCACCAGCGCAGTGATCTGGGCGTAGGTTCGGACCTCTGCGAGCTTCTCGTAGCCTCGGTGCATGTAGCCGATCACCGGCTCGACCGACAGGATGCGCTCACCGTCGACCTGCGCGACGAGGCGGAGCACGCCATGCGTCGAAGGATGCTGCGGTCCGATGTTCAGCGTCATGTCCGGGGTCTCGAGTTCGACCGAGACCGACGCTTCGGACAGGTGCATTGCCGTTGCGACGTCGGTGATCGGATTAATCGTGGTCACGAGTCACCTCCGTCGCTTGCGAGGGTGTCGGCTTCGACGTTTTCCGTCGTGGGCTTGGCTTCGACGTCCACGGTGCCGGGCCATGGTTTGACCTCGCGACTCAACAGCGGATAGTCCTTGCGAAGCGGATGTCCCTCGAACGCGTCTGGCAGATACAGCTTGATGAGGTTGGGATGCCCGACGAAGTCGATGCCGAACATCTCGTAACACTCTCGTTCGTGCCAGTCGGCGCCGCCGTAGACGGTGGCTACCGATTCGAGGCTTCCACCGGACCTCGGCACACTCGTGACGATCGTCACGGCCGTGTCGTCCTTCATCGAAGATAGACGACACATCACTTCCAAACGCTCGTCGAGATCATCCGGCGCGGCGACACCATCGCCGACAGCGACCTCACGCGCCCAGTCGACTGCCGACAACCAGGAGAAGAACGGGAACTCGCCGAGTGCCTTGACGCCGGCGATTGCCTCTTTCCAGCGATCTGGCGAGACGGAGATCTTGACGGTGCGGTGTTCGGCGGTCCATTGGTCGGATCCGACGACGTCAGCGACACGAGCCGCGAGGACGTCGAACTCGGAGGGTGCAGGAGCATCCTCGGGCGCCTCTTCCGTGTCGACGGCGGGAGACTCTTCGGCAACAGCCGGCTCGGCGACAGCAGCCGATGCCTCTTGCTCGGGCACGGCCTCGTCAACGACGTCCTCGGTCGAATCTGGCGTGTCAGACGGGCTGTCGGTCACGCTTACTCCACTTCTCTTGGACGTTCTCGTTGGTGATCATCTCTTGGAGAATGACTATGCCCTCCATCAGGGCTTCAGGACGCGGTGGGCACCCCGGCACGTACACGTCGACAGGAACAATCTGATCGACGCCCTTCGTAACCGAGTAGGAGTCCCAATAGGGACCGCCGCAGTTGGAACAAGAGCCCATCGAGATCACGTACTTGGGCTCCGGCATCTGGTCGTACAACCGCTTGACCGAAGGAGCCATCTTGTCCGTGACCGTGCCCGCCACGATCATCAGATCAGCCTGTCGCGGCGAGGCCGGCAGCGGAATGATCCCGAACCGCATGAAGTCATACCGAGGAGCGGAGGCCGCCATCATTTCGATCGCACAGCACGCGAGTCCGAACTGGAACATCCACAGCGAGTACTTGCGACCCCAATTGAGGAGCCACGAGACAGGCTTCGGTACGCCGAACTTCTCGACTACTCCCACTTGAGCACTCCCTTGCGGATGGCGTACACGAGTCCTGCAATCAGGATCATGATGAAGATGAGCATCTCGACGAGAGCGAACATGCCGATCGTCTCGAGCTGGACGGCCCACGGGAAGATGAAGACCGCCTCGACGTCGAAGATGAGGAACAGCAGCGCGAAGATGTAATACCGAATGTGGGTCTGGCTCCAACCGGTACCCACCGGGTCGACACCGCACTCGTACGGGGAGTTTTTGGTGGGGGTCGGGTTGTGGGGACGGACCACTTTCGAGAGTCCGACGCCTGCGCCGACGAGGAACAATCCGAGGAATGCGAACGCGGCGACCGTGGTGTAGTCCTGAACGTACTGCTCAAACAACCGCTTCCGCCCTCCCGGGGCTGCCAACCCATGAAAACGGCGGTGAGGCCGCCGAACGCGGGGCGCAGTATAGGTAGGCCAAATCCGCCCCCCAAGTTTGCCGAGCACCGCTCGGCTTGCAGCATGTCACCGCTCGACGATTGACTCCCGTACGCCTCACCTGGAGTCCCACCACGCCACCCGATTTCGGTCGACGGGCACGGCACCAGCTGCCTGCAGTCCTGCCTCTGCGATAACCCTCACCACATCGACCGGCGACTCGAACCGGTCGGGATAGTGCGCAACGACCAGACGACCGCCCGGCTCGACCCAGCGGGCGTGACGGCGTACGAGTTCCGGCCAGTCCGCCTCAGGCACGTACTCGAGATTGGTCCGGACGTGAGTGAACCGTTGGGGAGGGTCCCAATCCCATGCATTTGCCTCCCAGATGACGGCGTCCGGCAGTCGCTCGGAGGCAAGCGCAACGAGACCTGCTACGAAGTCGACGCCGAAGAGGTCCAAACGATGGTCGGTCACCCATTCGGCGAGCGACTGGAGCAGCAGTCCGTTGGCACAGCCAACGTCGAGATACGAGCCTGGCCGATCAACGAGATCCGCGAACACTCGCCGGGTCTCGTCCCAGCGCTCCTGGCCGCAGCCTCGTCCACTCTGCTGAAACGGATTGTCTGGATCAGCGAGGTAATACGACGCCGTTGCAGCCCGGTTCTGCGCAAAGTACGAATCGCGCGATGCTTCCATGAAGTTCACGATAGGCCTGGCTCGGTCTCGACGTTCACTACGCTCGCTCACCATGACATTCAGCGGATCGATCCCGAACTACGACGGCGAAGGGCTGGTGAACCTCATCGCCGAACTCGAACACCGCCTCACGGGAGTGTCGCAAGCACCTCGACTCTCGCCAGAAATCGCTGCGCGCATTCCGGAAACATCGACATACGTACTCGTGGTGTTCGACGGGTTGGGAGACGCTCAACTCGATCACCCGGCAGCGGCCGATCTGCGTCGATCTCGAGTCGCCGGCCTCGACTCTCCGTTCCCGAGTACCACGACCGTAGCTCTGTCGACCATCGCCACGGGACTGCCCGCATCTCAACACGGTCTCATCGGCTACCAGCTCTATCTCGATGATCTCGACACCGTGGTGAACACGATCAGGTGGACCACTCCGTGGGGAGACCCGGTCGAGTACGACACCGCGGCATTGTTGCCGACGCCGAACCTATGGGAACGCCTGAGCGCAGCCGGAGCTGAGCCGATCTCGGTTCAACCGGCACACTTCCACGGATCTGCGTTGTCCAACGCGTTGTATCGCGGCGCTCGATTCGAACCGATTCACTCGATCGATGAATCCATCGAGGCTGCGGTCCAACTGGCGAGCTCGGCCTCTCGCCTCATCCTGGTCTATCTCCCTCACGTGGACTTCGCCGCACACGTCGGCGGACAGGACACGGCTGAGTACGTTGAAGCGCTGCGAACCGTCAGTTGGGCGTGGGAGACGATGGCTCACCAGATGCCGCCCGGCGCCACCATGCTGGGAACCGCCGACCACGGTCACATCGACTTCCCTGACGCTCGACGGGTGGAGGTACCAAAGCGCCTGCACGACGATCGCACCCTCTACGGTGACGTTCGAGTCGTGTTTGTGAAAGGCGACGGCGCGGCGATGGCGCGCGAGTTGCCGGCCACATGGATTCCGATCGCGGAGGCTCGTCATTGGTGGGGCCCAGAACCGTGGCATCCGGACGTCGAAGCTCGCCTCCCCGACGGGCTGCTCGTCGCCGACGACGACTACGTCATCCTTCCCAAGCACAGCAACGGAAAGCTGGTCGGGAACCACGGTGGCGTTCATCCGGCCGAGCGGAGAATCCCTTTGCTGGTCGCCTCCTAGACGTCAACGTGCTCCAACAGGAGCACTAACGTTCTCGTACCCCGTAAAGGACGTCAATGGCCATCAAACGTATCGCCGCGCTCTTCATCGCATTCGGACTGCTCGCGTCCGCTTGCTCGGGCGAGGACGCCAACACGCTCACCATCTATTCAGGTCGCAGCGAAGACCTCATCGGTCCCCTGGTGACGCAGTTCGAAGAAGCCTCAGGGATCACTGTTTCCGTCAGGTACTCCGACAGTGCAGAACTCGCCGCGACCATCCTCGAGGAGGGCGACAACTCGCCCGCTGACCTCTTCTTCTCTCAAGATCCTGCGTCAATCGGAGCCGTCGCGAACGCAGGTCTTCTCACGACGCTCGACGCCGTCGACCTCGCCAGGGTGCCGGCACAATTCTCAGATGTGGACGGTCGTTGGGTCGGGGTATCCGGGCGTTCACGCGTGATGGTGTACAACACGTCTGCGGTCGCGGGCGACCTGCCGGTGTCGGTGGATGCCATCAGAAGCGACGAGTGGGCGGGGCGTGTCGCCATCGCACCGACGAACGGATCCTTTCTGGCGTTCGTTGCGGCGATGATCCTGCTCGAAGGCGAGGACGTCACCCTCCGCTGGCTGGAGGCGATGGAATCGGCGCCGACGTACTCCGGCAACTCCGTGATCGTTGCGGCTGTGGCCAACGGCGAGGTAGATGCCGGCCTGGTGAACCACTACTACCTGTTGCGCCTCATGGACGAGCAAGGCGGCGCCGACGCAGCCAACTGGTTCTTCCCCACGAGCGGCGCCGGCTCGCTGGTGATGCCGTCCGGAGCCGGAATTCTCGCGTCGAGCGGCCGATCCGACGCAGCGGCCGAGTTCGTCGAATTCCTCCTCTCCGATGAGGCGCAGCGCTATTTCGCAGATGAGACCTTCGAGTATCCGCTGGTACCGGCGATCGAAGCGAATTCGGCGTTGCCGCCACTGCAGTCGCTGCAGCAGCCAGACATCGACTTGTCCGAGCTGGCCGACGTGCTCGATCTGGCCACCGATCTGGTCGCCAGAGCCGGGCTGTTGTGACGCTCGCCGAGCAGGTCGCACACTCGCGCCGTCGTAAGACACCGCGAGCCCTCTGGATCACAGGGGTCGCGGTCCTCATCCCTGTGGTCCTTCCGATCGTTCTGCTGTTCTGGCGAGTGGTCGGGGCATCTGAAGCGGCATGGCAGAC
>JABDJC010000177.1 GCA_013003395.1 Acidimicrobiia bacterium
GCCTGCTTCGAGGTGTCCCGAACGGCGTCGGCGATGCCGATCACTGCCACGACAATTCCATCGATGGCTGCGAGGACTGCCGTTCTTCCGCCGGCAGCGATCTCGGACCATGGCGGTTCCATCTCTCCGATGTCGAGGCCTTCTCTGTCGATCAGTCGCTTGTTCCCTACGACGATGCGGCGTCCCTCTACGACAGCGATCGCTCCATGGCCCGGTACGTTTTCAAACGACTCAGCCCTCGACGGGACGATGCCTTCGGCTGACGCGTATCGGGCTATCGCCTGGGCGAGAGGGTGCTCGGACTCCGCCTCCACCGCGGCGATGAGCCGCAGCGTCTCGGATGCGTCCTCTCGTGCCACGAAGTCGGTGACTTCCGGTTCTCCCTTCGTGAGCGTGCCAGTCTTATCCATGACGATTGTGTCGATCTTCGCCGAGGTCTCGAGGGCCGTGGCGTTCTTGAACAGCACACCCCGGCGTGCCCCGAGCCCGGTTCCCACCATGACCGCCGTTGGAGTGGCAAGACCCAGTGCATCGGGGCAGGTGATGACGACGACAGTGATAGCGAACAGCAGCGCGGTCGTGAATGCCGCGCCCGCGAGCGTCCATCCGACGAGGGTGAGGGCACCGCCGATCAAGGCGACGAAGACCAGCCAGAAGGCAGCTCGGTCCGCCAGGCGCTGACCGGGCGCCTTCGAGTTCTGGGCCTCTTGAACCAACTTGACGATCTGCGCCAACGCGGTGTCTGCCCCGACTTTGGTGGCACGCACACGCAGCGTCCCATTCGCAGTGATGGTTGCGCCTATGACCTCCGATCCCGGGCCTTTGTGCACGGGCAGGCTCTCGCCGGTAACCATCGACTCATCAACCTCGGACTCGCCATCCACGACGACCCCGTCGACCGGTACCCGAGACCCGGGACGCACGAGAAGGAGGTCATCGACCACGAGCTCCGAGGTCGGAACCTCGATCTCGTCGCCCTCTCGGATCACGACCGCGACCGGCGGCGCCAGATTCATCAGAGTGCGGATGGCGTCGTTGGCGCCGCCACGAGCGCGCATCTCGAACCAGTGTCCCAACAACACGAAAACCGCCAGCATTACGGCAGCCTCGTAGAAGACCTCTCCGCCCCCGGTCAGCGTGATCACCAGCGAGTAGATCCAACCAGCGCCGATGGCGACGGCGACCAGCACCATCATGTCCAACGTCCGTCGGCGAAGCGCCGCAATCGCGCCTTCGAAGAAGATCCACGACGACCACAGGATCACCGGGAGACTCAGGATCAGGCCGAATACGTCGTCCCTGAGACCGAACGGCGTCTCCGCCGTGAAGTTGAGCACATCGCGACCAAGCGGCGACCAGAGCACGATCGGGATGGCGAACAACAGCGCAACGAGAAAACGGTTCCGCATGTCATTGGTCATCGTCTCCATCGACATCTCGCCGTGGCTCCCGTGGCCCATCACGGCGTGAGGTGACCGTGACTCGTCGGGGTCGGCCTGTGGTTTCTCCGCGGCGCAAACGTGCTCGGGCACGGCCTCGCCGGCGCAGTGATAGCCGCACTCGACGACCGCATCTCGCAGCGCTGCGGCGCTCGTGCCCACGCGATCGAACGTGATGGTGGCGGTCTGAGCCACGGGATTGCTCTCTACGTGCTCGACTCCGGGGAGCCGTTCCAAGAAGGACTCCACTTTGTGTTTCTCCGATGCGAATTGCATCCCGGAGACCTCGAGCGTGATCGTCTCGAATGTCATGTCGGTCTGTGTCATGAAGCAGGTCCTTTTGTCGACGAGTGCTCTTTGTACACCTTCCAGTCAGGTGGAAAGTCAAGCCAATCTTTGTCAGTGGGCGAGCAGCGATACGAACTGCAGCGCTCGCGGCGGCGCGAATTGTATTACGACTGCATGTAGTATCACTCCGCACGTCGATCGTCCTGCTCCGGGGGAAACTCATGTCACTGAAGGCTCTGCTCTTGTCGGCGTTCGCCGTCTTGTTCATGTGGCCCGGCTCTGCCGCCTCAGCGCATGCCGAGTTCTTGGCGTCCGATCCGCCTGACGGGGCAACCCTGACCGAACAGATCGACACGGTGACTCTCGCTTTCTCGGGTGAGGTTGCGACGATCGGAGAAGGCTTCACAGCGCTGGACTCGACCGGAACACTGACCGCCGCATCCATCGAGTCAACCGTCGACGGCGCCGAATGGCGCATCGGGTTCGATCGTCCACCGACCGGCAGCGTGGTTGTCCGATGGGAGGTGAAGGCGCCGGACGCACATCCATTCACCGGATCAATCGGATTCTCCGTGCCTGGGTCGCCGGCAGGATCAGAAGCGGCAGCAGCCGTGACCGAGGAAGCGCTGCGCGAGTTCGCGCGCACCGAGACGTCGTCGCCACAGCTCCTGGGAGCGGTTGGGCGGATCATTGGTATCGCCGGAGTCATGCTGTCGATCGGCGCTTTGGCCTTCGCGGGCCTCGTCGTTCGTGGGTATCCGTCGCTCGTTGCGCGTGTCATGTATTGGGTGCGCAGAACGGCGCTGCTGATTCCTCTCGGCGCGGCGGTCGAATTCGTGGCTCAGATCGGCCAAGTGGGCAGCGTTGGGGGCGTGGTGTTCAGCACGTTTGGCGTCGCTCTGGGGCTCAGGGTCGCCGGGGGCATGCTGCTCCTGATGCAAGCTCCGCTCAGTGGTCCTCCCGTGCCGACGGCCGCCCCAACCGGTGAGCGGCTGTTGGTCGCCGCCGGGCATGTCGCTCTTCCGCGTCCTGCCGAAACGTGTGAGACCGACCTCGTCGTGCCGTCGACGAGCCCGGACGGGACCGCTTCTCTGGCCGCGGTTGCGATGTTGGTCGGGGCCTTCTTGTTCGATGGGCACACCGTGACAGAAGGTTCGCGGGTGCTCACCGGGCTGTTCGATGCGGTGCACGTCCTGGCAGGAGCCGTGTGGGTCGGTGGCGTTGCCATGCTCGCAGTGGTCTTGTGGAGCTTCCGCGCAGAGCTCGCGCCTGCCGAACAGGCACGCGTGGTGTTGCGGTTCTCTACGATCGCGGCCGTAGCGGTGGTCGGTGTGGCGATTGGCGGGATAGTGCTCGCCATCACGATCCTCGATGGTGTCTCTGATCTGTGGAGCACCCAGTGGGGGAGGGCCCTGGCTGCCAAGACCGCGCTTGCTGCCGTCGCCGGCGCCTGCGGCGCCTACAACCACAGGATGTTGATTCCAGATCTCGAGCGAGGGTTCTCTCCATCATCGACACTGGATCAGATCCGAGTCATCGTCGCAGTTGAGGTCACAGCTCTACTGCTCCTCCTGGCTGTCACCGGCTGGCTGGTGGGCGCTTCTTCATGAGAGCCGAGCCCTTGAATCGTGGGACGACGAGCCAACGAAGCCACAAGCCGGACGATTGAGCCGCAACCAAACTAACCTACGACACTATGTCGTTAGATGATGCGGGCCCGCGACCACCGGTGGCCTTCTGTCGGAACTGCGGAACCGAGGTCGACCCTGCGGGTGGGAAGTTCTGTCCGACGTGCGGTTGGACCAAGACGGCTGCCGATGAGACGTCTATCGAAGACGCGCCTACCGAAGTGAGCTGTCCGGTGTGCTGGTCACCCAACCCATCCACCAATCGCCATTGTGAGCAGTGTGCGGCGCGACTCGGTCACTCCGAGTTTCGGTCGCTGGTCAGCCGTGGACGTGATCCTGTATGGGTGGGTGTCGGCGCAGTGGCGGTCGTGCTCACGCTCATCGTCGCGTTCGTGGTCGTTGCCAACGGCGCCAGCGAGACCGGCGTGGTACCACCCATCGTTTCCGCCGAACCAGATCCAACTCCCGCCGCGACCGAAGCGCCGGGACCCAGAGAAGACACCGCACCTGTCGAGCCGCCGGGACCGCTGGTACCGGACGGCATCGAAGCTTCCAGCGAGTTGTCGCCCGATTTCGCTCCCGGACTCATGCTCGACGGAGACCTCACGACCGCATGGAACGACGCCTCGCTTCACGGCGATGGAGCAACGCTGACGTTCCGTTTCGCGACGCCGGCAACCTTCGACCGGCTCATCATCACGAATCTGAGCGATCCGGACCGCTTCATCCGCAACTACCGGTTGCGTGGATACGCGATCTCGATCGATGGAGCTCCGCCGGCGATCGTTGGAGAGTTGCAGGACACACCGGCCCCCCAGACCATCGAACTCGGTGGAGCCCAGGGATCGGTGGTCACGCTTTCCGTCGCCAGCACCTTCGCGTCAGAAGCCACCGACTCCGGTCCCGGCTTCGAGGAGCTGGCCATCGCCGAAGTCGAATTCATCGGCAGAGTGTCCGGCGAGTCTTGACACAAGCTTGATCGTTGGTCGTGGCCGGCCTTGACGCGGGCCCACCAATGTGAGAAGCACAAGTCGAAAGGAGTACATCATGATGTGGTTGGGATACGGATCCGGCTGGATGGGGATCTGGATGGTTCTGTTTTGGGGCGGTGTGGTCGCGCTGATCGTGTGGGGCATTCGAGCCTCGAGCACACCACGACGTGATCGCACCGGCTCTGCCAGAGCCATCCTCGAGGAGCGATTCGCCCGCGGCGAGATCGACCGACCCGAATTCGAAGAGCGTGCCCGGGCGCTCGAGGAGTCGTGACGACGTGAGGAGCGACAAGACACTGTTGGCTGCGGGGATCGCCGCCGTCCTCATCGGCCTGATCGGTATGTCGGCTTCGATTGGAGCTGACGGCGACAGGTGGGAATCCCGTGGCGGTTGGCCCAGCCTTTCGCACGGTCGCATGATGGGGTGGTGGAACGACTCAGATCACGACGAACCCGCTCCGGCCCTCTTCGATGATGCTGAGGAGTACCAGATCGTGGCCGGTGATCTCTTCTTCGAGCCATCACGCCTGACGGTACGCGCAGCGACGCCGGTCAATATCACGATCGTCAACGAAGGCCGAGTCTTTCACGATCTGACCATCTCAGAACTCGACTTCCACCTCAACGCCGATCCCGGCCAAAGCGCAAGTGGTGGACTCGAGGGACTTGCTCCCGGTGAGTACCGATTCGAATGCACCGTTCCGGGCCATGCCCAGGCTGGGATGGTCGGCTCAGTGATCGTGGAGGCCTAGTGCCGGGTTCGAGCGCAATCACACGTCGGCCGGTCGATTTTGGCGGAACGCCGAGCCGCCGTTGAGACGACAGATGCCAGACTGGCTCCTGGGATTGCTGATCGCGATCGTGGTAGTCGTCGTGTTGTTGGTGCTGGCGGATCAGTTCGGGTTCGGCGACGACCCGGCCCTTGGAGGCTGACCCTCAGTCGCTGGCAGGGTGACCGTGAAGACGCTGCCATGCCCAATGCCATTGGACCTGACCGCGATGTCGCCTCCGTGCAGCCGCGCGATGCTTCGCGCAATCGTCAGACCCACTCCGGTACCACCCGCCGATGAAGGGGCCACCCGGATGAACCGATCGAAGATCCGGCCGATGTCCTCGCGGCGTATGCCCCGGCCGGTGTCGGCGACGCGGATGTGGACCATGTCATCGGGCGAGGACCATGAAACGGACACCGCGCCACCGGCCGGCGTGTAGCTGATTGCGTTGCCGATGAGGTTGGTGAACACCTGGACCAGGCGGTCGTGGTCACCGACGACCACAGCAGGGGGGCTCGGTTCGATCACAGCCGACACCTGAGCATCCTCGAACTGAGGAGCGAGCCGCGTGAGGATGCCATCGACGAGGTCGCCGACTTCGACCGGTTGTCGATCGAGCTGGAGCGTTCCCTCTTCGGCACGCGATAGGACATTGACGTCGTTGGCCAGGCGTTTCAGTCGGCGGCTCTCTGTGAGAACCGTGGCGTGGATCTCGGGCGTCGGATCGATCACGCCATCGAGGATCGCCTCCATGTATCCCTCGATCGTCGTGAGGGGTGTCCGCAGCTCATGCGACACGTCGTTGAGCAGGCGCATTCGCCGGTGTTCGGTATCTTCGAGCGCCTCGGCGAGATGGTTGATGTCGGCCGCCAGCGCCGCAAGTTCTTCCTCGACCGGTGGATCGACCCGCTCGCTGTACACCCCGCGGGCGAGTCTTCCGACGACCGATCGAACGTCATCGATCGGGGAGAGCAGCCGTCTCGACGCCAGATAGGCGGCCGACAGCGCCACAGCGACACTGACCGGAACAGCCACCGCGAGAATCTGGGCGAACGCGACTTCGAGTTGATCCTGAAGCGCACTCGTCATCGTGGCAGTCATTCCTTGCATCAAAGGTCCCATCACCGCGAGGTGGCTCCGAAGAAACCTCGGGGTCACGAGCACGGCTACGACGAGCACTGTCAGGGCACCGGCAGCCACGACCAACAGATGCGAGGCCGTGAGCCGGGATCGCAAAGACCTCGGTCGTCTCACGACCGGTTTCCGATGAAGCGGTACCCGACGCCCCGGACGGTCGCGATGAAGCGAGGATTGGCGTGGTAGTCGTCGAGTGCGCTCCGGATATTGGCGATGTGGACGTCGACGACCCGTTCGGTGCCGAAATGGTCCCACCCCCAAACACGTTCCAGGAGCTGCGATCGCGTGAACACTCGCCCCGGACTCTCAGCGAGTGCGGCCAGCAGGTCGAATTCGAGGGCAGAGAGTTCGACGACTGTACCGTCGACAGTGACCTCCCGGGTTGATCGGCTCAGGCGGAGACCATCGATCTCGAGTACGCCGTCGTCCACTCCCAAGACACTGCGGTCGCGCCGCAGGACAGCGTGGAGTCGCGCCACCAATTCACGGGGACTGAACGGCTTCGTGATGTAGTCGTCGGCTCCCATGGTGAGCCCGACGACTCGATCCACTTCCTCGGTCTTGGCGGTCAACATGACGACGTAGGCCGGGGATTCGGAGCGGATCTGTCGCAGTACTTCGAACCCGTCGACCTCGGGCATCGCCACGTCGAGAACCACAACATCGGGCTGTGATCGTCGGAACTCGGACAGGGCACGTCGCCCGTCCGGGGCTTCGACGACGTTGAAGCCTTCTGCAGTGAGGTACCTCGAAAGCATGACACGGAGACTCTCGTCGTCATCTGCGACGAGGATTGTGCGACCGGTCATGAACACCAGCATGCCATGGTGGATCGCTGAAGAGCGATCCACCATGGCACCTGAGAGGGTCGGGTGGGGTCGATCAGGGCATTGCCCCGGCTGGGTTGGCCGGCCCGCCGCGCATCAGCGCGTGCATTGCGGACAGGTTCGCAGTGTTCATGAGTGCATTCATGGCGGCGTCATCGGCGTGTTGCATCACGGCATGCATTCCGCCATCGGCGTGATGCGTCATTCCTGCACCAACCTGGGAGTGTATGTATGCGTTGTCGCCGCTCATCATTGCCTCGTCGTGATCGACGGTTGCCCAACTCGTTGATGCACCATCTTCGGCGGTGCCCGCATTGGCAGATGCGGCGATGGGCGTGAGTCCGAGCACAACGATGGTCGTGAGGGTGGCCAGCGTCCGTTTCATGATTCCTCCTTGTGGCTCGGGACTGTCGCCCGAACCTCGATGTGCGACACGTTCGCGAACCCGGATCAAGGATCGGCCGTGGACATGTCAAGCCTTCGTCAAGGAGGGGGCCGTCTCGAACCAGGCCACTATCCACGGAGCCAAGGGAGCGGATCCTCGGCCGTGCCTTGGGTTCGAACCTCGAAGTGCACGTGTGGTCCCGTTGAGAGCCCGGTCGACCCGACGTAGCCGACCAGGTCGCCGCTCCCAACGGTGTCCCCGGCGGAAACGGCCAGCCGGCTCTGATGTGCGTAGAGCGTGGCAACTCCGCCTCCGTGATCGATGATCACGGTCAACCCGTACCCACCGAACCAATCGGCGAGGACGATCCGCCCTCCCGCCGCGGCGACGAGTGGCGTCCCGGAGGGGGCTGCAATGTCCAGCCCGCTGTGGAGTTTCCGGGCGCCGGTGACCGGATGGGTTCGATAGCCATAGACAGAACTGATCCGGCCCTGTACCGGCCACGAGAGACGCCCCGGACGAGAGCCGCCTTGCTCCTGCTCATCCGCCAGCAGCTCCTTGAGTCTTGCCTGCTCCCTCTCGAGCCCTGCAAGTTCGCTCTCGAACAGCTCGATATCGCTGTCGACCTGAGCGAGCAGCGCCTGCTGGCGATTGCGTTCCGCTTCGACCTGCTCGGCGATCGTGGCGAGACCTTCCCGGCGATCGGCCAGCTCGTCGCGTCGCTGGTTTGCTGCCGCAGTGGTCTGCTCCATCTCCGCCCTGCGGGTGGCGAGCTCGTCGAGGTCGCGTTGCTCTTGGGCCTTCAACGCTTCGAGGTTTCGGACCAACGACTCGGACTCGACGGCAGAGTCAGCCAGATATGCCACCGCGACGGCCCCCTGTTCCGCAGACGGGACCAGGAGGGGGATCAACGACTCACCCCCGGCGGCGGCCATGTACAGCTCGACGGCTTCCACCTCGAGTCGGTCGACGGTGGATGCCACCTCGGCGGACGTGCGAACGATCTCGGTCAAGAGTTGGTCGACGGAGCGTTGTAGGACATCGAGCTGCAGTCGCAGTGTTTCGAGCTCCGTCTCCGCTGCTTCGACCTCATGGGTGGCGGAATCGAGTTGTGCACGGAGCTCCGACATCCGCGTGTCCGTTTCAATGAGTGCGCCGGCGAGATCGGTGTGCGTGCGCTCGGCAACTGCGAGGTCGTTGGTGAGTGCGGCGATCTGATCGTCGACCTCGTCCAACTCATCGGCTGCCCCGTGTGCCTGCGCCGGAGTTCCCACGCTGCCCATCGACACGGCGATCAGCAGTGCGATAGGCAATGACCTGGTTGGCCTTGTTCTGGGTCCCATGAACCGGCAATACTACTGAGTGTCGTAGCCGACCCGTGCGGTTCGTGTATCCTGCACAGCGAGATGAAGAACCCCAAAGAATCCACATCGCTGCGTTTCGGTGCCCGGCGTCTCGGCGACCTCCAGCACGACGTGATGGAGACGCTGTGGTCCGACGAAGAGTGGCTCACGCCGCGTCAGGTGTCCGAGCGTGTCTCCGGCGACCGGGCCTACACCACGATCATGACCGTGCTCAGGCGATTGGCGGAACAGGGCATCCTCGAAAGGCGTCGCCGCGGTCGAGCCTTCGAGTATCGAGCAGTGCTCACACACGACGACTTCTATGCGGACCGACTCGCCAACGTGTTGGGCGACTCCGAGAACGCCGAACTCACCCTGGCGCGCTTCGTCGATCAGCTAACCCCGGCTCAGCGGCGAGAGATAGCCAACCGTTTGGCTACCGACGAAGCGGACGGCGGCAGACATGGCGCGTGATCCCGCACTCGAGACGGCCGTGATGGATGTGCTCTGGGAATCCGACACGCATCTGAGTCCCGCCGAAGTCAGGAAACAGCTCGAGGTCGACCGGGCCTACACCACCGTGATGACGGTGTTGGTCCGTCTCTGGAACAAGGGATTACTCGAGCGGGTCAAGCAGGGAAAGGCCTACGTGTATAGGCCGATCGTCGATCGTGACGCTGTCTTGGCGGCGAACATGATCGACCTCGTGGAGCGAGCTGGGGAGGCAGGTCCGGTTCTTGCCCGCTTCGCGGCACACCTCGACCCTGCTGAGCGTGAGCACCTCGCCCGGCTGTTGAAGGATCACTGATGTCGGCGGTGTTCACGCTCGCCGGCGCGCTTGCATTGCTCCAGGTTCCCGTACTGCTCGACAGCTTCGATGGGCGCCTCTCGTCTCGCTGGATTGTCCGGCTGGGTGCATCGTCGCTCTTCGCCGGTGCATTGCTCTCCCACATCGGCCTGGCGCTGATCACAGCGCCCACCGTTCTTCGCGCGCTGCACTTGCACCGCTTCGCAGCCATCTGCGACCGACTCCTCCTTCATCTCGGCGTTGCCGTCCCTTCCTACCTCGGCTGGTTCGCGCTCGTGCTCTTCACCGGAAGCTCGGTCCTGTGGGTGCGAGGCGTCATCCGGGCTGTCGGCGCCGATCGTTCGCTTCGAGCCGGTCTCGAGCACCTTTCGACCTCGAGCTGGTGTGGCTATCCCGTACGAATCGTGGAGTCGTCCGTCGCAACAGCCTTCGGATTGGGCGGGCGTAACTCGACGATCGTTGTAACCACCGAGTTGCTGAACCGACTCGAGGCCGAGGAACGCGATGTCGTACTCGCTCACGAGGCTGCGCACCTTCGGTATCGGGATCCGGCGTTGCTTCGGGCGCTTCGCGCGCTGGAGCTTGCCGCCCCTCGGTGGCTGTTGCTGGGGCGGGCAATCGGATGCGTCCGGCTCGCAATCGAACGAGCCGCCGACGAGTCAGCGAGCGGCCGCGCTCCCCAGAGGCGAAAGGCAGCCGTCATTGCGCTTCTCAAAGCGACCGGCATCGAGGCTCCGCTTGCACCTGCTATCTCGTCTGTCGAGACCGTGGCGCGGCGGATCCAGGCCCTCCGGCGCCCTGCCCCCAGGGTGAGCGCCTCTTCGTTGTCGGTCGCGACCTTGCTCGTCGCGACCTTGCTCGGCGTGTCGATTGGCGGGATTGCGAATTGGCTGTCGCACGGACATACCGCGCTCGCGCTCGCCGGGTGGTGTCCGATTTGATCTCGCGTCCTCGACGCAACCTGATCGCAGTCGTCGGCTCGATCGGGATCGCCATCGCAGCCTGCTCCGCGGCCGGCGAAACGATCGACTCGACGCCGACCGCACTGGCGTCACCTGAGCAGCCCGCGACGGGAGCGGAGTTGTATGCGGCGAGCTGTGCCGAGTGCCATGGGGCCGACCTCCGCGGCACCGATCGCGGTCCCTCTCATCTGTCCATCGTGTACGAGCCGGATCACCACTCGGACGCGACGTTTCTCCTGGCTGTCAGAAACGGAGTGCGCTCTCACCATTGGGACTTTGGGCCGATGCTTCCCATCGACGGGCTCAGTGACGAGGACGTCACTGCGATCGTGGCATATGTTCGGAGTGTTCAGTCGGAGCAGGGCTTCGAACCGTATCCATGAAGACCGGTGTCGCTCACTCTCAGCCCGATGACGGTGGATTGAACACCTACGACACGGCGTAGTAA
>JABDJC010000184.1 GCA_013003395.1 Acidimicrobiia bacterium
CGTTCGATGACCACTGGGGCTCGATTCCACTCGACCAAGAGACCTGGCGTCGAGAACTGGAGTACCCGGGCGTGCGGCTCGATCTGTCGACCATGGTCATCGCCGATGACGACGTGGTCGCCTTCTCGTTGGTCGGGATGTACCCGGAGGACTGGGAGGTCACGGGTCGCCGCGAAGCGTGGATCGATCGTCTCGGGACCGTGCGTCATTGGCGGAAGCAGGGCTTGGCTAGCGCGCTGCTGACCGACGCCATGCACCGGATCAAGGCTGAAGGGCTGGACTATGTCGCCTTGGGCGTAGATGCGGAAAGCCCAACTGGCGCGCTGGGACTGTATGTGCGATCAGGTTTCAGTGAACTGAGCCGATCGGTGGCGCTCACGAAACCCTGGTAGTCGATGCGTCGAGTGTGCTTGCGTTCGCGGTGAGCGCGGGTGTACGCACACTCGTTCTCGCGGCGGCGCGATGGCTGCGTCGAGTGTGCTTGCGTTCGCTGTGAGCGCGGTTCTAAGCACACTCGTCACAGGGGTCTTGTAGGGCGAGGTCGTCTGGTACATCGTGGGACCGTGCCTTCTCGAGCAATCGAACGTCAACTCGCCGACGTTGCGCGACTCCAACACGGCATCTTCACCTTGGACCAGGTTGAAGCGCTCGGAGTCTCGCCGGACATGGTCTACCGATGCGTGAATTCGGGTACCTGGCTGCAGCTGGCACCCGGCATGTGGCGCCTGCGATCGTCTCCCAGAACGTGGTTGCAGACACTCATGGCGGCGACGTCGAGCCGATTCGATGCCGTCGTTTCAGGTCTGCCCGCAGCCTCCCTCAATCGATTCGATGGCTATGAGCGCAACTATCAACCCGAGATCACTGTCCCGTACAGCGTTTCCGGCAGGAGCCAGCTGGCAAAGGTTCGCCGCTCGATCCATTTCCATGTGATTCGTCGGATCGTCGTTGACGGCATCCCGACTGCCGATGGACCAGAAACGATATTTCGTCTGGCCAATCACGCGCCGACCTTCAGGATCGGGCGCATGTTGGACCAGGTCATGGATGCAGATGCGAGTGCCGCGGAGGTCTTGGGAGAGATCTATCTCCGCCATCAGGGTGAGCGTATGCGCGGCATCCGGAAGTTGCGGCCGCTTTTGTTGGAGCGGATCGATGAGTCGGAGCCGCGAAGCGATTCGGAATTGGAAGCCTTGCTCGACCTCGCTTTGGCAGAGGCACAGGTGCCAGAGTTCAGCCGCCAGGTGCCATTCGACTGGGGGACGGTGCGGGGACGAGTTGATCGGGTGATTCCAGCATGGCGGCTCATCGTTGAGGCCGACGGCCGGCGATGGCACGCCAGGACGGATGCTTTCGAGCGTGACCGGGAACGTGACAACCAGGCGACCGCCCGTGGCTACGGGGTGTTGCGCTTCACGTGGCGGATGCTCGTTGACGAGAGGGATCGATGTAGCCGTTTGCTGGAGGCCGCTGGGAGTCGCCGCCAAGAACCATGACCGTCGAGTGTGCTTGCGTTGGCGGTGAGCGCGGTTGTACGCACAGTCGTTCCGATCGCCCCCGCGTCGGTTGCAACGAGTGTGCTTGCGTTCGCTGTGAGCGCGGTTGTAAGCACACTCGACGAAAATCGGGACCTACTCGGGGTCGGCATCTTCCGAGCGCTTACGACGACGAGTCAGGCCGGAGAAGGCGCCCGCCGCAGGGACGTGGGAGATCTCCGCCTCGACCGGTTCGGTTTCGCCGACCAACGAGGCAACGATCGACACCGTCAAGATCCCACCGATCAAGATGAGCGACAGCCAGATCGGTACGTGCACGATGTCTGTCAACAGCATCTTGGTTCCAACCACGGCGAGCACCAGCGCAAGACCGGTACTCAGATGGCGAAACTTGTCGAGGGAACCCTCGAGCAGGAAGTACATGGCGCGCAGGCCGAGGATCGCGAATGCGTTCGATGTGAACACCAAAAACGTGTCGGTGGTGACAGCGAGCACAGCCGGTATGGAATCGACAGCGAACACGACGTCCGTAGACTCCACCATCAACAGCACGGCGAACAGTGGCGTGGCCATCAGCCTGCCATCGATGCGGGTGAACAAGTGCGCGCCGTGATAGTCCGTTGTCATCGGCACAAAACGCCTGGTCAGCCGCAACACCGGATTGTCGCTCGGGTCGACCTCGGCACCCGAATGCCGCCACATCTTCCAAGCGGTCCACAGGAGGAACGCTCCAAACACGAAGATCATCGGGTGGAACAGCTCGAGCAGTGCCACACCAGCAAAGATGAATATGAATCGCAGAACCAGGGCACCGAAGATTCCCCAGAAGAGCACTCGATGTCGGTACTCGGCCGGAACCTTGAAATAGCCGAAGAGCACGGCAAACACGAAGATGTTGTCGACCGACAGGCTCTTCTCGATGAGGTAGCCGGCCAGGTATTGCCCGGCGACGTCGCCGCCCTTCCATATCCACAGCACGACAGCGAAGCTGAGTCCAAGCGTCACCCAGATGCCGGTCCAGATCGCCGCTTCCCTGGTGTCGACAGCGTGGGCTTCACGCTGGAACGCGAAAAGGTCGACCATGAGCATCGCAACTACGAAAACGAGAAAGCCGATCCAGACGGCAATGGGCATTGTGTTCGGCTCCTCTGTGGACCCTGCAATCTACCCAATTTCTGTGATGACAAACGCGATCTCGAATGGGACCATGTCTCCATGACGCTTCCCGAGTCATGGGTAGATCGACTCATTCGCGAGGCCGCGGAGCGCGGAGAGTTCGACGACCTCGAAGGTTCCGGCAAGCCCATCGAGATGCTCAAAGATCCCTATGACGAGAACTGGTGGGTCAAGCGCTGGATCGAGCGTGAGAAGCTCTCTCCTCAGGCTCTCGCGCGGCTCAACGATCGTCGAGATAGACGCTGACCGGCGTCAGGCGTGTGGCTCGATTCCGATTGGTGGATCGCCATCCCCGACCTCTTGCTCTTCACCCATCACCCGCACCCGCTGTTGCTCCTCGATCACATGCTCCATCGAGGGCTGATATATCGTCGCCAGGAAGTTGAAGTTGTAGCCGGGCTTGCGTTGGTGCTCGCCGTAGTAGATCCACTCGCGTTCGGCCGCCCAGGAGAGCAAGCGGTGCATGCCATAGAGCGCAAGAGTGATCACGACGACCGCAACAGCGTATTTCATGACGCCACCGTACCGGGAGCGACCAACAGGACCATGGACGCGAGTCTACGAGCGCGCTGAGGGTCGTCCGTCGTAACGCTGGGCTATCGAGATCGTCGAGCGTTCTTTCGCTTTTCGCGACGTGGCGGACCTGCGGTGACGTCGAAGCGGGCGGCGATCTCGGCGGCATCGACCGGACCGCGGTCAACCGGATGATCGACGGCTGTGCGAATCGCCGCAATGTGCGCAGGAGTTGATCCGCAACATGCTCCAACGATGCGCGCGCCAGACGCGATGGCGAGCTCGACGTAGTCAGCCATGTGCTCAGGACCCGTTGGATAGATGAGGTCGCCCGCCGCATACAGTGGGATGCCACAGTTGCCTTTCACGACAACGGTTGCCTCCGGGTTGGCCAGAGCCAGCGTGTGAACGGCGAGCAGGTTGTCGCCTGGACTCACACCACAGTTCGCTCCAACCGCGGTCAGATACAGCTCACTCGCCCAATCGCCAAGCTCAGCCGGGTTGACTCCCATCATGGTCTTGCCCTGGGTGTCGAAACTCATGGTTGCCACCACCGGCAGGTCAAAGTCAGCGCAACCCTCAGCTGCAGCCAAGAGCTCTTCGTAGCTGGACAGCGTCTCGATCCACAGCACATCGGCTCCCGCCGCGGCGAGCGCCGACGCTTGTTCGTGAAATGCGTGGCGAGCCGCCAGCGGATCCAGCGAACCGAGTGGCTCGAAGAGTTCACCGGTCGGTCCGATGCTGCCTGCGACAGCTACGGGACGATCCACCGCCGACGCAGCTTCGCGGGCGATGGCGACCGCCGCCTCGTTCAGCTCGGCCACCCTCCCGCCGGCACCGTGAAGGGCGAGACGCAGTCGATTGCCGCCGAACGTGTTGGTGAGCACGATGTCCGCCCCTGCTGCGATGTAGTCACCATGGACTGCGCCGATCAGTTCAGGTTGTTCGACGTTGAGGAGCTCGGGAGAGCCACCACTCTCGAGACCGCGGGCAAACAGCGCCGTTCCCATCGCCCCATCAGCGACGAGCGTCCTTCCTGTTTCGAGAAGGTCGAGGAACGTGTTGCTCATTGTGTCTCGCTTCCTGAGGTCAAACCTGCGGATCTCGCGTCCTGGGGCGACGTCAACAGCGACCAACGGCGTCGGGAACGTCGCTTTAGCTGTACTTCTCGAGCGCCCGCAAGCTGACTTCAAATCTGGCGCTTTGATGGATTCGGATAGTACACGACCAGCAGGCGAACCGATCGGTAGCCTCGATGGATGTCGATTGAGTACTACCACGAGCTCTTCGCTCCACAGATCGCGAAGAGGCCATGGATCATCACCGCGGACGCCGCCGCCGGGGCATTTCGTAACGCCCAACGTCTGCTGGATGCTGGAGCGCCGGGTGTGATGATCGTCGGTGGTACGGCCGGCACCGGGACCGCTCTACCCGATGGTGCCGAACTGTTTCTGTTCAACACCACGGGTCCGACCATGATGAGCGGATTGCGGGCGTTCCAGGAGGCACTGTCCACCCCTCCTCGAGAACTATGTGACGCAATCGACGCCTGGGATCCTGATGGTCGAGCGGCAGTCCTCGGCAACTTCCTCAATCGAGAATCTTCGCTGTGTGGCAGAGCGGTACTCGGGGCGTCGCGGCCGGAGTGGCAGGCGCTCGAAGACAAGATGATTGTCGACCAGTTGTGGGACCGAGCAGGCGTTGCGCGGACCCCGGTGGAAATCGTTGACGCCCGAGACTCTGAGTCCATGGCCCGAGTGGCGCGCCGGATTGCGGAGTCCGATGGCGCGGTGGTTGTGGCCGACAACACCGAGGGATGGCACGGGGGAGCGGAGTACACCCGCTATCTGGCGCCGGACGCAGATTGGTCGGAGCCACTGTCCTTCCTGGCAGCACATGCGACACGAGCACGAGTCATGGCCTTCTTGCGAGGCGTTCCGTGCTCCATCCACGGTCTGGTACTGCCGGATCGGGTGCTCGTCTTCCGGCCGGTGGAGCTCCTGATCTACCGCCGTCCTTCGAGCGACGAGTTCGTGTACTGCGGCATGGACACGATATGGGATCCGCCGCCGGGCGTACGTGACCAGATGAGAGCTGCGGCGAGAGCCGTCGGGACAGTGATCCGTGATGAGGTGGCATATCGCGGGTTCTTCGGGATCGACGGTGTCTGTACGAGAGATGGGTTCTTCCCGACCGAGCTGAACCCTCGCCTCACCGCTGCGGTCAGCTTGTTCGGGGCGTATCCCTATGGCGACATCAATCGGGCTGTGATCGAGGGCATGTCCGTCGATCTGCGGCTCGATGAGATGGAAGACGAGATCGTGGCCCACGCCGACCTGAACCGATCAGGGCGATGGCTGCGCCCCATCACCCACCTGAGTGCTGATGAGTCCACCCCATATCCGATTCGTTGGACGGGAGCAGCATGGGAATCGTGTGAAGAGGGCGACGCAACGGCGACGATGCATTTCGGGCCGTCAGCACAAGGAGCCTTGGTGTTCACGTTGCTCGAGGAGAAACACGGATTGGCTTCGGGTGAATCGATTGCCGAGATCGCGGCACAGAGTTTTCAGCTCGCGGACGAGGTGCTGGACACTCGGATTGGCGAGCTGATCCCAGGGACATCGGACTTCTGACTCTCGTCGCCGGTAGAACGTCCGTCGATTGTGCTTGCGTGCACCGTATGGGTGGCAACAAGCACGCTCGTCACGAGCCTCGACGGCGCTTGATCTCGGCGGTCACCGCGGGGATCACCTCGTGCACGTCACCGATGATGGCGTAGTCGGCTTTCATCACCATCGACGATTCGCTGTCGGTGTTGATGGCCAGCACCTTCTTGGAGTTCATCATGCCGACCCAGTGCTGAATGGCGCCGCTGATCCCGCATGCGATGTACAGCTCAGGCGC
>JABDJC010000216.1 GCA_013003395.1 Acidimicrobiia bacterium
TCAACGTATACGACGCAGCACTTCCTGACCCCACATTGGGGTGCCGTTACTCCGTTCGCGCTCACCTCGGGTGACCAGTTCAGGCCGCAGGCACCCCCGTTGCTGGGATCGACCGATCCGTATGTGGATGCGTTCGGCAACGTCAGCACAGGTGACGAGGCGTTCCGCAGCCAGGTGGCCGAAGTGCTCGACTTCAGCGCCAACCTGAGTGACGAGGACAAGGTCAACGCCGAGTTCTGGGCAGACGGACCACACACGTGGACTCCGCCTGGTCACTGGGTGCAGCTCGCAATAGGGGTTTCGCTTCGCGATGGCCACACCATTGGCCAGGATGCCGCGATGTACATGGCGCTCACGGGCGCAGTACTCGACTCAGGCATCGCGGCGTGGGAGGCCAAGCGCTTCTACGACTTCGTACGACCCGTGACGGCAATCCGCACTCTGTATGCCGGCCAGCAGATCTTGGCGTGGGGTGGCCCGAATCAGGGAACACAGCTGATCGACGGTGCCGACTTTCGGCCGTATCAGTCCTACACCTTCGTCACGCCGCCATTCGCCGAGTACATCTCGGGACACAGCACCTTCAGCAGGGCGTCAGCCGAAGTGCTCACCGCCTTCACGGGCAGTGGAATGATGTACGACGGAGTGACTGGGCTCGGCAGGGACTACGACGGGGACGGTCAGGAAGACCTCTTCGGCCAGCACGTCGCCGTCCCAGGCACTCTCCAGTTCGAGGATGGACCAGCGCAGACGGTCACCCTGACTTGGGACACCTTCATCGATGCCGCAGACGAGGCCGGCATATCGCGGCTGTATGGCGGCATTCACTTCCAGGACGGCGACCGGTTCGCTCGTGCGGCTGGCGCCGATATCGGCAAGCAGGCGTACCAGTGGGCCCAGCTCTTCTGGAGTCCATTCGGAGAGATCAAGCAAACCGTCACCGAGCAGTCTGCGGCGGGTCAGCTCAAGCTCGGGTCTCAGAAGTACCTGGCCGCACAGGCCGATGTTGCGCAACGTCATTTCGAGGCGGGTCGGACGACCTCAGGATGCGCATCGCTTGGCAACGTCGACCGCTATCTCGACAAGCAACGAGGCAAGGGCGTGGGCGAAGCGGCGTTCACGATCTTCGATCGCCAAATGGCCCAACTCCTCGACTCACTGTGTAGCTGATCGAAAGGGAGTGGCCGCCTCTCAGGAGGCGGCCACTCTCTCGTGAAGTGTCGAGCCCGCCAATCGGCGGAACAACCCGCGCACGCCACGACTAGAGGAGAGAGGCGAAATTGTGGAGCTGGGGGGAATTGAACCAGCCAGCACAGCGCCGGAGCGCAGCGGAGGCACCGACGAGACCCGACTTCGGGGCCGAACAGGACCCGAATCGGTGTCGAGCCCGCCAATCGGCGGAACAACCGGTGCACCTCACGACTAGAGGAGAGAGGCAGAATTGTGGAGCTGGGGGGAATTGAACCCCCGACCTCTTGCATGCCATGCAAGCGCTCTGCCGACTGAGCTACAGCCCCAAAAGGAGTCGAGAGTGTATCAGGCCTCGGCGGTGGCAGGTTCGAAGGAGATGCGCGGAGCGTCGCCCCAGAGTCGCTCGAGATCGTAGAACTCGCGAGTCTCTTCGTCGAAGACATGTACCACGATGTCGCCGTAGTCGAGCAGGATCCAATTGGCTTCCTCGGTGCCTTCTTTGCGCAACGGCCTGCGATCGAGATCGTCTTTGAGCTTCTCCATGACGGCGTCACTCAGCGAACGAACGTGACGGCGCGAGGTACCGGTCGCCATGACGAAGACATCCGTGATCACGAGGTGTTCAGAAACATCCATCACTGCGATGTCGAGACCCTTCTTGTCGTCGATGGCGTGGGCCGCCGCATCGGCGACGGCGGTACTGATCTCGTGAGCTGCGATGGTCAACCCTCTCCTGCTGGGATGTCGTGCCCGACAATGATACTTATATCCACAACTCCAGAAGGCGCTCTGAGCTCCAGGAGCAGTTCACCTGTCGCGAGCAGGTTGAGCGCCCGCTCGGCGTCAACGCGATTGTCCCGGCCTTGGGAAACCACCAGCGTCCCCTGATATTCGAAGTTGTCAGCGTTGTCGGTCCGAACAACATAGAAACCGTTGCGAATCAATGCCTCTGCGACCGCCCTCGTCGTCAACACCCTGCCGTTGCCGTTGAGGATCTCGACGCGGGGACGACCGGTCTCTGACAGCTGAAGATGCGGCATCCGCCTCGCCACGAACGCTTCGGCCAAGTCGATGTCGAGACTGAACGCATCGTCCGTCCCGCTCACCGACACTCTCGTCACCGGCACGATTGTCACTTGCGGATCGACGGCGCTGGCATCCGCGAGCAGTCCGGTGACACGGCTACCACTGCCGTCGACGGTCGCCGCGATGGCTTCAGGTATGTCGGCGTCGTCGGCCATGGCGGCAAATATCGCACTCCACACCGCAGCCTGTCGTTGCAGCCAATCCAACTGCCCGCCGATCCCTTCGGTGGTGAGCAGCAACGCCACATCGGCGGCCGATACCTGGACCTCACCGTTCGAAACCAAGATGGTCCTGGTCCCACCTTCCTCGTCGACCTCCAACGCAGAGGGCAGGGAAATCGTCATGGGTGAAGGCACGATCGTCGGGATCGCAGACTGCGGTATCACTGCCACGTGGTCGATCCGCACTCCGAGGCTGTTGGAAATGGTCAGCGCCGTCAGTTCCGGTCCCTCGAACACGGTTGCGTCAGCCAGAGCGAAGTCGCCGTATCCGGGCAGGATCGCGAACAACCCAGGCGGAATGAGCGCCAAGGTGGCTTCATCGCTCGGAGAGGCGGCGAGCAAGGCCAGCGATGTCGCTTTGCCCGAGTCGTCGGTCACCATCAACAACAGCGAGTCCGTCGCCTCCAAGGCTCGCTGCTCGTCGATGCGCAGGTTCGGAATCTCGGCTGCCGAGTCTTGCAGGCTGGACGTCCAATTCGACCAGGCATCGCCAAGCGCTCCCGCAGCTCGTCCCCCGCCGGCGAGAACCAGCACGACAACGACCGCAGCGAGGACACCACCGAATACGAGCGCCAGTCGCTTCACGTCCCGGCCACCGCGCTTGCGTCCCGGTGAAGCGTCTGGAGCCTTCGGATCACGTTTCATACAGGCCCCGCTCCAAAACGTATTCGTACACGGCTTCTCGAACCAGGAATCGAATGCTGCTGCCGCGAGCTACGCGTTCACGCAACATCGTCGCACTCACGTCGACCATCGGCGCATCGAGCCAACGGACCGGTCGACCAACCGCGGCCTCGACGGCGCTACGGCTGGTCCCGGGACGCTCCATGACGGCGATCTTGGCCAGATCCAGAACGTCATCGATCCGGTTCCACGTCGGTAGACGCGCGGCGGCATCGGCGCCGAGCACCAGCGTGAGGTCGCCTCCGAACGACTCGAGGGTGTCGATGGTGTAGGTCCAGCCGTCTCGGCGCACTTCCCGGTCGTCGGCTTCGAAGTAGGGGATGCCATCGATTGCTCGTTGGGTCATCTCCCACCGGTCGTCCGATGGGGACACGTCGCTACCGATTTTCTGCCACGGAACGCCCGCAGGCAGAAACGTCACGACGTCTATTCCGAGGCCCCGATACGCGGATTCGGCGGCCATGAGATGGGCGAGATGGGGCGGATCGAAAGTGCCGCCTAGAAGAGCTCGTTGCACGTCGGAAAACATAGCGGGTATCGGGCGTTCTCCTTGCCAGCGTCGTCAGGGACAACGCAGGAGTCACGTTGCTCAGACACCCGACGTAGCGATCGGGGTCGACGTAGGCCGAACCGACCCGCACCGACCAATGCGTCGACGAGCGGCCGTCATGTGTGCCCGAAGTGCCCACCTGCTGTCCACGGGCCACCCACGAACCGGGAACGACAGAGATCGACTCGAGGAAGCTGTACGAGGTGCGAAGACCGCCTCCGTGAGCAACCGTCACCGAGAGCACGCCGGCCACTGCCCCTGCGAACGTCACCTGACCACCGTCAGACGAACGCACTGGCGTGCCGATTTCAGCGGCGTAGTCCATTCCCCAATGACCCGAGTACCGGCCGGTAGGCGCGAATTCGGCGACAATCGGGCCATCTACAGGAGGACTGAGACCGATGCAGGATTGAGGAAGACTCAGTGCGAGTGTGAGAACAAGCAGAATCACACTGTTGAACGTACGGAATCCAGCCGCTCGGTTCTAGAGGTCCGTCAGGACCGGGTGTCACACCGCTGCGGTCTTGGTCGCAGATTCCACAAGTTGGGCAGCGACACGGCGCAGATCGTTCGGCCGGAACGGCTTCGTGAGGAATGCATCGGCACCGCCACGATCGGCACGCTGCCGGGTCTCTTCCTGTGCATGAGCCGTGAGCACGAGAACCGTGAGCTTCTCAGTTCGTGGATCGGCACGTAGGCGAGAAAGCACTTCCCAGCCGTCCATCCGTGGAAGACCAACGTCGAGAATCAAGAGATCTGGCGGATTGTCCAACGCTGCTTCAAGCCCTGACGGCCCGTCGTCTCGTGTTTCGACTTGGAAACCAGCAGGCCTCAGGCATACCTCAATGAGGCGCTGGATCACTTGCGAATCCTCTACTACCAATACCCGTGCAGACATTACGTCTCTCCTGTCACCACATCATGGCGCTATCAACCGCTTGTGGTGGTATCGGATTCAAATCGGGTCACTTGAGGGAAAGTTCTCCAATTGCCGGGGATCGAGACCACGCAATGTCCTCCACGAAGTTCTCCAACTGGCGCAGTGTTCGCACCTCGTATACGCCGTCGCAGTAAGGGGCATAGCTCCCCATGATCGAGTCACCTGTGTCCCAGTAGCGGCGCGGTTCAGGATTCAACCAGTAGGTCCGGCGTGCCGTCGACGCCAGCTCGGCGAACAGCTCGACGGCCGGCGGGCGATAGTTGTTCCGGGCGTCACCGGTCACCAACAACGTCGTACGCGGCGTCACCTCGCGGCGATACCGGTCGTAGAAGTTCTCGATCGAATGGCCGTAATCGGAATGACCGTCTTGCCACACCAGATGCGCTTCGCGACCCATGCGCAGTAGCGCATCGTGGAATTCGACACCGGGAGTGAAGTAGTCGGTGACTTCGTCGAGCGCGTCGATGAACGCAAAAGAGCGCACTTTGGAGAATTGATGACCTATCGCATAGACGAGCTGCATGGTGAACCGGGCGAACGTCGCCATGGAACCGGACACATCACAGACCACGACGAGCTCAGGCTTCGAGCGACGTGGCGGCTTGAACCGTGGGTCCAGCATCACTCCCCCGTGACTCAAAGAACGGCGGATTGTCGAACGCACGTCGAGGCGTCCGTCGCGACCTCTCCGCCGCCGCTGAGCCATTCGAGAAGCGAGTTTGCGCGCCAATGGTTGGATGACTCGCTCGATCTGTGCCAGTTCCTCCCGGGTTGCGTGAGTCAGGTCGAGGTCCTCGACGAGAGGTTGTCGCAAGGTCTTTGCGACGGTCTCGACCCCACGGTCAGCAACCAGCCGCCTGGTGATCTCCCGTCTCACCTCGGTGACCAACTCCTCGATTCGTTCATCTGCCGCTTCACGGTCGAGACGTCCCTCCAATCCGTCTGAGCCGGCGGCCAACCTCGCGCGCAGTGCGTCGACGTCGAGCCGTCGCATCACGCGATACAGGTAGTACCGGCCACCGACGGGCCGACCAGGTTCCATGCCTGCCAGCCGACTCACGGCTGATCGGACACCGCGCAGAAGGCCATCGCGGTCGCCGTCACGCATCGCAGAGAAGATCGCTTCAACGAGGTCTGAGGCGTCATCAGAGGGCGTCCCTCCGCCTCCGCCGTCACCTGACGTTGCCGAAGGCACAGACTGACCATCGTCGTCTGAATCGATTTGGTCGACGTCCTGGGGCACCGTGAGTCCGAAGTACACCTCGAACGCCAGGTCGAACGCAGGCCGGTGGCGCGCCGCTTTGACCAGGGTCGCAGCGAGTCCCTCTTGCACCGCAGTTCGATCAGCGAGATCCACGTGCCGTAGCACTTCAGCGGCATCGATCGCCTCAACCATGGACACCGGTACGCCAATGGCGCGGAGCTCCTCGACGAAACCGACGAGGCTGTTGATCACTGGTCAGAACTCAATTCGCGGGACGCCTTCTCAACATCAGCGTGGTACTTCAAGAGCACGTTCAGTGTCTCGGTCGGAACGGCGGCGCTCAAGTCGTCGATCCCCAGGGCGAGCAGCGTCCGCGCCCAATCGATGGTCTCTGACACCGATGGCGGCTTGCGCAGCGCCATCGAGCGGATGCTGCGAACAACTTCAGCGATTCGTTCGGCCAACTCCTCGGACAACCCCGGAACACGCGAGGTGAGTATCTCCCGTTCGCGCTCCAGCGCCGGATAATCGACGTGCAGGAAGAGGCAGCGCCGCTTGAGCGCTTCGGACAGTTCTCGCGTGTTGTTGGAAGTCAGGACCACCCACGGTTTGCTCGAGGCGACGATCGTGCCCAGCTCAGGAATGGACACTTGGAAAGAGTCGAGGATCTCCAGCAGCAGTGCCTCGGTCTCGACTTCGATCCGGTCGACCTCGTCGATGAGCAAAACCACTGGTTCAGTTGAACGTATGGCGGCAAGGAGCGGACGCTCCAGGAGAAACTCCTCCGAAAAGATGTCACCCTCGAGTTCTCCCCAGACCTTGCCTTCGTCGGTCTGTAGGCGCAGCAGCTGCTTGTGGTAATTCCATTCGTAGAGTGCCTTCGCCTCGTCCAGGCCTTCGTAACACTGGAGGCGAATCAGACGCCGCCCTGATGCCTCGGCGAGAGCCAGAGCAAGGGCGGTCTTGCCAACACCAGCGGGTCCCTCCGCCAGGATCGGCTTCTCCAAACGGTCCGCCAGAAAGGCGACTTGGGCGATTGCCGGATCCGGAAGATACCCAACGCGCTCGAGGGCAGAAGCCGCATCGGCGGCGGAGCAAAAGGTACTCATCGGAGGCATTCTGGCCGTGTCGAACCTCCGGCACCATTCAGACCGAATCAGTCCTCTTCGGGTAGCCCTCTCGGCAGACGCTTCTTGGTGTCGATGAACGGAAGCTGCTGAACCTTTGCTGCGTGGGCCGTACCGTCGGCCGAGATCAGCCGCACGTCACGGCCCTCCCAACCGCCATCGATCGGCTCCTCGAACCGCACATATCCGATGCCACAATCAAGTGTGGGAGACCATTCGCCAACGGTCATGGCACCCACCTGCAGGCCGTCGAAGTGCACCGGATCGCTCAAGGCTGGCTTGACCGATTCGCATCGAAGACCCCACAGAAGCGGAGTACGGTCGCACTGCTTCAAAGCGTCCCGACCGATGAACGTGGGGTTGTCGAAGTCGACAAAGTGGCCGAGGCCGGCCGCAAACGGCGTCAACGTGCGATCCAAATCGGTCTGATTTTCCTTGATTCCGGCCTCGATTCGCCGCGGCGCCATCGAGTCGGAAGCGCCCAAGCTCAGGTTGAAGGGTGCACCGACCTCGATGAGATGATCCCAAAGGCGAAGGTGATCAAGCTCGGCGTTGCCATAGATCTCGATTCCCAACTCACCCGTGTAGCCCGAGTTGGTCACCAGCGCCCGCTGGCCGCCGATCTCGAAATACTGTGCGGCAAACCATGTGAAGTCCTCAGGAACAGGAGCGCCGGTCGCCGCCGCCAGGAATTCGTGCGACTTCGGGCCCTGGACCTGCAGTACTCGGAACTTGGTGTCCGTCACCTCGACGTCCATGTCGACCCCGACACCGAGAAGCCAGTTCTCGATGTCCCCCTCCGCCTGCACGTACCAGAAGTGATCCTCGGCCAGTCGGATGAGCACGCCATCCATGAGGATGCCACCGTCAGGAGCGCAGGCCAATCCATAGACGCTGCGACCCGTTCTCACGTTGGCAATCGGCCGTGTGAAGACCCGCTCGCAAAGACGGACGGCGTCGGGGCCGCTGATGGAGATGGGGCGTTCCGGCGTGTCGTACAGCATCGCTCCGGTCCGGAGTTTCCGATAGTCCTCCAGCGGATCGGTGCCCAACGCAAGGGGATACATCCAGTTGGCGTAGACGCCATACACGACGTCGTCCGAATGCCATCGCTCGACGTACGGCGACCATTCTTTCCGTCTGCCGATGAACCGCACCGGCTCTGCACGCCAATCTGTCACCGTGAAAGACCTCCCGAGATCAACGACGTTTCGAGGAGCGTAGAGCGCTGGGACGGCTGGCGTTGAGCTCACCATCGCCGACGGGAAAGATCACCTCAACCGGTCAAGGGTCGGGGAAGACAACCAGATCATCGCGATGAATGGCTTCGCCGCCCACGTCAGACGTGTGCTGACCGATGGCGTCGCGCAAGTTGTCTGCCGGCATCGCCGACAACCCCTTGCCCACCATCTTGCCGTCGGGCCCGAAGACCTCGACGCCTGCCCATGATCCGAATGACCCTTCGACACGCGTCACTCCAGCCGGGAGAAGCGATTTACCGCGCTCTGCCAACGCGTACACCGCCCCGGCGTCGATGTGCACGGAGCCTTCGGACGGTTGACCGAACGCAATCCAGAGCTTGCGAGCCGACAGTCCCGAATGATGCGGTTCCACCCAGGTTCCGATGTCGATGCCTGCGATCGCCTTCAACGCTGCTTCGGGATTGGCAGCAGGAGCGATCACCGTCGGCACTCCCGACCAAGCCGCCATGCGGGCCGCCGCCACCTTCGTGCCGACTCCGCCCGAGCCGAACCGGCCTGACTTTCCCTGCATGACGTCGTCGAGAATCTGATCTGTGTACCGCACGGCGCTGAGCAGTTCGGCGGTGTCGTCGAGTCGAGGGTCCCCTGAATACAACCCAGCCGTGTCCGTGAGCAACACCAGCATGCCGGCTCCCACCAGGTGCGAGACCACAGCAGCAAGACGATCGTTGTCGCCGATCTTCAGCTCTTCGACGGCGACGGTGTCGTTCTCGTTGACGATCGGCACGACCCCGGCGGCGAGCATCTGCTCGAGCGCCTTTCGTGCGTGCACGTACTGAGGCCGGTTCGCCAGCACGTCCTTGGTGAGCAGCACCTGCCCAGCCACGAGACCGAGCTCGCTGAACTCACGCATGTACCAAGCCATGAGGCGTCCCTGGCCAACGGCGGCGGCAACCTGCAGCATCGGCACATCACGAGGACGTTCGGTGAGTCCCAACGCCGGCAGTCCGGCTGCAACAGCGCCTGACGACACGAGAACCGTCGGATGCCCCTGTTCCCAGAGTGACGCGACCTGTGCGACCGCCCGAGCCGCTCCCTCCGGATCGAGATTCCCATCGGCCTGGACGAGGCTCGACGTCCCGACTTTCACAACGACCGGAGCACCGACCTTTACCGCCCGCCTCACGACGGCGCTCCGTCGCCGGCAGCCGATTGCGACACGTCGTGATCGGTCTCCGGTTCATCATCGGGAAACTCCGGTTCGTAGCTGAACACGATGTCGCCGATGCGCACGTCGTCGCCTGCCACGGCCCCTGCCTTCGCCAGGGCTCGGTCGATCCCGAGACTGGCCATCCGCCGTGCCACCATGTCGAGTGCGTCTTCAGACGTCATGTCATCGAGGTTGACGGCGCGCGTCGCCGACTTGCCTTCAATGACCCACTCGTCGCCTGGGCGGGAAATCGTGAACCCCTCGGCAGCGGGGCGGTGCAACAGATAGCCAGGGCGTTCAGGAGCTTCTCTCACGTAGCTGTCCACCTGGTCGGCAACCGCGTGCATCAGCTCTTCAACACCGTCACCGGTGAAGGCGGATATGCGATGCAGCTCGATCTGACGCCGCTCCGCCCACGCCACGATCTCGCTGTCGTCGTCGATGGTGTCGACTTTGTTGAGGACAACGATCCGGGGCCGGTCCGCCAGCTCAGGTGAGTGACTCGCCAACTCGTCTATCAGAACGTCGTGCTGCTCAGCGGCGGACCGCTCTTGGAGCGGAGTCGGGTCGAGCAGGATCACCAAGACGTGGGCGCGCTCCACATGGCGCAAGAACTCGTGACCGAGTCCCTTGCCTTCGGCCGCTCCCTCGATGAGGCCCGGAACGTCGGCGATGACGAATTCGCGGTTGCCGACGTCGACCACTCCGAGGTTCGGTTCGAGTGTCGTGAACGGATAGTCGGCGATCTTTGGTTTCGCGGCGGAGACCCTCGCTATCAGCGTGCTCTTGCCTGCGTTGGGGAATCCGACGAGCGCGGCGTCCGCAATGAGCTTCAGCTCGAGCAAGATCGGAACCTCCTCGCCGTATTCACCCTGTTCGGCATAACCGGGAACCTTGTTGGCGGGCGATACGAATGAGGCGTTGCCGCGGCCACCCTTGCCGCCCTTGGCGACGACGATGCGTTGCCCCGGCTCGACGAGATCGGCCAACATCGTTCCGTCGTCCAGGTACACGACTGTGCCCAGTGGCACGGCCAGAACGAGATCATCACCGGCGCCGCCGTGTCTGAGCTCGCCTTCAGCGTGGCTTCCCGAACCGGCCTTGCGATGCGGGGCGCGCTGGAACACCAGAAGGGTCGATGCGTCGGCGTCGGCTTCGAGGATGACGTCACCACCCGAGCCACCATTGCCGCCCATTGGCTTGCCACGCGGCTTACCGCGTTGGCGTTTGAAGCTGGCTACCCCTGCTCCACCGTCGCCGCCGCGTGCATACAGCCGGACCTGGTCGACAAACATGGAGCTTTGGCCTCGTTCAGTCGGTGAGGACGCTCACCAGACGACGACCGCGACGTTGTCCGAACTTCACCTTGCCGGCCGTCATGGCGTACAGCGTGTCATCGCTGCCTTTGCCGACGTTGTCGCCTGGGTGAATTCGCGTGCCACGTTGCCGAACGATGATGGCCCCGGCGCCGACAGCTTGGCCGTCGAACGCTTTGGTTCCGAGTCGCTGGGCATTCGAATCGCGACCGTTCTTGGTTGAACCGCTTGCCTTGGTCTTTGACATTGGTTATTCCTCCTCGGTGCTTTCGCTGGCCGCCGCAGGCGCACTCTTCTTGGGCTTGCTCTTGGACTCGGACTTGGTCTCGGCCTTGGCCTTGGCCTTCTTCGCCGACTTGGGGCCTGCAATCGAAGTCACCTTGATGGTGGTGTACTTCTGGCGATGGCCGGCACGGCGACGATACCCAGTCTTGTTCTTGTACTTGAAGATGTCGATCTTCGGACCCTTGGACTCGCCGAGAATCTCGGCAGTGACGGTGAAGTCACCAAGTGCCGCACCATCAGATACGACAGATCCATCCTCATTTACGACAAGGATCGGGGTGAACTTGATGGTGTCCTCTTCACGGACGCGCTCGATGTCGAGCACGTCACCTTCTGCCACCTTCGATTGCTTACCGCCCGCGCGGATGATCGCGTACATGAGTCCTCCAGGAATGAGCCGACATGATAGACAGCTGGCTGGGTGTCGAATTCACTCGGCGTCGTTTGCCGAACCCTGACCACTTGCAGCTGCCTTTGCTTTTGGTGTGCTCTTGCCGAACAGTGCGGCGTCATCGTTCAGGACGACTCCACGGCCGTTGCAGCGTTCGCAAACTTCGGAGAAGGTCTCGAGAAGGGCTTCCGAGACGTTCTTACGAGTCATCTCGACCAGGCCGAGATTCGAGACGTCGAACACCTGGGTTCGAGTCTTGTCCTTCGCAAGGTGCTCGCGAAGACGGAGCAGGACCTTTTCCTGGTTCCGCTTGTCCTCCATGTCGATGAAGTCGATCACGATGATGCCGCCGATATCCCGTAGGCGGAGCTGACGAGCTATCTCCTCGGCGGATTCGAGGTTGTTCTGCAACACGGTCTCTTCGAGATTCGAATGCCCAACGAAGCGGCCCGTGTTGACGTCGACAACGGTCAGCGCCTCGGTCCGGTCGATGACGATGTGGCCACCCGACGGCAGCCATACCTTGCGATCGAGCGCCTTGGCGAGTTGATCGTCGACGTGGAAGCGCTCGAAGATCGACATGTCGTCTTCGTAGATCTTGACCTTCTCGGTCAGATCGGCCTCGGTGCCCTCGAGGTATTGCATGACTCGCTCGTAGGTCTTCGGATCGTCGATCATGAGGCGCCTGAAGTCCCTCGTGAAGTGCTCGCGAATGACGCGCAACACCAGCGGCGGCTCTTCGTAGATCAGGTCCGGAGCTTTGACTTCCACCTGCTTGGCGACGATGCCGTCCCAGATGTCCTTCAGGCGATCCATGTCGGCACGAATGTCGTCTTCGCTCGCGCCCTCCGCGGCCGTCCGGACGATGACGCCCATGCCCTCGGGTCGGAGCTCGTTGATGATCGACCGCAGACGGCGACGCTCCTCGTCGGAAAGCCGTCGGCTGATCCCTTTGACCTCAGCATCGGGTGCGAGCACGAGGTAGCGGCCCGGGATCGAGATCTGGTTGGTGAGTCGAGCCCCTTTGTGGCCCATGGCGTCTTTCACGACTTGGACGAGAACGCTGTCGCCGGTCTTGAGCGCCATTTCGATACGCGGCTTCTTGCCGTTGAACTCTTCGGGGTAGTTGATGTCGCCTGCGTACAGGACGCCATTCTTTCCCTCGCCGAAATCGACGAATGCGGCTTCCATGCCCGGAAGGACGTTGCGCACCTTACCGAGGTAGACATTGCCGACGAGCGAGGTCTTGTCGGAGCGGGTCACGTAGTGCTCGACGAGCACCGGCCCTTCGAGCACGACGATTTGGGTCTGATGCGGTTGATGCCGCACCAGCATCTGCTTGCGCGCAGTTTCTGGCGGCACCACCTCGATGCGAGGGGGGCGTCCGCTTCTGGTCTTCGAACGGGAAGACGACGAAGGCGCCGACTTCCGTTCGTTCACATTGCGGCGACTGTCGCCTCTCTTGCCCTGCTTGCGCTGCGTCTGCTTTTTACGGCTCGGCTGCACTTTTTCGACGGGCGGCGCCTCGGTGACGCGTCGAACGGTGACTTTCTCACGTCCGACCTTGCGCACCTTGACTGTTTCGACGGCGTCGTCTCCGACGCCCTTGCGGACGACGCGTGGCGTCTTCCGGCTGAACAAACCCATGCAGTTTCTCCTCCATGGTTCAGAAATTGTGAATGTGTGGAACGCGTCGGGGATGCCGGGAATGGGTGATGCGCGACCTGTCGGCTACTGCTCGGATCGAGTAGTGATGCCATGAACAAGAAAGAAATGGTGCGCATACAAGCCCTTGCGGCCTGAAAGGTGCCCGATGAATCGAGAACTCGACTCAGGGCCGACCTCAATGGACCCGACGGGTCCGTCGCTGTGGAAGGGTAGCACGGTCCCACCGAACCCAATTCCAAGCTCGTCGGTTGTTCAGCCTTCGACAATCTCGAATGTCGGCTGGTGAGCCTCGTACGGGTCGTAACAGCGGCGACAACGTGCTTCGTACGCGCCAGATGCTCCCAATACGACGAGATCGTCACCGGGAATCACTCTTTGCGTGAACAGCCCCGGACCGCCACAGCGATGGCACACCGCCAGCGTCTTTGTCACGTACTCTGCCCGGCCCAGGAGCGAGGGCATCGGCTCGAACGGTCTCCCCAGGTAGTCGAGATCGAGGCCGGCGACGATGACTTTCTTGCCTGCGCCTGCGAGCAACGCCACGACGTCGACCAGGCCTTCGTCGAAGAACTGGGCCTCGTCGATCCCAACAATGACGGTGCGGTCCTCGACAGCGCGCAACAAGCCATCAGAGGTGGTGACGGGAATCGCCGGCGTCTTCAATCGGCTGTGCGAGATCACTTCATCGACGGCGTAACGCACATCCAACGCAGGTTTGAAGACCTGAGTCGGAATCTTGGCGAGCTGGTAGCGAGTGATCCGACCGATCAGCTCTTCGCTCTTTCCTGAGAACATGGGGCCGCAAATGACCTCGACCCAGCCCTGATCGGCACGACGATGCATGAGGCGAGACTGTAGCAAGCGTCGCCGATGCGCCCCAGAGCGCGAAAACCGACCTTTGAAACGCCTAGCGGCGCTCCCCTGGAAGCGGCGCGCGATGGATCCAAGCGGAGTGCGCCAGCCCGAGCGCCAGCGACATAGTGACGAACGCCGTTCCCCCATTACTGAGAAACGGCAGCGGTAGCCCGGTCACCGGGAGCAGGCTCATGGTCATACCGACATTGACGAACACGTGGAACGCGATCAACGAAGCCACGCCGACGGCGATGAACGAACCGAACGTGTCGTGAGCGACGACGGCAGTGAGCATCAGTCTCCAGATGATCACCGCGAAGAGTCCCAGTACCAGCGCGCCACCGATGAACCCGAGCTGTTCGCCGACAGCCGTGAAGATGAAGTCTGTCGCCTGCGCGGGGACGAAGCTCAGGTTGGTTTGCGTGCCGTTGAACACCCCTTTGCCGAGGAATCCGCCACTGCCGATCGCGACTTCACTCTGGAACTGGTTGTAGTTCGCGTTCTCGAGCGACGACGACTGATCCAGGAATGCGGTCAACCTCGTCAACTGATACACCTTCAACGCCTTGAACTGGAACAACGCAACGGTTCCAACGATTGACGCAACGACCAGGAAGCCCATCTGGCGAAAACTCGTTCCGGCGGCAAACAGCATGGCAACGGCGATGAAGCCGAACACGAGCATCGTCCCCAAGTCCGGCTGTCGGAAGATCAGCACGGCAGGAAGCACGACGAGGCCAATCGCACGGGCGACGGACCGCCAGTGAAGTGTGCCATCCGAATCGCGAGCCAACAGCGCCGCCAAGGCCAGGATCACTGCGACTTTGGCGGGTTCCGACGGCTGCAGTTGAAACGAGGCGCCGAGCTCGATCCAACGCTGTGCGCCGGCACGAACATCTCCAAGCGGCGTGAGAACCAATATGAGGCTGGCGAGACTCACGAGGTAGATCAGCGGTGTGGCAGCTCGAAGCTTGCGCGTATCGACCAGCGAACTCACAAGGAAGACCACTGTCCCGATGATCACGAAAACCACTTGTTTACGCATCACCACATCGCCGGCTTCGCCTTGGGCAATCAGCCGTGGAGCCGTTGCGGTGTACACCATGAGGATGCCCAGCGCTGACAGCACAAGAAACGACACGAGAAGGAAGATGTCGGGCCGCAGCCGCTCCCGGCGCTCGAGACGTCCGACGCGGTGACCTGCAGTGACTGCCATCAGTCTGCCTCTGCGCCTTCGGCGATGTCGGTGACGCCCTCTTCACCGAGCATGAGAAACTGCAGCACCTGGCGAGCGGTTGGTGCCGCGATCCGGCCGCCCGATCCACCACGTTCGATGACGATGGCCACGACGTACTCCGGATCGCTCACAGGTGCGACGCCAACGAACCACGCTGTGTCGACTTCCTTGCTGGCGTCGGCGCTCTTGATGACCTCACCGGTGCCGGTCTTGCCGCCAATCTGCTCGACGCCTGGGCCGAAACTCTCGAAGGCGGCTCGTGCCGTGCCTGCTGGTCCGTTTACGACGAGCTGGAGGTCTTGGCGAATGAAGTCCACCGTTCGTTGCGCCAAAGGGATGTCGTTGAGGATCACTGGATCGTTCGGTATGGCGATCTCACCGTCGGCGCCGAGCACACCTGCCACGACTCTCGGCTGCCAGACCGTGCCTCCGTTGACGATCGCGGCATAGGCCGTCGCCAGTTGCAGCGGCGTGACCAGAACGTCGCCCTGCCCGATGACCGTGTTCATCAGGTCTCCGCCCGACCAGCCACCTTCTGCTCGCACCCGACCGCTGCCTTCAGCCTGCTGTTCATCGAACCAGGCGCGATCTGGGATCAGCCCGCTCTGTTCGAACGGAAGGTCGATGCCGGTATCGACACCGAACCCGAGCTTGCGTGCCCAGTCCTGAAGCAGCGCCTCGTCGTATTGCCCCGAACTACGCCACACCTTGAGCGCAACTTCCCAGAAGTAGACGTCGCAGGAACTCTGCAGGGCCGTATGCAGGTCGACCGGACCGTGGCCGTCTGCCTTCCAGTCGCGATACACCTGAGGGCTTCCGTCCTGGAAGCGGAATTCGAGAAGTCCCTCACAGAAGTACTGACCCGTGTCGGTTTGAACGGCGGTCTCCGGGAAGATCCCTTCCTCCATCGCCGCCACATACGCGATGGCCTTGAACGTCGACGCCGGTGCGTAGATCCCCTGGATGGCGAAGTTGTTGAACACCGCAGTTTCCAGCAGCTCGTTCCACTCGTCGGAACTGACGCCGTCGACGAAGATCGTTGGGTCGTAGCCGGGCACCGACGCCATCGCCACGACTGAACCGTCCTTTGCGTCGAGCACCACGCCGACGGCGCGAATCGGGCACTTGGGGTCCTCCTGCACGGGTCGACACGTCGGGTTGTAGGCGTTGCGGGCCAGCTGGAGACCGTCGGCGAGCGCCGATTCCAGCTGCGCTTGCACTGCCGAGTCGATGGTCAGCTGAATCGTCCCCCCTGGTTGCGGCGACTGCTCATTGACCAGACCGAGAATGTTGCCTTGGGCGTCGATGCGGTATTTCACCGCACCTGGTTCACCCTGCAGCTCGGAGTCGTATTCGCGTTCAACGCCGGCCTTGCCGACCCGGTCGGTAGACCGAACGCCGGCCTCGATGTCTGCTTCGGTTGGCCGCCCGATGTAGCCGATGAATTGTCCGCCGGTCACGCCCAGCGGATAGATCCGTACGGGAACCGGCTCGACCGCTACGCCGGGAAAGTCTTCTGTGTGTTCCGCCAGAAAGAGCGCATCAGCCGAGTCGATCTCATCTGCAACCGTGAACCGGGCGCCAGAGCCGTGGTCTTCGAACTCTTGCCGCAGGTCCGCTGCCGGTATACCCAGGAACACCGCGAGCCTCTGGATGACCGACTCTTCGACCTCGACAGGAATCAGCTTGCGGTTGACCACCACAGACAGCGCAGGGCGAGTGCCTGCCATGAGCACACCGTTGACGTCGACGATGTCGCCCCTGGGGGCAGGGGTCGAAACCAGCAGAATCTGTTGACGGTCGGCCTGATCCTGGTACTCAGCCGCCTCGGTCAGCTGAAGTGACCATAGACGCAAGGTGAGCACCACCAAGAGACCCAGAAAGAACACCGCCAGGACGGCAACCCGCCACGGACCCTTCATGCCCAGCCGCGTCTCGGTCGACGCTGTTCCAGGAGTTTGGTCACTCCCGGAACGACTCCAATGGCCAGAACGACGTTGTAGATGGCAGGCAGGATCAATCTCCTGAAGACGGCGGGGTCACTCAGTGGCTTCAATCCGAACAGCGTACCGAGAATCACGAACAACCCTCCAGCCATGAGGGTCAAGACCAGTACGCCGACTCCTATGACCAGTGGCCCGTCGGCGGCGCGGTCGCGAACTCGCAGCGTCACGTAGGCGACGACGGTCATCACCATGGCCCACAAACCGACCGGCTGACCGCCAACGAGGTCGACAAGAAGGCCCGCGGTGAATCCGAGGAGGACGGCAGGTTCAGGATCGAGATACCTCACCACAGCGATCAGGACGAGCACGACCAGTGCCGGCGCCGAGCCGAAGAGCTGCAGACGCGACTCGGCCAGCAACGTCGATTGCACCACCACTGCCACGACCACGAGTGCGATGGCAATTGCGATATGTCGACCGCTCACGGAGTCTGACTCTCTTGCTCTGTCGGCGGAACGCCAGAGAGCTCGGCGCTCTCTTCTTCGAGATCGGGGTCGAGTTCGAGCGGATCGAAGTCGATGATGACACGCACGAAGTCGAGCTTCGACACGCGGATGGCCGGATCCGCCCTTGCGATGAGCTGGAATCCCGCTTCTGCCGTGGCACTCTCGGAGATCACGCCGACTGGGATCCCCGGCGGGAACCGGCTGCCGGCTGTCTCCAGCCTGTAGCCCGCCTCGAGTGGATCAACGGCACCGAACATCTCAACTCGCAGCTCGCCGGTGCCTTGACCCTCGACAACCCCGGTTTCGTTGGTTTCTTTCACGCGTACGCCGACGGAGAGACTCGGATCGGTGATGAGCCGAACCAGCGCATTGGAGTCCGTCACCAGCACCACGCGACCAACCAGGCCATCCTCGTCGATGACCGGCATACCTTTGAGGACACCATCAGCCGAACCGACATCGATCTTGCGGACGAAGTCGAACTCAGACGCACCAGCGGCGATCACTCTGGCAGTGATCGAATTGAGTTCACCCGGGGGCTCCAAGCCGAGAACTGCTTCCAACTCGGCAACCTGCTGGCGCAACGTGGCAGTGTCGGCAAGTTCTTCTTCTAAGTCACGGACCCGTGACTGCAAGAGCTCGTTGTCTTCTCTCAGGCCGGCGAGATCAGACACGGCGTCGACGCTGCCGACGATCGGGGACATCAACAGACCGGCGAACCGTTGCATCGGTGTGAAGAGGCTCTGCACTCCCGATCGCAAGTTCCCCCCGAGGCCTTCACCTTGGGCGCGCACGTCAAACGTGGCGAGAAGAAATGAAATGACGAGCAGTCCTACGAAGACTGAGGTCGAGCGATCAAATCGGCGTAGGTCGAACACGCGTTCACGAGCGGCCGCTGGACGACAGCACCATGTGCAGCACGTCGAACTCCTCGAGGCACTGCCCGGAACCGAGCACCACCGACTGGAGCGGCCGATCTGCCGACACGATCGGCATGCCGGTTTCGTTGGCGAGGCGAACGTCTAGTCCACGGAGCAACGCTCCGCCACCGGTGAGGACGATGCCGCGTTCCATGATGTCGGCAGCAAGCTCAGGAGGCGTCTTGTCCAGGGTGTACTTCACGGCGTCGACGATGGCCTGCACCGGTTCCTCTATGGCCTCGCGCACTTCCGGACTCGAAAGCACGACCGTCTTGGGCAAACCGCTGATGAGGTCCCGACCACGAACTTCGGCCGCAGGTTCATCCGGGTACGGCCAAGCCGAGCCGATCGCCATCTTGACCTGCTCGGCAGTCCGCTCTCCGAGCATGAGGTTGTATTCCTTCTTCACCCACGAGATGACGGCTTCATCCAGTTCGTCCCCGCCGATCCGGATGCTCTTCGAGACCACGATGCCGCCCAGAGAGATGACGGCGACCTCGGTCGTGCCGCCGCCCATGTCGACAACCATCGAACCGGCCGGCTCATGCACCGGGAGCCCGACTCCGATGGCGGCTGCCATTGGTTCTTCGATGGTGTAGGCCTTTCGGGCGCCTGCGTGGTAGGCCGCCTCTTCGACCGCGCGACGCTCGACAGCCGTGATGCCCGAGGGCACACAGATGACGATCCGAGGCCGCGTGGCGAATCGCTTGGTGTGGACCTTGTCGATGAAGTAGCTGAGCATCTTCTCGGTGACGTCAAAGTCGGCAATGACACCGTTGCGCAACGGTCGGATCGCCTGGATGTAGGAGGGAGTACGACCAATCATCCGTTTGGCTTCCATGCCAACGGTCAGTGGCCGGTTGTCGCGCGTGTTGATGGCGACAACGCTCGGCTCATTCAGCACGATGCCCATGCCTCGTACGAATACGAGCGTGTTGGCCGTGCCGAGGTCGATCGCCATGTCGCGGCCAGCAAAGGTGAAGAGCGAACTCATGCCTCAGTCCTCAGGAAGTCGTAAGGGTCTGGTCAGTGTAGCTATGGCGCTTGCGCCGTGTTCTTGGTGTCACGTCAGGGGAAGTACAGGCCGAGTTCACGAATGGCGCTCTCTGGCGAGTCCGATCCGTGAACGATGTTGGACGTTATCTCGAGCCCGTAATCACCACGAATCGTGCCGGGTGCAGCCTCACGTGGATTCGTGACGCCCATCAGCGTCCGAGCCACCGACACTGCCGACTCGCCCGAGAATTCCGTGGCTACGACCGGTCCGGCGGTGATGAACTCGAGGAGCTCACCAAAGAACGGCTTGTCGACGTGCTCGGCATAGTGCTGGCGAGCAAGGTCTTCGTCGATCGTGAGCATTCGCATGTTCTCGAGGGTGAGGCCCTTGCGCTCGAGCCGGCTGACTACTTCGCCTACGAGGCCGCGGGCGACCCCGTCGGGCTTCACCATCACGAATGTGTGCTCGTTCGCCATTGGGTTCCTTTCGAAAGACTGACGGAGGTTAGACAGGCCGCCGAGCAAGAGAATCGTCGGACCCGTCAGGTGCGCTTGACGGCGGTGCGAGCTTCTCCAACCGTGTACAGGCTTCCGGTCACGAGAATGGCGCCAGAGGTCCCAGCCAACGCAGTCGCGTGTTCGATCCCTGCGGCGACCGAGGGTGCGGTTGATGCCGCAAGACCGGCGTTCTCGGCGACGGCAGCTACGACCGACGCCTCTTGGGCTCGATCACTGATCGGGGCTACCGCCACCACTTCGGACACCAGACCTGCCAGTGCCTCGATCATGCCGTCGAGATTCTTGTCTCCCAACACGCCGAGCACCACGGTCCACGTCCGCGTCGGGAACTCCTCGCGGAGCGCCGAAGCAAGCGCTCGCATCCCGTCCACGTTGTGGGCACCGTCGATCATGATGAGCGGTGCCTGAGCGATGACCTCGAGTCGGCCCGGATTGATCACGATCGTCGCAGCATCCCGCAGGGCTTCTTTGTCGAGCGCTCGACCGAAGAACTCTTCAGCGGCTGCCACAGCCGTAGCGAGATTGGTGGCCTGATACCGCCCACGCAGCGCCAGCTCGATCTCCGAATACTTGTCGTAGATCCCATCGATGTCGACCAGCCAGCCGGTCGCGGTTGGTGCCGCGTGCTCCACTCGGTAGTCGGTTCCCAGCTGCTTCCACGTAGCTCCGACCTCGGTGACCCTTGCGGTCACTGGACCCTCGGCGGCAGGGCCGATGTCCCCGGTGACCACAGCCGAGCCGGCTTTCACGATCGCAGCCTTCTCGGTTGCGACCGAATGAAGGGTGTTGCCGAGATACTCGGTGTGCTCGAGTCCGATCGTCGTGATCACGGCAACCTGCGACTGCACGACGTTTGTGGCGTCGAGCCGACCCCCCAATCCCACCTCGATGACGGCGACATCGACTGCAGCGTTTGCGAACGCCGTGAACGCGACTGCTGCGGTGAGTTCGAAATAGGTGAGCTCACCGTCGAAAACGTCGGCAAACACCTTCACATCAGAAACTGCCTGCAAAAAGTCTTCCACGCTGAGCGGGACCGAGTCGAGCGTGAATCGCTCCTCGATCTTCTCGAGGTGTGGCGAAGTGAATGTGCCGACGCTGAGACCGTGCGATCGCAGGATCGCGGTGATCAGTCGAGACGTCGACGTCTTGCCATTTGTCCCGGTGATGTGGACGACCGGGATGTCGAGGTGTGGATTTCCCATGGTCTCGAGAAACGCCGAGATGCGCTCGAGACCGGGCTTGACGCCCAGCCCGATGTGCGAATCGAGGTAGGCGATCGCCTCGTCGCGGGTCATCCGAGCTCTTCGAGTTGGGCTTGCAGCTTGGAGACCTTCATCTCCGTCTCAGCAACCTTGGCTCGCTCTTTCTCGACCACCTCAGACGGGGCCTTCGCGACAAAGCTCTCGTTGGCCAACTTCCGTTGCGAGGCGGCGAGTACCGCTTGCGCTTCGGCAACAGCCTTTTCGAGGCGTGGACGCTCCGCTGCGACGTCAACCAGACCGGCGAGCGGGATGAACGCCTGCAACGGTCCGGCAACGAGTCGCGAATGGCCCTTCGCCTCAGGGGCGGCCGCAACAACCGTGGCGTCGACGTTTGCGAGAGCGCGGAACTGCTCGCCCCACCAACTCGTGTCCGCACCGGCTGGACTTGTGACAGAAATATTGATCGGAGTCTTGGGAGACACGTGATGTTCCGCTCTGAATCTCCGGATGCCGACGATCAGCTCTTGGACCTCGCTCATGTGCTCCGGCTCCGGATACGCCAGCGGCTCGGGCCAGGACGCGGTGATGAGGAGTCCCTCGCCGATGAGTTCGCCCCACAACTCTTCTGTCACGTACGGGATCACGGGATGGAAGAGCTTCAGAATGTCGCGCACCACGATGCCGACGACGAGCGCCGTCTCTTCCCGGTCTTCGCCACGCAAAGGCGACTTCGCCATCTCCAAGTACCAGTCGAAGACTTCTGACCACGCGAACGAATAGAGCAGGTTGTAGGCCTCCGCCATCTTGTACTCATCGAGTAGCTCGTCGACGCGTGCGGTGACCACCTGCAACCGGTGCAGGATCCATGCACTCTCGGGTCTCGGGTTGGTCGGATATCCGCCGGCTGCCGGAATCGTCACGCCCTTGAGGTGTGGCAGCACGAAACGTACGGCGTTCCACAACTTGTTGCCGAAGCGTCTGGCGGCATCGACCCACTCGATCTGGAACGGCACCTCATGGCCGGCCGCGGCCGCCTGGATGAGCGCCAGACGGAGCGCGTCCGCCCCGTACTCTTCGGCCACTTCGAGCGGATCGACCGTGTTGCCGAGCGACTTGGACATCTTGCGGCCGTCAGGAGCTCTCACCAGTCCGTGGATCACGACGTCTGGATATGGCGCTCGGCCCATGAAGTGGATGCCCATCTTGATCATCCGGGCCACCCAGAAGTAGATGATGTCATACCCCGTCACGAGCACGGAGTTGGGATAGAACCGGGCGAGGTCTTCCGTCTCTTCTGGCCAACCAAGCGTCGAAAACGGCCACAGGGCCGACGAGAACCACGTGTCGAGCACGTCGGGATCTTGCCGCAGGTCTTCGCTCCCACATGCACAGAGTTGTGGGTCGTCCATGCTCACAACCGTCTCTCCGCAGCTGTCGCAATACCAGGCCGGGATTCGGTGACCCCACCAGATCTGGCGCGAGATACACCAATCTCGAAGGTTCTCCATCCAGTGGAAGTAACTGTTCTCCCACCGTTTCGGCACGAACTGCATCGTGCCGTCCTTGAACACGTCGATGGAGGGCCCTACGAGCGGATCCACCTTGACGAACCACTGTCTGGACAGGAACGGTTCAACCACGGTGCCGCACCGATAGCAATGGCCCACCGAATGGGGATGGTCTTCGACCAGGCCAAGTGCGCCAATTTCGGAAAGTGCCTCTTTGACTGCTTTGCGAGCCACGAATCGGTCGAGACCAGCAAACTGACCGCCTGCTTCTGTGACCACGGCCGTCTCGTCGAGCACCTTGATCGCTGGGAGGCCGTGGCGTTCGGCTATCTCGAAATCGAGCGGATCGTGTGCCGGCGTCACCTTCACCGCTCCGGTACCGAAAGCCGCGTCGACCGCATCGTCGGCCACGATCGGAATGTCACGGTTCATCAGCGGGAGGCGAACGGTCTTGCCTATCGCGTCTCGGTATCGCTCGTCGTCGGGGTGCACCGCGACGCCGGTGTCGCCCAACATCGTCTCGGCTCTCGTCGTCGCCACGGTGACACCGCCGTCTCCGTCCGTGAAGGGATACGTGATGTGCACGAGTTCGCCTGATTCGTCTTCGTGCTCCACCTCGATGTCGCTGAGGGCGGTCATGCAGCGTGGGCACCAGTTGATGATGCGCTCACCGCGGTAGATGATTCCTTCGTCGTAGAGCGAAACGAAGACTTTCCGGACGGCCGCAGACAACCCGTCGTCCAACGTGAACCGTTCACGTGACCAGTCGGGCGAGAATCCCATCCGGCGAATCTGTTGCGTGATTCTGTTGCCGAGTCGGGCCTTCCAGTCCCAGACTCGCTCGATGAATTCCTCACGCCCGAGATCGTGTCGAGTCAGGCCCTCGGCCGCCAACTCGCGCTCGACAACGTTCTGTGTGGCGATACCCGCATGGTCGCTCCCGGGAACCCAGAGAGCGGCAAACCCCTGCATCCGCTTGCGTCTGATGATCAGATCTTGAATTGATTGATCGAGCGCGTGACCCATGTGGAGTTGGCCGGTGACGTTCGGCGGTGGGATCACGATCGTGTACGGCTCGCCGTCTGGGTTCACCTCGGGCCTGAAGGCACCCGCGTGCTCCCAGACCGCATACCAGCGGGATTCAACGGCTTTGGGGTCGTATGTGGGTTCCACGGGCCTCCGATCAGGCCGTTGATGTTAGGGCCACGGCGGCCCCGTCCGGCCACAGCCGACCCACCATTGGAAGAACCCCGGAGTCATGACTCCGGGGTTCCGTCCCCCACCATTCCCCCTGCTTGCAGGAAGTGTTATGCCCGAACTGCTGGCGGCTTCTGGCCCGCCGTCTACAACCCAAAGATACGACTACTCAGAGTATTCAGAAAGACACAAACAGAGCCGCCGTCAAGTAACTAGTTACCTAGAAAACAGCACCGGAGCGCTAGCGGAGGTACCGACATGCGGAGGATTCCGAGGCCGAACAGGACTCGGAATACGGAGCTTTCCCTTCCCTAAACAGCACCGGAGCGCGAGCGGAGGTACCTCCTTGCGGAGCGATCAGAGGCCGAGCAGGACTCGGAGTACGGAGAGCGTCAATGGCCTCCTAAACCGCAAGGGGGGCATCACCGTACGAGGACGCCATCGATGCCGCGTCACAAGTTCTTCGAACGCGATCGGCCTTCACCCGTTGTGCCCCCTCCGCGGCTAGCGCCGCTGCCTCCCCCAACCGTCTCCTTCGTCGACGGGGAAGGAGAAGAGCAACCATCTCCTCACCAGCGCAGCGAGGACCTCTGTCCCCCTCGCGAGCGCAGCGAGTGCTGGGGGGACCGCGGCCGCCAGGCCGCAGGGGGGCATCACCGTACGAGGACGCCATCGATGGC
>JABDJC010000220.1 GCA_013003395.1 Acidimicrobiia bacterium
GTGACGATCGTCGGACCGTTTCCCGACATCTCCATGATCGAGCGTTTGATGCCCATCTGCGACAAGATCCGCTTGCCTGTCGCAGACGAGCCTGTGAAGCCGATGGCGTCGACACCATCGTGTGTGACGAGTGCTTCTCCGATGGATGCGCCGCCTGGGATGACCGACACTGCTCCCGGCGGAGCTCCGGCTTCCGTGATCGCTTTCGCCAGCTCCAACAGCGCCCACGACGTGTGGATCGGCGGCTTGACGATGACCGCGTTGCCTGTTGCGAGACCGGGTCCGACGTATTCGAGTGGGATCGTCACGGGGAAATTCCACGGAGTGATCGCTGCCCAGACCCCCACCGGTCGCCTGAACGTGAACATTCGCTTGGAGCGGTCTGACGTCGGGATGACCTCGCCAGTGAGTCGCTTGACGTCCTCGGCGGCGTTGGTGAAGTACTCGTTCGCCTCGGCGATGTCGTCGAGAGATTCCTGGTGATAGGGCTTGCCTTGCTCGAGTGTTTGGATGCGTGCGATTTCGGCGACCATCGGTTCGATTGCCTTCGCAATGCGCGTACAGAGGTCGGCTCGTTCGAACGCCGACCAATGACGCATCTCCTCGGTTGCATTGCGAGCAGCGAGCACGGCAGCGTCGATATCGGCTGCCGAGGCGACAGGGATGTCGGCGAGGTGCTCGCCTGTGACCGGCGAGATGAGTTGGTGGTGCTCGGTGCCGGTGCCTTCCGTCCACACACCTCCGATCAGCAGTTCCAGCGTCTGCGCCACGTGAGCCTCCCTCTCTGCGGCCAACCTAGTCAATCACGCTCGTGTCGGCAGGCCCATAGCGAGCGAACCGACGGCTGATCGTTTGCTTGGCAATCAAATCGATGGTTGGGAGGACATTGTCATTGTGATTCTGCTAAAACGGTCACTGCTTGCCCGCCGAGTGAGAGAGACCCACGTCCCCCGTGCCCGAATTGGACTACAGCAACCTCACCGCAGATCTCGCGGAGCAGTGTGCCGCACTCGAGAGCCGCTCATTCCCGCACGCCGATCCCTCTGACTTGCTCGACGCGGATGACCTCCTGGCATATGCCGAGACGTTCCCCGAGGGCTTTTTCGTTTGTCGAGACGGCGATCGAGTGGTCGGCCAGGCCGGCGGTATTTACCTGAACTTCGACTTCGCCCACCCTCAACACACCATCTCCGAGATCACGGGCGAGCACCAATGCGGTAACCACGACCCGCTCGGCGAGTGGTACTACGGCACCGACATCGTGGTTGATCCCGCCTATCGAAGGCAAGGAATCGGTACCGAGCTGTATCGACTCCGCAAGGATCTGGTGCGCCGCGACAACAAGCGGGGGATCATCGCCGGCGGGCACATTCACGGCTTCGAGCATCACAAGACGGCGATGTCTGCTGCCGACTACGTGAAGCGGGTTGCAGCCGGCGAGCTCTACGACTCGACGCTCACCTTCCAACTCGACAACGGTTTCGAGGTACGCGGAGTGTTGGAGAACTACATCGTTGACGAGTCGACTGACGGGTGGTCGGCGCTCATCGTGTGGGAGAACCCTGAATTCGAGGCGACCACATGACCCTTGTTTTTCACAACGGTCCGGTGTTCGTCGCAGACGCCCAGCGGCGATGGGCTCGCGCGGTGGCAGTCAGCGATGGACGGATCGTCGCAGTTGGAACCGACGCCGACGTTCGCGCTGTCGTCGGTCGCGACGTCGAGCCAATCGACCTCGCCGGCCGCATGCTGGCCCCTGGCTTTCAGGATGCTCACGTTCATCCCGTGATGGGTGGACTGACGAGGTTGCGATGCAATCTCGAAGATGCCACCGACTTGGCCGAGGCGCTGTCAACGATTCGCCGGTACGTACATGACCATCCCGACAGCGAGTGGATCGTCGGGGGAGGCTGGAATTATCCGTGGTTCGAAGGAGGAAACCCGAGCGCATCGCTGCTCGACGAGATCACCGACAAACCGGTCCATCTCGTCGGAGCCGACGGTCATTCGTCCTGGGTGAACTCGACTGCGCTGCGTATGGCCCGCATCGACGCCGAGTCGCCCGACCCGTCAGACGGTCGGATCGAGCGCCTTCCCGACGGTTCGCCCATGGGCACCCTTCACGAAGGCGCCATGCGGCTCGTCGAGGACATTGCACCGAGCGAGTCGATCGGTGACATCGTCGCCGGGCTGCTGGAGGGGCAGCGCTACCTCCACTCCGTTGGAGTCACGGCCTGGCAGGACGCATGGATTGAACCGGGTGTCCATCAGGCGTACAAACGCACCGCCAGCAGTGGCGACCTCGTGTCGTTGGTTCGTGGGGCGTTGTGGTGGGACCGCGAGCGCGGCATCGAACAACTGGAGGAGCTACTCAAGGCGAGCACCGAGAGTATCGGCACGTACTTTCCGAGAACGATCAAGCTCATGCTCGATGGTGTCTGTGAGAACCACACCGCGGCCATGCTCAGTCCATACCTCGACGCCAAGGGCGCAGTCACCGACAACGCAGGCATCGACTTCATAGGCCGCGGCTCGCTCGACGAGATCGTCGCAGCCATCGATGCGGCCGGCCTGCAAGTGCATTTCCATGCGCTCGGAGACCGAGCTGTGCGGAACGCCCTCGACGCCATCGAGTTCGCTCGTCAGCGCAACGGCTGGACCGACCTGCGACCTCACCTCGCGCACCTCCAGGTCATCGATCCGCACGACATCCCACGATTCCGTCATCTCGGAGCTGTGGCCAACATCCAGCCGCTGTGGGCGGTGGCGGATGCTGCGATGACAGACCTCACCATCCCGTTCCTGGGCGAGGAGCGCACACGGCACCAATACCCGTTCAAGTCGCTCATCGATGCCGGAGCGACCCTGGCAGCGGGTAGCGACTGGCCGGTATCGACACCCGACGTGATGCAGCAGATTCACGTGGCCGTCAACCGCCAATCGCCAGGTCACGAGTCAGCTGAAGTGTTCTTGCCCGATCAACGTATTGGTCTCGCTGACGCCCTGGTCGCGTTCACGGCCGGAGCGGCGCATGTCAACCACTTCGATGCGGCAACGGGCACCATCCAACAGGGCGCCAGGGCAGACCTTGTACTGTTGTCGGGCAATCCGTTCGACGGTGAACACGTCGCCGGCATCGAGGTGGACATGACTGTGGTTGGCGGCGAGGTCGTTTATCAACGGGGGCACAAAGAATGACGTATGCGGTTGAACTGCGCGGGGTGTCGAAGCGTTTCGGCGAGGTTGTCGCCGTCGAGTCGCTCGATCTCGCCATCGACGACGGCGAGTTCTTTTCGCTGCTCGGGCCGTCTGGCTGTGGCAAGACGACAACGCTTCGCATGATCGCCGGATTCGAATACCCGACCGAGGGGAGCCTCGCCATTCATGGCACGGAGATGGCTCTCCAGCCTCCCAACCAGAGGCCGGTGAACACGGTGTTCCAGTCGTATGCACTCTTTCCGCACATGACCATCGCAGAGAACGTGGGCTTTGGTCTGCTGATGCAGAAAGTCGCCAAGTCCGAGATCAGTACCCGAGTCGACCGAGCTCTCGACATGGTGCAACTCTCACAACGCAAGGGCGCAACCCCCGACAAGCTGTCTGGCGGACAACAACAACGAGTTGCTCTGGCTCGCGCTCTCGTCAACGAGCCAGAGGTGCTCCTGCTCGATGAACCGCTCGGCGCCCTCGACCTCAAACTGCGCCAGCAGATGCAGATCGAACTGAAGGAACTGCAGGAGCGTGTTGGCATCACGTTCGTGTACGTGACGCACGATCAAGAGGAAGCGCTCACGATGTCCGACAGGATCGGCGTGATGAGCGATGGTCGACTGCTGCAAGTAGGTGACGCAACTGAGATCTACGAGCGCCCGACGTCCCGTTTCGTAGCGGACTTCATCGGTGACATCAATCTGTTGCCCGCCGCGATAACCGGCCCCGGCGTCGTGACATTGGCCGGAACCACGCCGGTGTCTGCGCCTTCGGCCGTTGCCGGCAACGCTGCCAACTGGCTGGCACTGCGGCCTGAGCAGCTGCATCTGATCCGCCACGACGAAATCGTCCCTGACGACCGAAATTCGATTTCGGGAACGGTCAACAACCGCGTGTACTTCGGTGATTCGTATTACTACGTCGTTGCGACCCCCGTAGGAGCTCTCGACGTCCGCCAGGAAAACCGTCCGGGTCTGGCGCTTCACGATCCGGGCACAAGTGTTCACGTGTGGTGGCACCCCGACGCAGCGGCGATGGTCCTGGAATGACCTCTGAGCAACGTACCGCGGCGCTGATCGCCGAACCCGGCCTGGAGGCAGCGGCAACTGCGGCGGACCGCAAGCGTGGTCTGCTGCTGGCGCTACCGGCCTATGTCTATCTGCTGCTCTTTTTCGTCTTGCCGTTCCTCATCGTGTTCGTCTATTCGTTTGCCACGAGATCCGCCACCGGCGCCACTCGGCTCTCCGACTGGAACCTGCTGGCCTACCAGAAGCTCTTCGACTCGCTGGTGGTGCAGATCGTTTGGCGATCGTTCTGGATCGCGTCGCTGACCACCATCATCTGTCTGGTGATGGCGTACCCCTTCGCCTATTACATAGCGACCCGGCGGCCGGCAGTCCGCAACGTGTTGCTCGTGCTCGTCATGATTCCGTTCTGGTCCAATTTCCTCATTCGAACCTACGCGTGGCGATTCATTCTCGGAACCGATGGACCGATCGCCACGTTGACCGACGCGTTGGGCATGGAGCCGGTGCGGCTGCTGTTCACCAACGCTGCCGTGATGATCGGCCTGGTCTACGGGTTCCTTCCGTTCATGGTGTTGCCCTTGTATGCAGCCATCGAGAGACTCGACTGGAGCCTGGTGGAGGCAGCCCGGGACCTCTATGCGAGCGGCTGGTCGGCATTCCGAAAAGTGACGCTGCCGCTCACTCGCTCGGGGATCATCGCCGGTTCGTTGCTGGTATTCGTGCCGAGCTTCGGCGCCTACGTCACGCCGGCCATTCTCGGCGGATCGAAAGACCTCCTGCTGGGCTCGTACATCGTCACGCAGTTTCAACAAGCCCGCAACTGGCCGTTCGGGTCAGCGCTGTCGATTGTGGTCATGGTCTTCATGCTCGCTGCGCTCATGATTCGGGCTCGGACCGGAGCTGAGGAAGTATGACGACGAGAACGACTTCACTGGATCGGGCGCTGGCCGCGAACACGTGGTTCGTGTACGCGTTCTTCTACCTTCCGATCCTCGTCCTGGTCGTGTTCTCGTTCAATGCGTCGACCAGGGTCGGCATCTGGCGAGGTTTTTCGACCCGCTGGTACGGAGAGGTGCTGCGAAACCCTGAAGTGCTCGACGCGCTGAAGAACTCGCTCATCGTCGCTGCGCTCTCGACGGTTGCTGCGACGGTGATCGGAACGGCGGCAGCACTCGCCATCGATCGCTACCGATTCAGGGGACGCCGCGGACTCGACGGGATCCTCTACCTACCGATCATCATCCCCGACGTGACAATGGCAGTGATGATGCTGTTGTTCTTCGCCCGAGCGTTCGCGTTGATTGATGCGGCCGGACCACGGTTCCAACTTGGCATCGGATCCATCACCTTGAGCCACATCGCCTTCAACATCTCGTTTGTGGCGGTTGTGGTGCGAGCCCGCCTCGGGCAGCTCGACGGGTCGCTGGAGGAGGCGGCGCGAGACCTCTACGCAAACTCGTGGCAGACCTTCAGGCGAGTGACCCTGCCACTCATTCTTCCTGGTGTCCTGGGAGGCGCTCTGTTGGCGTTGACGTTGTCGCTCGACGACGTCGTCGTGACAGCCTTCGTCTCGGGACCTGGGTCGACGACGCTGCCGGTGTACGTGTTCGGGCTTGTACGACGTGGGGTGTCACCCGCAATAAATGCAATCTCGACCATCATGTTGGTGGCCTCGATAGGACTTGTGGCACTCTCCTTGGTGTTCCAACGTGGGCCGAAGGCGAGTCGCAACACCGAGATGATCAAAGAAACGACATAGTGAGAGGAATTCCGATGAAACGATGGCTAGGCGTTTTGGTGGCGTTGATGCTCGTCGCCGCGGCATGTGGCGGGAGCGAGGAAGCTGCAGTGTCAACTTCTGACTGCGGGCCGGGAGACACCGACGGAGATCTCAGTTTCTACAACTGGGCCGAATACATCGATCCCGATCTGATCGACGCATTCGAGGCTGAATACGGCATCTCTGTGGAGTACACCGAATACGAGTCCAACGAAGAGATGCTCGCCCAGGTCGAGGCAGGCGCAGCCGTGTATGACCTGGTGGTCCCGTCCGACTACATGGTCGACACGATGATCCAGGAAGACCTCCTGGTGAAGCTCAACAAGGACGCCATTCCCAATCTCGGCAACCTCGATGACGCGTTCACGAACCTGCCGTTCGACGAAGCGGGCGATTTCTCTGTTCCATATCAGTGGGGAACCACCGGTATCGGCGTGAATGTCGGGGCGATCGGTGAGGGCTTCGACCCCTCATGGGCGCTGCTGTTCGATGCTGACGTCGCGGACCAATACCAGGGGCGGATCTCGCTTCTCGATGATCCTCTCGAAGCGATGGTTGCTGCCTTGCACTACGCCGGGTACACACTCGAAGAGGTGATTGCGGACAACAATCTCGACGCGATCGCTGAAGCCGAAGCCATCCTTGCCGAAGCCAATGCCAGGGTCGCCAAGTACGACTCGGTCAACTTCGGTGACGACCTGGTGACAGGCGAGGTCGACATCGCCCACGGATGGAGCGGTGGCTTCTTCGCGTCGTTTGCTGAAGCCGACAATGCCGACGAACTCGTCTACATCATTCCGAAAGAGGGTGGAGTGCGCTGGGTCGACAACATGGCCATCCCGGTCACCGCGGAGCATCCGTGCTCTGCGTCGACCATGATCAACTTCATCTTGGACGCCGAGAATGGTGCCACCCTCACCAACTGGAACTACTACGGAAGTCCCAATGAGGCGTCCGAGGCGTTCATCCTTCCCGAGATCCTCGAGGACGAAGCGATCTACCCAAGTGGTGACGCTCTGGAGAATCTCGAGTTCATTCCTCAGGTAGGGGAGTTGGGGCTGGAATTGCAGGACGCCTTCACCAGGTCGAAGAGCTGATTGACCGCAGCCGACGTGATCGACGAGGGGGGCGCCGGTAGGCGCCCCCCTTTCGTTGTCACGTGCCGGCGTCCCGCAGAGATCGTCGCATGATCTTGTTCGAGGCGGTCCTCGGCAACTTGTCGCTGCGCACGAGTCGCGACACCTTGAACAACGGATTGAGCTCGCTACGGATTCGCTCCTGCATTTCGGCGAGGAGGGCAGATGGCTCGGTGTTGGCATCGAAGACAGCATGAATGACGAGTTGTTCTGGTCCGCCGTCGATTCGTTCGGCGACAGCGGCCGCTTCGACCAAACCAGCGATGCCGCTCAGGCAGCGTTCGATTTCAGCTGAGCTCACCTTGATGCCGCCGAGATTCATCGTGTCGTCCGAGCGACCCTCAGCCCTGTAGTACCCACCGGGGAGTCGTTCCATCTGATCGCCGTGACGGCGAAGAATTCTTCCGTCCGGCGACGAGGGGGCCCCCTCGTAGTACTCGGCGTGATGGTTGCGGTTCAACAACTCGGTCGACATGCCAACCGATGGAGGCACCAACCAGACCTCACCTCGTTCGGCCGGTTCGCCGTTCTCGTCGAGCAGCAGCATGTCCCAGCCGAACGACACCCTCGAGAACGTAGCCGGCGTCAGCGCGTCCAGCACTGTCGAAGCGATGTATCCGCCGCCGATCTCGGTGCCGCCGCAGTACTCGATTATCGGACGGTGACCGATCATGGCCGACAGATACAGCATGTCGTCTGCGCTCGACGGTTCTCCTGTGGAACTCGCAACGCGAATGCTCGACCAGTCGAATCGATTGAGCCAGCCTTGCGCTCGCCAGGCCCTCACGATGCTCGGAACCACCCCGAGCATCGTGACTCCAGCTTCTGCGACGAAGTCGCCGAAGCTCTCTGCGGTGGGGGCATCGTCGAACAGCGCCAGCGCCGCCCCATTCACGAGCGAGGCGTAGATCGCCCACGGACCCATCATCCAGCCGAGGTTTGTCGGCCAACACACGACGTCGCCGTGCTGAATGTCCTGGTGGAGGTATCCGTCAGCGGCAGCTTTGATCGGTGTCGTGTGCGACCACGGAATCGCCTTGGGCTCTCCAGTGGTGCCTGAAGAGAACAGAATGTTGGTGTGGTCGCCTGGATCGGCGATGTGCAAGGGGGAGCCGGATGCCCTGCTCATCAAGTCGTCCCATGCGACGTCGTCCGGACGCAGCACGGCCTCTCCAACGACGATGGCACGCGGAGCTTCAGCCGAGCAGACCTTGGCGTACATCGGCAGGGTCTTGCCGAGCCGATCGACGGTGGCCTCCGTCACCACCGCGGCGGTGTCTGCGATCACGAGCCGTTTGGATATCTGATCCGGCGCGAAACTGTCGGCGATCGACACGACGACCCCACCCATGTGGATGATGCCGAGATAGGCGACCACGGCTTCGACGTTCATCGACATCGCAATGGCAACGCGGTCGCCGGGACGGACACCCCAACCCACGAGCCCAGATGCGAACTTGTCGACGAGGTCGGCCAACTCGGTCACAGTCAGGCGGTGGACGGCGCCATTTCGGCGATGGATGATCGCCGTCCGCTGTTGATCGCCCGCGAGGCACGAAGCAACGGCGTTGAGCTTGGCACCTGCGAACCAATCCGGAGCCCTGGGATCGAAACCTGGTCCGAGCACGTGCACAGCCGGCTCGGCGAACACAATGCCGAGGTCGTCGGCGATCGCTCCCCAGAAGGCACCGGGTTGGTGACTCGACCACTCGGCCAGGCCGGTGAGCCCGTCGTGTCCCGTGTTCGCGAGGAATCGGTGCAGATTCGACGTCCGGTCGCTCCACTCTGGCAGCCAGGTCGGCCATGGTTCCGGGTGATCTCGATACGCCCTGCGGTAGGCAGCGTGATGGGTTTCGAACGGAGCGCTGCTGAGGTACAGCTGCACCGCAGTCCACGCCGCCTGAGCGTTTGGAGCCGCTTCGATAGCGGCCTGCGCGGCGTCGGGAATCCCGTTCAGCGGGTCGTTGCCCATTCGAGAAATCACTCGGCCAGCGTACCGCGGAGAGCTAACGCACACCTGAGGTCGCCTTGACGTCGGATGGCTGATGATCGACTCGACCTCAACGAAAGGATTCGGTCCATGAAGCGCATAATGCTCCTCGCAAGCGTCGCAGTTGGTCTCATTGTCACGGCCGGGATCGCTATTGCATCGACTGGTCCAGCAGCGCCTGCGACCCTTGCCCAAGTGGCCTCGACAACTTCTGCCGACGTCACTACCTATCAAGTGGCGGATGCAGGCACGGTCGACGTGGCGTTTGATGGCGTCACGGTTGGGGTGGTCGCCGTCGAGGCGGCGATCGGCTGGACCGTCGAGACCGAGATCGCAGCCGGAATCGAAGTCGAAGTTCAGTTCACAGACGGGATCACTCGCATCGACTTCAAAGCAGAAGTCGAGGACGGCACCGTGAAGACCACAGCTCGTAGTCGACAGGCGTCTGCCGGCGGCTCTACGAGCACAACCAGCGTTACGTCAACCACCATGGGCGATACCAGTACCACGAGTACCAGCACCACCAGTCCGACGAGTACGACGAGTACGACGAGCACCACCACGGCTCCGCCGTCGACCGGAACGCTCGCGATCGATGCATCTCCGGCAGGATCAGTCACCGTCGTCCTCAACCAAGGGACTGTCGATGTGGTCTCCGTCGCAAGCAATCCTGGCTGGACGTGGACTTCTGAGTCCAGGCTCGACGGCGGCGTCGAGGTCAAGTTCCGCAACGGATCCGTGGAGGTCGAAGTCGAAGTGGAGATGGAGCACGGACAGATGGTGCCCAAGGTGGAGGTCGAAACCGACGACTCCGACGACGATTCCGACGACGACAACCGCGGCCACGGCAATGGCGACGCCGACTTTGACGACGATAACCGCGGCCACGGCAATGGCCACGACGATGACGATTCTGACGACGCCGACCACGACGATGACGACTCTGACGACGACGACTGACGATCCAGTTCCCCCAACGGATGAGAGGGGTGGTTCCCTGCCACCCCTCTCATCGCGTTAGCGTTGCGGTGTGATCCTGCCACCCATCCATCGCGCCAAGGTCGTCAAGACACCGTGATACTCGAAGTGCTCGCGGTCGTCGTTGGTGTCGTCGCCATCGGCGCCGTAGTGGCGTCTGCAATCCGGACCGTCATTCTGCCGAGGTCGGCGCAGAGTCTGCTGACGGCAATCGTGTTCCGGGTCATCGGAGCCGTCTTCTTCACCGTTGCGAGCGCCCGACTCGAGTACGGGCGACGAGATTCGATCATGGCGCTCTACGGTCCTACGAGCCTCCTGGCACTCGTAGCCGCGTGGCTCGGGGCGACGATGTTCGGCTTCACCTTGCTGTTCTGGGCGGCAGGCGTCGGATCGCTGGGTGATGCATTCCATCTGTCCGGGTCGTCGATCACCACCCTCGGATTTGCACCGGCGACGACGCTGCTGACGCGAGCGTTGGCGTTCATCGAGGCAGGACTCGGGTTGGTGCTCGTCGCCTTGCTCATCACGTACCTGCCTTCGATGTATTCAGCGTTCAGTACCAGGGAGACCCGCTTGACGCTCCTCGAGGTGCGGGCCGGGTCCCCTCCATCTGCCGTCGAGTTGCTCAGCCGTCATGCTCGCATTGGTTGGCTCGATCGCCTCGATCAGGAATGGCTTCTCTGGGAGGAGTGGTTTGCGGTGATCGAAGAGACGCACACCACCTACGCGATCCTCCCGTTCTTTCGTTCGCCCCAGCCCGACAGGTCTTGGGTGACCGGAGCCGGGACGGTTCTCGACGCTGCCGCCCTTCACCATTCCACGATCGACGTGGATCCAAGTCCACAGGCGGCTGTTCTGATCCGAGGCGGGTTCATCGCACTACGGCGGATCGCCGACTTCTTCGGAATCCACCACGATCCTGAACCCTCCGTCGATGATCCGATCTCGATCACCCGGTCAGAATTCGATGCGGCCTGCGAGGCGATGGCGGAAGCCGGAGTGCCGATTCGAGCCGATCGAGATCAAGCGTGGCGCGACTACGCCGGCTGGCGAGTCAATTACGACACGGTGTTGCTCAAGCTGGCGGCGTTGACGTTGGCGCCGTACTCGCCCTGGTCGTCTGACCGTTCTCCGCCAGATCATGAACCGACTCGGGTGAGAATGCTCGGGCGACGGCGCTCCCAGACCGACGAGAAGTCAGGTCAACCCGGGTAGTCGCCTGCGATCGGCAACATTGATCGCAGTGGGCTTCCCAACTCGTCTGACAGCCACTGGGCGGTCTCGATCAGCAGAGCGACATCGAGGCCAGGATCGACGCCCAACCCTCGCTGCAGATAGACGAGGTCTTCGGTGGCGACATTGCCGCCGGCGCCCTTGGCGAAAGGGCTTCCGCCATATCCGCCGACGCTCGAATCGAGTGCCCCGACTCCGATGCGCATCGCGGCCACGGCATTGGCATACGCGGTGTTTCTCGTGTTGTGGAAATGGCAGCGTGTTTGTGGAGCGTCGTCGAACGCGAGGACCGGTTCGAGCAGTCGTTCGACGTCGAGCGGCGTAGCGACGCCAATTGTGTCGCCGAACGCGATCTCGTCCACCCCTACAGCCGAGAATCGCTTCACGAGTTCGAGGACGCGCTCCACGTCGACAGGGCCGTCGTACGGATCGCCGAACGCCACGCTGATGGTGACGCTCGTCTTGCGACCCGAGCCAGCGGCTTCTGGCACCATCAACTCGATCTCGTTGGCCGATTCGGAGACGCTGGCACCCTGATTTCGTTGGTTGTATCCGTCAGCTGCGGCAAGCGTGAAGTTGATCTCATCGAGGGTCGTGGTGAGCGCACGCTCGAGTCCTCTGCGGTTCATGACCAAGCCGATGTAGCTGGCTGCACCTCGCGGGAGCGCAGCGCAGATCCGTTCGGCGTCGGCCATCTGTGGAACACGTTTCGGATTCACGAAGCTCGCAACTTCGATACGGTCGATGCCGGCGTCGACCAGTCGGCCGATCAGCTCGAGGCGGGTTTCCACCGGCAGCACTTTTGATTCCGCCTGGAGTCCATCTCGAGGCCCAACCTCGACGATCCGTGACGGGGTGACCGACTCAGCCAGTTACGGAGCCCAGATCAAGGGTGTCCGGAACTGGATGGTCCATGGCCGTGGCGTCTGGACCCGTCTCTGGATCCAGGTCGACAGGATCAGGTGAGACTTCGACCACCATCGTGAGTTCGTCTTCTTCAGTGGCGGCAGGCGTCTCTTCGACAACCACAACGTCGCCGGTCGCCGGGTCCTCGGTCCCCGGGTCCTCGTCTGTGACGGGGTCTTCGTCTGTGACGGGGTCTTCCGTCGTGGTGGTTTCCACGTTGTCGGTGTCGGCAGCCGGGTCGGCGTCCGAGGCGCAGGTGTATATCCAGACTTCACCGCCGCCCAGAAGGCCGTCGAGGTTGAGGTCTCCCGTGACAAATCCGTCTCCGTTGAGGTCTTCGGGAACCAACACGGTGCACGAACCGAGGAGAAGGTCCGCAGTTGCTGAGCCGTCAGTCGACAGCGCGACCACGGCGTAGGCATATCCCAACTGCGAGCCATCGTCGCCGATCCACTGGAAAGCACCAACCAAGAACGGCAGCTCGGTGAGCGACTCAACCGTCGAAGCAGTTTCGGCGGCGACAGCTTCGATCGTGGCAGCATCGACAGCCTCGCCTTCCGCAGTGTCTGCGGAGGCGCTTGCCGCACCATCGGTGAGACACGTCAGGTACCAGAGTTCGTTGTTGTCGAGGATGTTGTTGCTGTTCCAGTCGCCGTCGAAGTACCCATCGCCGTCGAAGTCCCACATCTCGAGCGGACGGCAGTCAGCAACCGGCTCTATCACGGCTGGAGGTTCAGGATCCACTGGCGGTTCCGGATCGACCGGAGGTTCCGGATCCGGATCAGGATCGACTGGCGGTTCTGGGTCTGGATCTGGATCGACTGGCGGATCCGGCTCGGGGTCCGGATCTGGATCGACTGGCGGATCCGGCTCGGGGTCCGGATCTGGATCGACTGGCGGATCCGGCTCGGGGTCCGGGTCAGGATCGACTGGCGGAACCGGGTCTGGATCGGGATCAACCGGGGGTTCCGGGTCTGGATCGGGATCAACCGGCGGATCTGGGTCTGGATCAGGCGCCGGGTCTGGATCTGGGTCTGGATCTGGGTCTGGATCTGGCGCGGGGTCGGGATCTGGGTCCGGGTCTGGCGCGGGATCGGGATCTGGGTCTGGATCTGGCGCAGGATCCTTGTCCGGGTCGCCACGAGGATCAGGAACCGGATTTGGGTCCGGATCGGGCGCCGGGTCCGGATCAGGTGCGGGGTCCGGATCAGGGTCCGGTGCGGGGTCGCCAGGGACGTCAGCCGTGACGGCATCGCCGATCGTTCCAGTCGGCTGCTCGATCACCGGATTACCCGCCGGCGTGACCGGGGCAACCGTGGTGGTCGGCGTCGCATCGACCTGAGGTCCGGTCGGAGCGTCGCCGTTGGAGATCGATGTACCGAGAACTGCGGTCTCTGGGGCAATCTCGATCAACGCAGGCGCTGCGGCGAGAACGGCAGCACCGCGCTGGTCTGAGCCACGTTGGCCACTGGCTGCCACAGCTTCTCCGCCCCACTGACCTTTGTCGTTGTTGCAGGTGTAGTTGTCCGGGTCTGCCTCTGTCCGGCTCAAGACCTGGACCGTTCCTGAGTACGTGTCTGCTACGAAGCCCGAGGGAACGTTGGCCGTCAGGTCCAGCCGCCCGATCTCGCCGCTGCACAGCGGATCATTGAACCACGCCACTGCGGTCGCCTTGAGTTGGTTCACATGCTGGAGCGCATCGTCGGAGCGACCGAACGCGGAGCCGAAGCTGGTGATGTCGCGTGCCGCCGAGGACCCGCCTTGCACGTCCTTGCCGACGAACGGGGTGAACGAGACGCCGATCTGACCACCGGCGCTTGCGGTGTTGAGCGCGGTTGGTGATGCCGTGTCCACGGCAAGGTTGCCGGCAAGGACAGCTGATTGACCTGGCAGCAGGTTGGTCCAGCCGATCGACGACACGTCCACGGCGATGTGTTGAACGCAAAGCACGTCGAAACTGCTGACCCGAACATCCGAACCGCGCCGCGTTGCGAGGCGAGACTCAACTCGATACGTCCCACATGGTTCGTGGGCGCCGATCGTGACGCTCGTGCTGTAGAACGCTCCCGCTTCTGCAAAACACTGTGCGATGAGAGCTCGTGCCGCGTCGAGTTCGACGTCGGAGTTGGATACCGCAGCCTCGATCATTCCGTCTGCGGTCAGCGCATCTTGCTCGAGGTCGAAGCCGAGATCGCTACACGCGGCGGCTTCACCTTCAACTCTCGTCTTGAATCCGCCGTCCGGATAGAACACGTCCCAATAGGCTGCGCCGACCGTGTCGATGCCGGTGTCGAACGTTGCAGCAGTCCACAACTCGATGCGGCGAGCATTGGGCAAGTCGGCAGGGTTGGCGGCCACCTGCAGCGGACGGCCTACCGCGCTGCGAGTCTGCGGTACCGCTCCGGCGCATCGGGACCGAGACCCGAAGCTGTACGGATCGTCGTCGTAGTTGCCGTTCTCGTCGCTGTATTGCATCCCGGGCGTCGCGGAATCCATGTCGAGCAGCTGCCAAGTACAGCTAACGGTCGCAGAAGAACCCGCCGCGGTTTCAGCCTCGGTCGCGTCGATTGGATTCGGCGCGACGAGGAGGTATACGAAAAGCGGCAGCACGGCGAGAAGCTTTCGCCGCCTGGACGCCAGTGATATGGCCCACCGTCCCTGGGTGCCCTGCATGGATTCCCCCTACGTGGTCGCTGGTGCTCCCACTCGGTCATTGAACACTACCAGCCTCATGACGTCGCGCGTCGGCGCCAAACGATCAACCCGACGAGCACGAGAGCGCCGGCGGCGAGCGAGAAATACAACAAAACGGGCCGGCCCTCTGCAGCTCCGACGCTGAAAGCAAACGTGGTCGGTCGCGAAAGGATCCCGTCGACGTCTGCGCTGCCAGAAAGTTGGTACTCGCCGGGCCTGGCAACCTCCATGAAGACCTGAACGATCGTGGTCTCGTCGGGACCGACACGTCGCGCCAGGCTTCCGACGTCTCCGATACGTCCTCCTGCGTAGATCAGTTCTCCGTTGAACCGGATGCCGGCGGTCACTTCACTCGAGTTGCGGAGCTCGGCGTTGACGATTGCGATTCCGCCCGCTTCCGGTCGGTTCGCCAGCTCGAGGCTCACGATCTCGCCCGAGCGCGTGAACGACCCACCAGGCGCAAGTTCGAATCGAGCGATACGCGACGGAAGCACCACCGAGCCAATAGTGGCGTTCGCCGTGGCAACGTAGGCGCCGACGTCCGCCGACGTTGTCGACCATGCATCCACAACAACCGCTGACTCCCCTGGCCGAATACGGGTCTCGGCAAACGTGATGGATGCGACCTCTTCGTCAGTTGCGGTCAAGATCACTACGGTCACCTGCGGTGAGATTGCGACGTTTCCTTCATTTCGGATCTCGACGGACAGTGGGAGCGGCGTTCCCACCTCGGCGGTGCCCACGGTGAAGTCCTCCATGGCAGCGGCGATCACCTGCGTGCCGTTGACGGTGACGATCACGGGCAGCTCGACGCCGATTTCTACGGCGGCATCATCGGGTTCCGTAGAGCCCGACAGCACACGAAGGGCTCCTTCATACGTGCCGTTTGCGATGTCGTCGGGGACGATGACTGCCAGATCGAACGTGGCGTCGCCGCCTGCGCCTATCGCGAACGTCTCGATGGCCTCGCCGTCTGAGACCTGACGGACTTCGATCCACGGTCCAACGTCGCCGATCGTCACGAACCGCAGCAATCGCGCCTCGCCGGCATCGTTGACGAGGCCGAGTGACTGAACGGCAGTGCCTCCCCGCAGAGGACCTTCGAACTCAAAACTGTTGGGAAACGCCGCAACGCCGGTCTGAGCCTGTGCGACAGCAACGCCGCACATGAGGATTGCGCTCGCCAGCACGGCCACGAGCGTCGCCTGCCGGGAGCTGGCCGGGTACTTGATGTTCACCACAGCGGCATCGTAATGGTGAAGGAGGATGATTCTGGTTGCACCCTTCCTATCCGCCCGGCGCCTTACACTCCGACGCGGAGTCGAGAGAGGTACGCGTTGGAACAATCGATAACGCAGTTGTTGCAGACGCCCGGCGTGATCATGCTCATCGGCGCCGCAGACACCGGCAAGACGACCGTGGGTAAAGCGTTGCTGGAGGCGGTGGTTGTCGGCGGGTTCACTGCGGCGTATGTGGACGCCGACCTGGATCAATCGACGGTGGGTCCGCCCGCATGTGTCGGACTCAAGTGGGTCAACAGTCGAGAAGACATCGAGCATCTCGATAGTGCGGACGAGCTGAGATTTGTCGGGTCAACCACGCCAGAAGGAGTGGTGCTGCCACACGTCGTGGCGACCGCAGCGCTGGTCGACATGGCTCGGCGGGCCGACTATGTGATCCTCGACACGACAAGCGTTGTCGCCGGGGTAGTCGGCGAGACGCTCAAGTACCACACCACTGAGCTGTGTCAACCTCGTGTGGTTGTCGCGCTCCACCGCGGCGCCGAGATGGATCCGATCGTTTCGATGCTCGAACGATTCCTGGGTGTGGAGTCCGTCAAGGTCGAGTCGGACCCGCTCAGAGTCTCGTCGTCGCCGTCGGAGCGCAACGCTGTCCGCGTCGAGGGGTTCCGTCGCGAGATGGCTGAACCCATCTCGCAATGGAGGGTGCAACGTGGCGTGTTCGCTCCGAGCCTCCCGGAAGAGTTCGACTACGAGAAGCTCGATCAGATGCTGGTCGGAGTTCAGGGGTTCGGCGGCCGCTGTCTCGGACTCGGAGTATTGGAATACAAGGATCACCAGCTACGAGTGATCACTCGACACGGCGACTCCATGACCGGGTTGCGACTCGGATCACTGCGCGTGGATCGAGCGACCTTCGCCACGGCCAGGGTTCGACTGCGCCAACTGATCTTCGGGGTCTGAAGTGTGGCGACTCGTGGCGGTGAGACTGCCGATACCGTGGGACGACTTTGGGTTTCCATCACCCGTAGACCTCGGCGGAACGATTCTTCTGGACGGAGAGGTCGCTTGGGAGTGGGAGTCAGACACCGAACCTGATGCCGCTGCACCTGCATTCGAGATCGATCGGTGCGGACCGGCTCGAGCGAAAGACGGTCCGGCAGGGTGGTCGGTCGATCACGTCGTCCTGATGGTGCCGAGCCTCGACGCTGCGATCGAGACGTTCGCGTCGAGCCACATGCGCCCACGGCTGCGTACATCCATCGACGGGCGAGCCATGGCGTTCTATCGAGCGCACACGGTCATCGAAGTCATCGAGTCGCCGGTGCGGAGTGCTGCGCTGTACGGCATCGCCTTGACGACCGACGAGCCGCTCGAAGTAGTGGCGCTGCGGTGGAGGTCGCTCGGGCACGAAGTAACCGATCCGAAGCCAGCGATTCAGCAAGGACGCCGGATTCTGACGGTTCGGGGCCTTGGCTCCGGTTTGGCGATCATGTCGGCAGATCGAGCACGCTAGAGGAGCGAGTGGGCCTCGAGCGAGGCGCGCAAAAGCCCAAGGAACCTCGACTTCGAATCCCGCACTTCCCCGAACGAGTCTCGCTGAATCGGCACCTTGGGCCTTGCTTCGCCAACTTACGAAACCGGTTCGGGGCGAGTCAATACGGCTGAATCGGGCGATTTCTGTGCGGCAACTCTGTATAAATTCACGTAATTGGAGTCAAATGCTTGTTGGGACTCGTCCGAATTGGTGAGTAGTCCACAAATCCACAGCTGTCCACAGGAGGTTGTGCACAAGCGCTGAGGACAAGTTTCTCCAGCCTATTTTTCGCGAGGAGCGAAACCGATTCTGATGATTTGGCGGAACGTGGTTTCGATCAGCTCGTAGATGCTGCCGATGACCTCGTCCAGAGCGTCATCGTCGAAGTCCTTCACTGGCACGCGCCCGACGAGGAAGATGTCTCGTCGTTGGTCCAACGCGAAGTGAGTGCGCCAGGCCGGCCAGCTGCGAGCGAGCAGCAGTGCGAATACCTCTTCCCTCGAGTGAGGCGGCATCGGCCCCACGTACGCCTCGCAGCCGACGGTCAGATCGCCGACATCGAACCAGATCGTGGTGAAGTCGCGGACTTGCTGAGCCATCCTGATGCCCCAGCGGCCCTCGTACTCGCCGGCCCAGACAACGTCGGATGCCTCGTCTTCGACCATGCGCAACGTCACGGTCTCGAGTCGTTCGCGAACCGGGGGCACTAGTCGTCCTCGCCGACGATTCCGGCGTACAGCTCCAACAGGCGGTTCGCGGTGGCGGTCCAGGAGAACTTCTCGGCGTTCTTCACAGCCCCAGCCGACAGTTGCTCGGCCAACGCAGGGTCGCTGAGAATGCGAGAAATGGTCGCAGCCCACACCTCGGGGTCCCAGCTGTCGAGCAGGTAGCCAGATTCGCCATCGTCGACGACGTATTCGAGGCCGCCGACGCGAGCAGCAACGACCGGAACGCCGCACGCTTGTCCTTCTGCTGCGACCAAGCCGAATGACTCAGAACGCGACGGCATCACGAGGACGTTGGCGGCGCGGTAGAACTCGGCAAGTTGATCGTGGGGTTGGGCAGGCACGAAATGCGTGCGATCGACCATTCCGAGTTCGACGGCCATCTTCTCGACTCGGTCCAATTCTGATTGGCCCTCCGGACCGCTCGGTCCCCCCACCACGACGAGATGGACGTCGTCGAGAGCGCTGACAGCCTCCAGCGCAACATCCAGTCCCTTGAGCGGTTGAATCCGGCCGACGAACAGCACGATGGGGGCGTCGACCATGCCGATCCACGATCTTGCCTCGCTTCGGTCACCAGGGCGGAAGATGTGGTGGTTGATCCCAGGAGGGCTGACGCACAACCGCTCGGGCGAGGCACCGTAATGCTCCATGAGTTCGTCAGCTTCGAGCGGAGTCGAGGCCACGACGCAATCCGAACGGGAGATCACTTCTTGCTCGGTCGCCAGTCGGGCGCCGCTCGACGGTTCCTCGTCCGCCCGGCGAGTCAGATCTTTGACACGTCCCAACGTGTGGAATGAATTCGCCAGTGGCACCTCGAGTGCCTCTTTCACGAGGATCCCGGCCCATCCCGACAGCCAATAGTGGCTGTGGATCAGGTCATAGCCGCCGTTGTCGTAGCTCGTCGCGATGATCCCTTCGGCGAATTCGTTGACGTACGGCCACAGGCTCCCGATCGGCAGAGGCTCTGGCGGTCCGGCCGTGAGGTGAAACACTCGATACCCATCGGCGACCTCGATGACGTCTTCGTCGGTCGTGTTCGTTCTTCTCGTGAAGACGTCCACCTCGATGCCCCGCTTCGCCATCGTTGCTGCGAGTTCGTGGATGTACACGTTCATGCCGCCTGCGTCTCCGGCTCCAGGTTGAACCAGCGGACAAGTGTGATACGACAGATACGCGACGCGCTTGATCAACGTTGGCCTTCTATCACGAACAGCTCGCGTTCCGAGGCGCCGAGTCGGAACTTGTAGGTTTCGTCACCCTTGAGGAAGTCGAACCGTTCGTGTCCCAAGTCGATGGCTCGCTCGATCAGTGACGCAAGCATCACGACGCCAGGGGACACGTCTTGGTACTCGGGATCGTAGGCAGAGTTGTACAGGTAGTAGCCCGATGGACCGTCCCAACCGAAGGCTCCAGCGACCGGAGCGTCGTGGCCTGAGCCGTAGAGCAGGTACAAGTCTGCGTCGCCATCTTCCAGCAGCGCCTTGAAGAAGCCGGCCATGTCTTCGTTCATGAACGACCCTTTGTCACCAGAGGCTCTGCGATGCATATCGATGAACACGTCGAGACCTTCCGGACGGTCTTGGACCGTCGGATCGCCAAGTGCAGCGGTGAAGCGACGTCGCTTGCGGCGAGTCTCGTGACGTTCCTTCTTGCCGATCATCATGAGATACTCGTCGAAGCTCGAGGGCAGCGTCATCACGGCTGCAACGGTGTGTGATTCTTTCGTGTGGTCGATACCAGAGGCTGTCAACGCCTCCGAAATCGGCTCGCTGGCCTCGATCGGCAGTGAGTCCAAGGTGAACGCCGTTCCTGCATCGAGGCTCGAGAGATAGTCGGCAACCACTCGGGGGCCGTGCTGGCCGAGCGGGGAGTGATAGTCGGTGAGGTCGCTCTCGCCCGCGAATTCGATACCCTTCGCCGAGCGTACGAAGACCGCAAGACCGTCGTGATCTTCCGCAATGATCAGGTCGTCGACCTCGTGATTGCGATGGGTCCACCACGTCTGCAGGTAGCTGCGGAGTGGAAACGGGCCAACGGCGGGAGCCGATGGTTCCAGCTCGAAACCTGGCGTCGACCAATCGCGATGCAGTTTCATGGTCACCTCAAGTCCGGAACCATTGCGCCAACGGCGACGCCGCCTCCCAACACGGGAGGCCTGGCGACGTGGCCGAGATCTGATGTCCCAGCTTCCGACAGCATATTGCGTCGATTTGCCACTTCCATCAACCCGACCATTGCCACGTCGAGCGAGCCCTCCCAGCTCTTCACGGCCACGCCGACGCCTCGATTGCCGGCGCCGACCAGTCCCATGGCCCCAATCTTCAGCGCGGCACTCCACCAGGCGCCGAACGCGCCATCAGGTCGCAGGGCGTCTCCTGAGAGGGAAGGGAAGCGACTGATCGCATCACGCACCCGCGCGAAACGATCGTCGGTCGAAAACCGAGCAAACGCAATGGCCAAGCTCTCGGTGGTTCCCCGGAGTGTGGGAAAGCCGCAGCCGTCGACCCCAACCGGTGTGGGTTCTGCTCCGCTCACCTCACGAATGAGGTCGACGACTCGTTGTTGTATTGGGTGCTCGGGTGATTCGTACGAGTCGAGGGGGAGACCTGCCGCACGTGCCGCCAAGAGCGACGCAGCATGCTTGCCCGAACAGTTGTGGAACAGCCGTCGAGGCTGATCGCCGGCGCGCACGACTCGGTCGCGTGCGGCACGGCTCATAGGCCAGTCCCGAGGACATCGCAGCGCCTCATCGTCGAGATTGGCCTTGGCGAGTATCTGCGTCACGTATGCCAGATGGATCGGATGTCCCCCGTGGCTGGCGGACGCTACCGCTATCTCCTCCGGCTCGAGCTCAGCTCCGAGTTCGAGGGCGATGGTCGCCTGGAACGGTTTGATCGCAGAGCGATAGAAGATCGGGCGAGTCGTGTCGCCCCACGCTTGGAGAACTGCGCCTTCTGCATCCGCAACACACGCAGTTCCATCGTGAAATGCTTCGGTGAGTCCTGAACGAACGGTGCGCGCCAGCACCTAAGAGCGGAGCAGCTCGTCGATGTCAGCGAGTCCGTCTCGGTAGCGGCGTGTCAGCTCACCCTGAAGGAGTTCGTACCTGTCGTAGACGATGCGCCGCTGGTCGGAGATCTCACTCTCCACGTCCGTGAGGAGCGTTTGGATGCGCTCCAACTCCTCGGAATCGAGGTCAGGGAGGTGAGCGAGGAAGTCGTCGCCCAGGACCCGATCGATGGCGCGCTTGCCGTCGTCGGGGAGATCAGGAATCGAGACCGGGATGGCGCGGCCCGTCCAGCTCGCGGTGTCGCGGGACTCGCTGCCGGCGAGAATCTCCGGAAGCGCTTCGATCAGTGATCGAGTCTCCTCGCCGGCCCGACGGCGCAATTCAAAAGCGAGAAGGTCCATTCGGCCGTGCAGCAGTCTGCGGTAGTACGACAGTTCTGTGTCGAGGCCGTCGCAAAGCAACCTACGTTCGCGGAGTTGGTCGAGCGGAAGGTCGGCGACTGCCTGAACGAAGTCGTCGTCGGCGATGATGTCGATGCGTCTGCGGCGGTCTGTCATTGGCGAGACTTTAGCAACGGGCAGCGAGGGTGGGATACGGGTTGACCGGCCCGCCGCCACCGGGGTGGACTTGGAAGTGCAAGTGCGGTGCTCCGCCTCGTGCGTTGCCGCTGTCGCCCACGAATCCGATCGTCTGACCGGCAGCAACGGTGGCACCAGTAGCCATGCCACTGGCATAGCTCTGGAGATGAGCGAAGTAGTAGCTGTTGCCGTCGGTGGCGTTCAACCAGACGGTTATCCCGCCGAGGCTGCTGTTGCTCAATCTGACGGTACCGGCGGCAACAGCGCGAATTGGCGTGCCGAACGGAGCGAAGACGTCGGTGCCCTTGTGAGTGCGTCCGCCCGATCGCGGGAAACCCCAGTCGTTGATGAAGCTCGCCCCAGGCACCGGGCACACGAAACCAGGCGTAGCCGCCGCGCTGATGCCTGCTGCGGCTCCCTGCTTTCGAGCCTGCTCGAGGAGACGAAGGCGTCGCTGCTCTTCTTCGAACTTGAGTACCGCCGCTCGGTTTGCGTCTCTCGCCTCGTGGTACTCGGCATCTGCGGCCTCATATAGGGCTTCCACCTGGTCCACCAGCACGGCTGCTTCCGCCTCGAGGACGGCGACACGTTCCTGATCGGCTTCGAGTTCGACCTTGAGGCGGTCCATCTCTCTCCTGACGGCCGCGAGCCGATCCAGAGCAATGAGATCACGGTCAGTAGCTCGACTGATCAGTTCCTGGCTTGTGAGCACATCCTGAATGGAACCCGCCTCGAGGGCCACCTGGATGAGATCTTGACCACCGCTGGTGTAGGCCTCCAAGACGAGGTCGCGTGCCTGGTCGCGCAGGGAAATGACCTCTTGTTCGTACTCGTGGATGCGCTCGAACAGCGTTGCGACTCGCCAGTTGAGATCGGCAAGTTCGCCATTCACCTTCTGATACGCCGTCACGGCCTCGTTCAGTTCGGCGGCAACGGCTTCGAGTCGCTGCACCGCGGCATCGACCTCTGCCTGAGTGCGTTCGACCTCATCCTGGGACTGCGCACCGGCAGGGACGGAGGAGAGAACGGTCAGTGCAGCGGCAAACGCCACCAGGACAAAAAAGGGTTTGAGACGCCTCATAGAGAACCTCACGTTAGTGACGGCGGCAGAATTGAGCACTTCGAGTATCGGTCGCATGACTCGGAGACCTGAGATGATCGCTTAACCTCCGCCTCGATGAGAGAGCTGCTGTGGATTGCGGTCGGTGGTGCTGTGGGCTCCGTTGCCCGTTACGGCGTCTTCAAGGCGTTCTCCGGAACGGTCGGAACCATGGTTGCGAACATCACGGGGGCCTTCGTTCTTGGATTCGTTGTGGGGGCCTTCTCGCAGAAACTGGATCCAGTGATCGGGCTGGGAGTGACCGTCGGCCTCCTCGGCGGCTACACGACGTTCAGCACTTGGATGTTCGATTCGGTCCAGTTGTGGCGTGATGGTCAGTTCGCCGCAGCATCGATCAATGTGGGGGTTGCGGTTCTGCTCGGCTTGGCTGCGGCCGGTGCAGGTCTGGCCCTCGGACTGGCGGTCGACAAGGGGCGTTCTGCGGTCTGAGTCTTGTTCAGCCGAACAGCAAGAACACGACCCAGAAGAGGCCGGCGGCGAGGTACACACCGTCGAAAGACGAAAGCAGGCCGGGAGCCTGCTCGGTGTGCAACACGGAACCCGCCCTCACCAAGCCACCAAATGCGGACCCGGCGAGTAAGCCGGCAGTGACCGCGGCGGCGCCGAGGAGTGTCAACGGGAAGCCCAGCGTGTCGGTGGTGAGAGCAGCCACGATGCCGACGACCACTGCAACGGCGAGAGCGGCAAGATTCGGATCGACCGGTATGGCCTCACCGAGCCGCAGCGTGATCCAGACTGCCGCCGCGACTGCGGTTCCCATGGCCAGAAATGCCGTCGTGGCGGTCGTCGATTCCAACCGTATGAGCGCAAGGCCTCCTGCACCGAGGCCGGCGATCAACGCAGTGAGCGCGGTGATCGCAATCGAGTCAACGCCCCGCCCCGACTGTCCGATGATCGCCCACACGAACGTCATCATGAGTGCGATGGCCAACGCAATGGCGAAGCCCGCCCACCCCCACACGTAAGCGCCATTGGCCGCTGCGGCCACCGCGATCAGCGGCGGAAAGATGTTGATCGGCACGTTCCGAGCCTGACCAGCTTCGACGAGATCCCATACCCAGGCGAGGCCAATCGCGACGAGCACGAATACGAACACCCGGAGCGAACTCAGGTTGGCAGCGAACAGGGCGACGAGGAGGGCCCCGATGATCGCTTCGCCGTACCAACTCGGCGTAGAGGTTGCCATGGCTTCGGCACCGCCGCTCACCGGTGGGATGACGGCCACTTCGTCGCTCGCAGTTACCGCCGTCGTCAACTCTGCCATGTCCCCGTTGACCCACACCTGGGCAGACGGCAGGCCGGCAGCAAACCGGTCGCCGAACTGAGCTGCCGCAGCTTCGAGGACTTCCGAAACATTGTTGCCGTCTACTTCCGTCGACCCGACGCCAGCGGCTTCCCTCAGATTCGCAAAGAGGCGAAGTTTGGCCATCAGTACGTCCGCCCGTGAGCAGGTGCGGTCGGAGAGGCGTTGGGTTGGATGTCGAGTCTCGCGAACGTCATCGGCAAGGGGTCTCCTCAGTTCCTCAGCTTCGTGCGCATCGGTTGGCCAGGGTACTCGAAGCCAGCTGTGGAACGAGCGTTGCAGCGCCGACTCGGCGCACAAGATGCCCGATTGGGCAACAATGGCGAAATGGATTCCCCACCCGAATCGACTACCCCGTCGGCAGTGTCGGTGGTGTCTGGTCGACTCGGAGCAGCGGAACCCGAACCCGGCCCTCGGCCTCCCCGGCCGAGGCTCGGATGGGCCATCGTTGGCGTCGTCGCCGCGGGAGCGTTGCTGTTCTTGGCCGGTCCGCAGCAGCCTCGAGTGCCCGAAGAAGAGCAACCGAACGGGATTCTGCTGGTGGTGCCAGACGTCGTTGGCCTTGACGTGGCTGCCGCCGAGCAACTGCTTGGCTCTGCCGGCTTCACTCGCAGAACGGTGCGGACATGGGTATCCAACGAGCTCACCCCGGCTGGAACGGTGATCTCGCAGTCTCCGGAACAGGGTCTTTCTGTTGATGCGCCAGTTGAGCTCCTCATCAGCACCGGAGGTCCGACCGTGTCGTTTCAGTCTCTACCGACCGAAGCGCAAGACGCGGCGACCGGTGCCAACATCGCACCAGACGATACGGTGCTCGTGCTGGAGACTGCCGTTGGACACGCCTACCTGTCGGCTGGAGTGCTGTTCGGGCAGTGCGCCGCAACCGAACTGGTGTCGTCAGAGGTTGCTCGCCGTGAGGAACGGTGCATCACGACCGACACGTCGACGGTCGCAGGTTGGTTGCCTGACGGCACGAATTTTTCGGTGACCGGTCTACCCGCCGGTGAGTACCTTCCGCGAGCGGTCGCGGGTGTGATCATGGTCGATCTCCCGGATGGCACGAGTCGCCCGCTCGGTGCACACAGCCATCGACGTCTCCGCTCCGATTCCGTGGCGGCGTTCGAGAGCGGGACCGGCGTCAGCTGGCCTGTGAATGGACAGCTCGAGATCGTCGGTGGCGCCTTCGCCATCGACATCGATGTCGACGGGAGAGTGATGGAGATGCTGGGCGACGACGCCAACCTCACGATTCTCGACAGCATCGATCCGGTCGCTGTCGACGAGTTCCTGATCGTGAGGCTCTCACCCCCGCTCCGTTGGCAGCGAGATGGAGAAGTCCCAGGCGCGATCTCGGTCGGCCTTGGTGACATCGTCGTCGAGCGCGTTGACGTCTTGAGGGTCCGCTCAGATGTCTCGACCGTCAACGTTGATGACGCGATCGTCGAGACGCTCGTCGACCCGGCTGGGTTTGCCGCAAATCCCTGGGTGCTTGCATTCGAGTTGACGTTCCCGGACGGTGGCCGCTGGCTCCTCCGGCTGGAAACGCGCCTCAGCATGGATGTTGTCGATGTCGGCATGACCGGACGACTACTGGTCGACGGTGACTGGGTCGCCGACACCTACCTCGACGCCTCCCCGCTGTGGCTCGAATCCGTGTGGAATCCGGACGGAACGCTGCCGCAAAGAATCGAGACCCACGACCGCCTCGATGGCGCATTGGCCGAGACTTGGTGGCTGACCCCTGACAGCTGCTGTGCGTACGTCACGTTCGTAGCCGCTCCCGACGGGCGAGTCATGCAATGGGCGAGTAGTGCGTTGATCGAGGAGAGAGAGGAACTGGTCGAGGCTGTGTCTTGGGCTCCCGATCGAGTCTCTTTCGACTCGACACGTTTCGTCGTGAGCGAGTTGACCTTCTCGGTTCGCCTCGAGACCCGGGAGACTGGTCATCACGCCACGGTCTTGGTCTCGACCCCATGCTCGAGAGGCCTGGTGGGCCAAGCAACCTGCGATCGTGTTGAAGAGGTCACCTTCGACGCGAATGGTCTCCCGTTTTCGGAGGTGCGGATCCGCCCGCTCGATCGATGAATCGGGTCACTGGAGAGGAAGTAGCCTCGTCGGATGCACATTTCTTTTCTCTCCGACTTCGGTCTTGACGACGAGTTCGTCGGCGTCGTACATGGCGTGGTTGCGCGCATCGCCCCAGAGGTGAACGTCATCGACGTGACGCACGGCATCGGGCAGGGCGACGTTCGAGGTGGGGCGCTAGCGCTGCTGCGAGCGGTTCAGTATCTGCCAGAAGGCGTGGTGTTGGCGGTAGTGGACCCCGGCGTCGGGACGGATCGGCGAGCCATCGCGTGTCGTACGTCGCGCGGTTACTTCGTCGGTCCGGACAACGGGTTGCTCGCACCGGCTGTGGCCATGGTTGGGGGTGCCGACAAGTTCGTGGCGCTGGAGAATCCCGAGTTCATGCTGCCGAGCGCAGGTTCGACCTTCCACGGAAGAGACATCTTCGGACCGGCGGCGGCCGTGCTGGCCTCGGGAGAGGCGACGCTCGATGAACTTGGACCGGAGATACCACCGGGACAGGTGACGCCGTTGCTGCTGCCTTTGGTGGAGCACGAAGCGGGAGTGGCTTCGGGTGAGATCTGGTGGGTTGACACGTTCGGCAACGCACAGACCAACGTGTCACGCGAAGACTTCGAGCAGATGGGTCTGAGCGAAGGCGACGACGTCATTCTCGAAGTTGGCGGATCTGCGTTTCATCTCACTTGGGCGGCCGCCTATGGGAACGTCGAGCCAGGCGAGGCCTTGCTAGTCGTCGATTCGCACGGGCAAGTCGCCATTTCGGTGCGAGGCGGGAGTGCGGTCGACGACCTGCCCATCGATTCAGGAGTGGCCGTTCAGTTCCGTAGGTCGACGCGTCGTCCCGGCCCGTCGATCACGGCGACTGGGTGACGATCTGGATGATGAACGCGGCGAGGATGAGACCGAGCAGGCCGATGACCACAAGTGCTGTAACGGGACGCATCGCATGGACAGTACCCGGTCTGTCATGATCGAATTCCTCACGCGGCCGGACTGCTCAGTGTGTGACGACGGATGGAGCACGGTGAGCAGGTGGTCGAGAATCCTGCGTCTCGATGTCGACCAACGAGACATCACCGACGACCCCTCGGCGGCAGGGTATGTCGAACGGATTCCGGTCGTTCTCGTAGACGGTCGTCCGGTGCTGGAGGGTCGGTGGACCTCGTGGGACGCCGCTCGAGCGTTGTGGCGAGCACGTCGAAGAACGAAGCGCGACATCGAGGCATGACTCGCCCGAACGTCGATTGAGTCCAATCGGATTTTGGGTTCGAGCCTGCCACTATTGTCAAGTTCGTGAGAGAGTCCATCCCCCCGGCCACCGTTTCTCGGCTGCCCTTGTACCTCCGGGTCCTCGGCGAAATGCCGAAGGCGCACGCGATGATTTCGTCCGAGCAACTGGCGAACGTGGCAGGAGCAAATTCGGCTCAGGTACGTAAGGATCTCTCCTATCTCGGCTCGTACGGCGTTCGCGGTGTCGGTTACGACACTGTGCAGCTGCGGACTCAGATCGAGATGGCTCTCGGGCTGAGTGCTGACCTCGTGGTGGCGATCATCGGCGCAGGAAACCTCGGATCCGCGCTGGCGAACTACAAGGGCTTCAACGATTGGGGCTTCTCGGTTGGTGCGTTGTTCGATGTAGATGCCGCCAAGGTCGGATCACAGATCGACGGACTTGCCGTGCAGCCGATGTCTCGCCTGGAAGATCTCGTTGCGAGCGCAGGGGTGATGATCGGCGTCATTGCTACACCAGCGGGTGCTGCTCAAGAGGTAGCCGATCGACTGGTGTCGGCTGGGGTCACGTCAATTCTCAACTTCGCCCCAACGGTGCTGCGAGTCCCTGAAGAGGTGCAGGTCCGACGAGTCGATTTGTCCACTGAGCTACAGATCCTCAGCTTCCACCTTCACTCAGGACGTCGCTCCGCCTCCGCCGGCTGAAACAGCCGTCGAGCGTGCTTAAACGAACCGATGGGGTGGAATCAAGCACGCTCGACAGTGCCGCGTCAGGCGGTTTCTGCAGCCTCTGCTTCTTCAAGGCGGTTCATCGCCGCCAAGAACATGACGAACAGGATGAACGATCCGATCATCACCGCAGCCGCCGGTACTCGAATCTGGAATGCGTTCAAACCTTCGATTCGAGCGGGCCGAAGACCCCGGGGGGCATAGACCACGAAGAGCAGGGAACCAATGGCCAGCCATCCGAAGGAGGCTGCACCTCCGACGAGGAAGGCGAGCCGCTTGCCGAGGTTCGTGTACAGCAGCAGGAACCCGGTGCCGTTGAAGGCGATCAGTGCCGTCACCGTGACGAGGACACCGCGTGCAGCGATCGAGGCCTGAGTGATCTGTCCACTCTCGTCGGTGTTTTTGAAGATTGCGTCGTACGCGTCGCCGATGGCGCCTCGGATGGCCGGAACAAAGACAAGAGCGGTGAGGATGACGAGCGCGATACCAAGCTTCTCGAGCATCGTGAACCCGGATTCTTCACGGTGAAGCCGCTCGATCATCACATGGCCCTTTCGTACTGAACAATCAACAAGATGTCATCACGCGACAAGATCTGTCCGAAGCCGGGCATCCAGCCGCGACCGATTCCGTTGACCCCATAGTTTTCGGCGAGATTCGAACCATTGATGATGAAGTCGACATGCTCGTCAGCGGAGGGGAACTGCAGCACGGACCGACCGTCGAGCAATGACGGTCCCCATGCACCAGAGCCCTCTTCTTGCTGGAAGGCGACCCCGGCTGAATATCCGGCCGTGTGGCAACGGGCGCAGTAGCTGTTGAACAGGCCAACGGCACGTGTCGCTGCTTCGACGTCTCCATCAAACGCCTCGGCAGCGAGGGCGTCGAAATCGACCTCCCAAGCAGCCTCGGCAAGTGCCTCTTCGAGGTACTCCTTGCCGGCTTCTGCCGCTTCCAGGAAGACGTCTTGGCGACTCTGGACCACGTTGAGCTGGAGCCGGATCGTGTCGAGCTCGCGGAGCAGACTTTCGGCTTCCTCGAGGTCAGGGATCATGTTGCCCGCAGCATCCTCCATCGAGAAGGCGTTGTCGGTTCGCAACTCGATGGCAAAGTCAGGGCGGTCGAGGCTCTGGGCCACGTGTGCGAACAATTCGTTGATCGCGCGTTCAGCGTCGTCGGCGAGGCCGTCCCTGTCGGTGTCCAGATTCCTCATCGAGCAGCTCGTGTTGACGAGTGCGGCAGACGCCGGCGTGCAGGTCTCCCGTGCGATGAATACCGCACGGATGTCGGCCGGTGTCGTATCGATCGAAGCGAACAACTCGGGTGCTGCGAGGATGTCTTCTATCGCCTGCACTTGACCGTCCGCTGTTGCGGTGCCGTTGATGAGGTCTGTGACGGTCAGCGCCCCGTTGTCGATACGACTGAGTGCCTGGTTGACGGCGCCTTCGACCTCGGCAACCACTTCTGCCTGCGGAATCTGCAAGGAGCGGATGTATGCCATGACCTGGTCGACTTCTTGACTCGTCATACCGCCACCGCCCTCGAGACCGCTCGCAGGCATCGGGGTACCGTCCCGTCCGTAGACGATCCAGAAACGGACCTCGTCATCGGAGTAGCGATAGAAGACGTCATTGAGCGATGGCGCCGACCATGCCGTCGTGAGCTTGCTCCGTGGCTCAATGAATTCGGCTGCACCGCCGCCGGCAACTGGACCGTGACAGTTCACGCAAGAGAAGTTGGTGTACCAGCGCTCACCTTCGTGGATGTCGCGCTCGTTTTGTTTCTCGGCGGCTTCAGCCTGACGGTTGGCCTCTGAGAAGTAGTACACCGGCATGGCGATGGCCAGAACCGCGGCTGATATCACCGCAGCGCCAAGGACCCGATTCAGACGGGTGGACTCCATCTCGTCGTCAGATATGAAGGGCTGCTGGTTCGGCGGCGTCTCCTCAGGAGACGGTTCTGCGGTTCGTCCTGTGCGCAGCAAGTAAGCCACCCAGATGAGCGCCGACACCACAGCAATGGCGATGACAACGGCACCGAGGTCGATCGTGGTGTCGGGTACGACCTCGTCTTCAGTCGCCTCGACGGCGAGGATCATCGCGTCGAAGAGTTTCGTTCCAGCGCGCATGCCCTACCTGGCTCCCGTCAGTTGCATGTCGGACCCTGGGGGTACGCGATGGTCTTGACCGAAGCACGAGGAGTCTGGATGACTTGGCCGGTGTCGATGATGAGATTGCCGTTCGCGTTGACCTCGATCACGAAGCGGTCGAGGTTACGTGGAGCCGGACCGTCGAAGTACTCGCCGTGGAAGTTGTACTTCGAGCCGTGACATGGGCACTCGAATCCTTGCGAGGGGATGCACTCAGGGACGCGGCAGCCGAGGTGGACGCATCGCTGCCACAGCGCCATCACGCCACCGGCCACAACGGGAAGTCCCTCGAACGACGATCCTTCGATGTCCGCATCGAACGTAGTCACCCACGACTGGGCGGCAGGCAGGAACACTGGCACCAGCGTGCCGTCCGGTTGGTTGATGGCGTCGACGATGTCTTGCACGGAACCCACGTCGATCTTGGCGCCGAATCCACCCTTCAGCTTCGGCCAGAAGAAGGCGAGGCCTGCAATGGCGAACTGGGCGAGAAAGATGCCGAAGATGCCGACGAGCGATCGGTTCAGAAACTGACGCCGCGTGACATCGTATTCGTCTTTGGTGATGGTCGTCCGCTCGAGCAACGGATCCTTCACCGGCTCAGGATGTTCGGCTACCAGTACGTCTCCGGCCGCAACATCGGCAGCGTCGACGGACCCTACACGACGGGTGCGTGCCCGATCGCGTGCCCGTGCCTTGCGGCTGAGACGACCTGTGCTCTCGGGTTGCTTCTCCCGCCGTCCCGCGACAGCAAAGATGCTCACGAATGCGAGCACCGCAACGGCGGCGATAGCCACGATGAAGATCTGTGTCGTGTTCAAAAGTCGAAGAATATCCCGTCTGCCCAAGGATACGTGAAGTTGAACCCTGGGCCTCTGAAGAACGAACCGAAGATGGTCAAGATTGCTGATGCCATGACAAAGAACGTGAAGATCATTATGGCCAGTTTGCGGTCATTGGGCCGCACCGAAGGGTTCTTGTCGATGTAGGGGATGAAAGCGATGGCCGCGATGCCGAAGCCAGGAATGATCACGCCTGCGACTTGGGGATCGAAGTAGCTCAACAGTTCCTGCAAGCCGAGGAAGTACCACGGAGCCTTCGACGGGTTCGGCTGTTCGTTGAAGTTGGCCAACTCCAACAGGGGAGCATCGACGAAGACCGAAAAGACCAGCAGGAATGCCGTCATCACCATCAAGGCGACAAACTCGGCAGCGACGAGGTGGGGCCACGTGTTGACCTTGTCGTGCGGTTCCTTCTTCACCTGCTGAATGGCGTTGGCCTTGACGACCGTAAGGAGACGTTGGGTCCGAACTCCGGCGGGTATTGCAGCTACTGGGGCAGCGGCAGGAGCCGCTGCTGCGCCGCCACCACCGCCTGCGGCCACGGGTGCCGCCGGCGCAGCGCCCGGAAGCGCGATGCCGTCGGCCTTGGCGCGTGCTCTCGTGCTGCGTTCGATGAGCGATTCGGGTACGCCAACGTCGGCCATTGCTGCGAAGCCCTCGAGGGCCGCTCCACCGGGGTCAGCGGCAGCGGGTGCTGCGGCGGCAGGTTCTGGCGCCACAGCCTCGGCGACTGGAGCCGCGGCGGGCTCGCCGGCTGGAGCCGCAGCAGGCGCTGAGCCGCCCTCGGGTGCGAGACCCATTTCGGCAAGGATCTCGTCGAGCGGTCGACCTTCCGCCTTGGCACGCGCCGCCGCGGAGCGTCTGAGGATGGATTCAGGTATCTCAGCCAAGCGCTTCTCCTACAAGGGTCCTGAGATTCCGCCGTCTTTGCGGACTCTCCAGAAGTGGACGGCCATGAACACGACGATGATGAATGGCAAGAACAACACGTGCAGCACGTACCAACGCAGCAGGGTGTCTCCGGTGATCTGCACGCCACCCACGAGCCCGAAGCTCACCTGGGCTCCGAACACCGGTGTGTACGCCGCCATGTTGGATCCAACGGTGACCGCCCAGAGTGCCAACTGGTCCCACGGCAGCAGGTAGCCGGTGAACGAGAGGAGCAGTGTCAAGAGGAGGAGAACCACTCCGATCACCCAGTTGAATTCTCGAGGTGGCTTGTAGGCGCCGTGGTAGAAGACGCGTGCCATGTGCAGGAACACGGTGAGCACCATGGCATGAGCGCCCCAGCGATGCATGTTGCGAACGATCTGGCCGAATGCAACGTCTGTCGCAAGCGCGGCGATGTCGTTGTAGGCCGCCGGAGACGTGGGCCGGTAATAGAACATCAAGAAGATGCCCGTGATCGTGAGCAGTATGAAGAGGAAGAAGCTCAGCCCTCCCAGACACAGGGTGTACGAGAGGCGGACACCGTGACGCTTCACCTTCACTGGATGAAGGTGATAGAGCACGTTGTTCATGATGACGTACGACCGGTTACGAGGTGAGTCCGAGTAGCCGTGCCGGAACGGCGACCCTGGCCGGAAAATGCTGGTCCACACCTGGCTTTGGCGGAGGGCGTCTGCGGCTCCTGCGATGCGTTCTTTCAATGCGACGCGTTGGTCGTCGCCGTTACGGTTGGCCAACGTCGCTCCTCCCGCTCGTCATGTAGGTGTTCGAGTTGCCGATCGACAGTCTCCCCGCCCACGCCGTGCCATGCAAAACAATCGTGGAAGTCATGGTCACCACCGCATCCCGTAGGAGTAACCGTTCTTGAAATCGCGGTCACCGGTGTCCACATCCCACGGAGCCAAACCGAGCTCTTCGCCCTGCTGAGCCAACGAGCCCTCGAATTTGCCGAGGGTGATGACGTTGGTCGGACACCGGTCTACGCACAGCGCACACCGCGTACATTCGTCCTCGTCGACCACGAAGATTCCGAAGTTCGATTCGTCCATTCGCGGGTCGCTGACGTTCGTGGCCTCGGCGATTGCGTCGACTGAGAGGTAGTGGATGCACTTCCACGGACAGATGTCGACACAGCCCTCGCACAGGATGCACTCGGATTGGTTGATGTGCAGGAACTGTTTGGGCTTGACCGCAGCCTTCAAGTAGTCACCAGACACCTCGGTCAGTTGGTAGTCGTCACGCATCGGGGGCGTTTCGAACCAGACGTCATTCTTGGCCATCAGGCATCACCAATCATCGGTCGACCGTACGCCGAGATCTCGACAGGAGGTGGTGCGTCCCGCCTCGCCTTCTCGCGATTCTGCCACCAGACCATCACTGCGGGCCAGGCGAGGAGCGCCGTCGTCGAGTAACCGGCCGACACAACGTCCTTGATGACTGCGTAGGAGATCGTGACCTCATTGTTCAACGTGAGCGCTCGCGGGAGTGAGAACGCAATCTTCTGCGGTGTCCATTCGAGTTGGCTCTGCGTGAGCGTGAGCCACTGATTGGGAATCATGCCGAAGATGATCAGCGACTCGACCACGAACACTGCCGCACCGATGCTGGCTCGAGCCCAGGTCATGGGGCGCTCCCAGACAAACGCAACCACGATGCCGATCAAAGCGATCTGTCCGCCGGTGATGGCGATGAGTTGGCCGATCGAGGTCCAGACCCAACCACGCGGGATGAACTCGTAGATGGGCTCGTCGAACTGGTTGACCGGAGAGAGTTCCGTGAAGTGGGCCCACAACACGCCGATCGTGAGGATGACGGAACCACCGACCATGGCTGCAATGCCAAGGCGCAAGCGCTTCTGGTCTGTCACGGTGCGTCCTCCTGGCAACTCATCGATCGCGCGGTGGTCATTGTACGCATGAGTGCGCATCCTAAAGGTCTGCAGGAGTCTGTTGGCAACATGCTCCGATGAGGACCTCGCGTCAGTCGACGACCGGCGATCCGCGACAGATTCCATAGAGATGATGGCGGGTCGCGAACACCGCTAGGCTTGCGGCCCGCAGGCCCGCATTCCACGGAGGAACGGTGAGCGCAGAGATCCAGGCAACCGAAGCGACCTCCCTGTCTGACGGGGATGTGGCCGCTGCCAACAGCACATCGTTGGCGCACCTCAGAGTTGCCGGCGCATTTCTCGTTGCAGCTGCGCTACTGGGAATGGTGGCCGCATTCCAGATCGTTGCCCCCGACTTGCTCAGCGGCGTCGAGATGTTCTCCTACGGCCGGATCGCTCCTGTCGCGCTCGACACCTTCATCTACGGGTGGCTGACGATCGGACTCATCGGGGCTGCCTATCACATTCTTCCAAAGGTCTCTGAAGCGCCCTTGTGGAATCCGATGCTTGCGAAGACGGGCCTTGGCCTGATCACGCTCGGTGTGGCCATCGGCGGCCTGGCGGTGCTCTCTGGCTTCAACGAGGGCCGACTGCTGCTCGAGTATCCACTCTGGGCAGACGCGCTCATCGTGTTGGGCGTCGCAATCGCCGCATTCGTTTGCACGAAGACCGTGTCAGGCGGACAAAAGGACCTGATGCCTGCCCAGTGGTTCCTCGTTGCAGCACCGTGGTGGTTCGTGTTCAGTTTCGTCAGCGGAAACCTTCCTGGAATCCCGGGTGTCAATTCGCAGCTGCTGACCTCGTTCTTCCAATCCAGCTTCACCGGGCTGTGGCTCGCTGCGGCCGGCGTTGGCGTTGTCTATCACATCGTTCCTGCACTGACCGGTCACGGCCAGCGGCGGTCCTCGCGGATCTCGCTCATCGTGTTCTGGTCGCTCGCATTCGCCTGGGCCTGGACCGGTCCACGATTCAATGTGTACGGACCGGTGCCTGACTGGCTCGAGACCATCGGTGCGTTCTTTGCGATCGGGCTGTTGGTGCCGGCAATCGCAGTCATCGCGGACGTCGCATTCACCGTGCGCGACCGTTGGGATCACGTGACCAACCAGGCGGCGATCCGCTACCTCGCTGCCGGCTTCGTCTTCTTCACGATTGCGGCGGTCCAGAACATGGTGCAGTCGCTTCGGTCGCCTAGTGCGGTCTTGCAGTTCACTGCATGGCAATCGGCTTTCGACCTCGTCTTGTTCTATGGCGCCATCTCGTTCTGGCTGTTCGCATTCGTCTCGGTCTCGCTGCCTGCGCTCGCGGGACGCCGTCCCACCGACGTATCGGCGCAGGTGCACTTCGGTGTGTCCGTCTCTGGTTTGCTGCTCGCCGTCGGAGCATCCTGGTTTGGTGGCCTGCAGCAAGGGCTGACATGGATCGGCACCGCGAACACCGAGGACGTGCTGCCCTACGGCGAACAGTTCATCAATTCGGTTGGTCCACTCGAGGGTCCGTGGCTGCTGCGTGCCTTTGGACTGGCACTGTTTGCGCTGGCACAGTTCCTGTTCCTTCGTTCCCTGTTCGGCGCCGGCGCCGAGGCCACCGATGTAGACCGGGTTGTCGTAGACGATGACGGGGACGATCCAGCGGTCCTCGATCCGGCTCCGCCTGTGTTGCTGGGCGGGCTGTTGAAAGGCGCCGTCGGCTTGTTTGCCGTTGCGGCTCTCTCAGTTTGGATCCTGCCCAGCTTTGAAGCCGAAAACGTCGAAGGCACCATCCTCGGCGACTTCAGCCGCTTCTATGAAGAGGGATCGGATGAGGCTGCCGGTCGACAGATCTACCTCCAGGAAGGCTGCTGGTACTGCCACACACAACAAGTCCGACCGATCGTCACCGATGTCGGACTCGGACCCGTGAGCCAGGCAGGAGACTACGTGCACGAGACCCCGGCGATGTTCGGGGTGCAACGGATCGGGCCCGACTTGATGCACTCCGGCTCCAGAGAGCCGACGGACTCGGTCGCCTGGCTGACTGCGTATCTCAACGACCCCCGCGCGGTGCGGCCTTGGTCGACGATGCCCGCGTATGGCAGTCTGAGTGACACAGAAATCTCGCAACTGGCCGCCTATCTCGTGAGTCTCGACTGATCATGCAAGAACAGCTCGCTTCCATCTCCGCTGAACTGGGAGTTCCAACCGACCTGGTGGAACGTGCGGCACGTGCTCGCGCCACCGCTACCGGGACGACGGTGGAGCAGATCGTTGCTGCCTGGAGCGGCGGAGAGGCGGCGCCGGCAGCGGCAGCTCCTCCCGCAGCGTCTGCAGCCGCTCCTGCAGCTGCCCCGGCGGCGGCGGCTCCTGCAGCGCCGGCTGGGCCGATCGTCGAAATCTTCGAGCCAACGGCCGCTCCGCCTGAAGTTGAAGTAGAGGTTGAACCTGAGGTGCCCGAGCCCGTGAAGCGTCGGGCCGTGCCCGTTTGGATGATGGCCACGTTCGTCGCGATTCCCGCAGTGGCCCTCATGTACGCATTGTTGATTCCGAACGGGCCAGACTGCGGAGGTGGCGGCCAACTCGCCATCGATCCCGTCACTGGAGTTGCGCAGTCTTGCGATGGTTCTGAATACGGTGTCAGCGCGGTCGATTTCTTCGCGATGGGCAGCGACCTGTACGCCACCCAATGTGCGGCTTGCCACGGTGCGGAAGGCGGCGGCGGCGCCGGCCCCGCATTCACCGGAGGAGCAGTCCTCGCCAGTTTTCCCACTGATCAGTGTGCGACCCACGTCGAGTGGGTGGCTCTGGGGAGCAGCGCCTGGCCGGAAGCCACCTATGGAGCGTTGGACACACCAGTCGGCAGCAGTGGTGGCGTGATGCCAGGCTTCGGGTCACGCCTGTCACCGGAAGAGCTAGCAGCCGTCGTGCTCTATGAGCGTGTGGCGTTCGGTGGAGAGGGCATCGGAGTTGCAGAGGCCGATTGCGGACTCGGCGACGAAGCGGTTGCTGCCGGCGAATAGCGGTTGTCGCTCAGTCCGAGGTCCGAATTCTCGTTGATAACCAGCAGTGGGTAACGTCCTCATCGTGAATCCAGAAGTAGTGATCGTTGGCGGTGGGCCGGGCGGAGCGGCGGCGGCCTATTGGCTTGCTCGCTCAGGTCACTCGGTAGTCCTCGCCGAAAAGAAGCGATTCCCGCGAGACAAGACCTGCGGTGACGGGCTCACACCCCGAGCAATACATCAACTGACCGAGATGGGATTCGACTTCGCGGTGCCGGAGCTGCACAAGATCGTGGGATTGCGAGCGTACGCCGGCGGAGTGAAGCTCGAGATGCCTTGGCCCGATCACAGCATCTACCCCAACTGGGGAGCAGTGATTCGTCGGACCGACCTGGACATGCAGGTTGCTGCCCTCGCCGAAAAGCAAGGGGCGCTCATTCTGCAGGGCACCACGGCTGAACCGGTCGTCGAGGGAGGCCGACTCACTGGCGTGCGATTGAAAGACGGCGATGGCGACGAGCGCTTGGTCCACCCCAAGGTCACCGTCATCGCGGACGGATCCCTCTCCAGGTTTGGGCGCAAACTCGGCACCGAGCGCAACAAGGCGTATCCGTACGGATTGGCCGTGAGGGGGTACTACAACTCACCGCGGTCCGACGACCAATATCTCGAGTCACACCTCGACATCCGAGACAGCAATGGCAGCCCACTTCCTGGCTACGGCTGGATCTTCCCGCTCGGTGATGGCCAACTGAACATCGGGGCAGGAGCCGTGTCAACCTTCAAGGGTTGGAAGGAATTCAATTCGAACAAGCTCATGGACGCACTGATCGAAGCCCTTCCTGAGTACTGGGGGGTCACGCCGGAATCGGTGGTTGTGGCGCCAAAAGGCGGCAAGCTCCCGATGACGTTCTCGGTTTCGCCGAAGGCCGGCCCGAATTGGGTGCTGGTTGGAGATGCAGCAGGAGCAGTGAACGCGTTCAACGGTGAAGGCATCGATTACGGGTACGAAACCGGTCGCCTCGCCGCCCACTACATCTCGCAAGCAATCGGAAGCGATGATCTCGGCTTGCTGCAGAACTATCCCGCTGCGCTCGAAGACCAATACGGCTTGTACAACAAGGTCGCTCGCCTGTTCTTGACGGCGATTGGAAGGCCCCAAGTGATGGGTGCTCTGGTCCGGACGGGAATGCGGTCACGGCCGCTGATGGAATGGGTGTTGAAGGTGATGGCCAACCTGATGGAGCCGGAGGACCGGGGCTTCGGAGAACAGGTCTACGGCGCGATCGAACGAATCGTACGCGTCACTCCTGACGTGCGCTGAACCGGTCCCTCCTGACGTGCGCTGAAACGGTCTAGTCCGACGGCGTGTCGAAATACCGTGCTTGAGTCGCGAATGATCGGGGCCGATAGGCAGTAGTGACAGTTGCCAATCGAGCCGTTCGTGAACACACAAACCACTTCTAAATCCGTAGACACCGCGCGTCGATGGGAGGGCCGTCCGGTCCTCTCATTCGCCGTGCGTTCTGCAGTCTTTCTGCTTCCGATCCTGGCGTCGATCGGAGTATCCGTGGGATTGTCCAAGGCGGCCCCATCGCCTGACAACGTGATCCAGCTCGGGCTGATCTGGTTGGTGATCATCGTGGCGTCGACGGCAACTCTCATGAGCGTGGAGAAAGTGGCTCGCAAGGCGCTCCCGCTGGCAGCGATGCTGAGCCTCACGATGGTGTTTCCGGATCAATCGCCGTCGCGTTTCCGAACTGCCCTTCGATCTGGCTCATCAGTGAAGAATCTTCGCGCCATCCTGGCCGAGGCCGAGTCGGTGGACGACAACTCGCCGGCTAAATCAGCTGAGTTGGTGTTGCAGCTGGCCACGGCACTCAACACTCACGACCCTCGCACCCGTGGTCATGCCGAGCGCGTTCGGGCTTACACGGAGATGTTGGCCGAAGAAATGAACATCGGCGACGAGGACCGGGCAAAACTGCGTTGGGCGTCATTGCTTCACGACATCGGCAAGTTGAAGGTCTCCACCGACATCTTGAACAAGCCAGGCAAACTCGACGACGACGAGTGGGAGCAGATCAAGCTACACCCGGTCTTCGGTGAGGAGATTTGCGGACCTCTCCTCGACTGGCTCGGACCATGGGCCGGAGCGGTTGTCGATCACCACGAGCGCTTTGACGGAAACGGGTACCCACACGGCAAGGCCGGTAGCGAGATCTCGCAAGCCGGCCGGATCGTCTGTGTCGCAGATGCGTACGACGTGATGACGACGGTGCGTTCCTACAAGGAACCGATGTCGACGGCCGAGGCTCGCCAAGAGCTGGCGCGTCACGCCGGAGCCCAGTTCGATCCAAAGGTCGTGCGGACGTTCCTGAATCTCTCGATGGGCCGCCTGCGATGGATCGCTGGTCCGTTGTCGTGGCTGGCGCAGCTGCCGTTCCTCCAAGGTCTGGCCGGTGTGGCGCAGAGCGTCGGGTCGACGGTTGGTGTTGCCGCAGTCGCGACGGGCGGGGCTGCCGCCGCCCTCACGACCGGAGTCGTGACCTTGCCAGGCAGCGGACCGCTCGAGCTTCCGGAACCACCTCCCGCATTGGTGCAATTCGTCGACACGCAATACGCACCCGTCGCCAGAGACGATTTCGCAACTGCAACGCAAGACGCGCGGCGAGTCATCGACGTGTTGAACAACGATGCGCTGTCGAGCATTGACACCCTGGCGATCGTCGTCGACCCGTCGTTCGGAACCGTCATCGTCAACGCCGACGGCACCGTCACCTACATTCCGTCCGGCGAGTACGTCGGTGAGGACGAATTCGTCTACGAAGTTATCGACAGCGGCGGGCAATCGACGACGGCAACGGTCGTGATCACGGTGGTTGGGGTCAATGATGCGCCGATCGTCCGAGGCGACTCTGCGACCGTCGACGAAGACGACGCAGTCGATATCGATGTGCTTGCAAACGACAGCGACGCAGATGGGGCCATCGCCGCCATCGAGCTCGTCGGCCAACCTTCGAACGGCGTCGCAACCCTCAACAGCAACTTGACGGTCAACTACCGGCCAGATGCCGACTTCTTCGGATCTGATCTGATCACCTACGTCGCCATCGATGAGGATGGCGCACGGTCGGAGGGCACCGTCGCAGTGGTGGTCCGGCCGGTCAACGACCCTGTCGTCGATCCGGGGCCGGGGACGCTCGTGGCGGCTGGGGGCAAGACTGTTCGTTTCGACCCGCTGGCGCTGGCCGTCGACAAAGACGGGGACACAGTGTTCCTCGCATGGTTCGACTCGATCTCGATCGCTGGAGGCACTGTCGTCGAGGGAAGTCTCATCTACACACCGCCATATGCGTACTCGGGTTCCGACTCCTTCCGTTATGCGCTGTCGGACGGAATCGTCGAGACCGTCGTAACCGTACGGCTCGATGTACGGGGCACCCCGGACACAGCTGGACCCACGATCACGCTGCTCGGCCCGAACCCGCTGGTCCTGAACATCGGTGACGAGTTCACCGATCCAGGGGCGCAGGTCGCAGACGCCGACCCATCCTTCAAACCATCGTTCATAGTCGACGCTACCGCCGTCGATACGAGCAAGGCCGGTTCGTATCTCGTCGTCTACACGTCGACCGACCCGACGGGGAACACGTCGACCCGCACAAGGACCGTCGTCGTGGAAGACCCGAACGGCCCTCAACTGTTGGTCAAGGGTTCGAATCCGCTCACGATGGAGGCCGGACAGCTGTACGTCGAGGCCGGCGCCACCGCCTCCGACGCGAAAGACGGTGACCTCACCGCGTCGGTCATCGTCGACGCTTCGCTGCTCAATGCCGGTCGACCAGGAACCTATACGGTCTCATATCGAGTCACCGACTCGGATGGAAAGCAGGCCACAGCGCAACGCACGGTCAAAGTGATCGACACCACGAAGCCCAAGATCGTGCTGAAGGGCGCCGATCCGCAGACCATCGAAGCCGGTGGGGCCTATGTGGAACTCGGTGCCACGGCGGCAGACAACGACACCAGCTTCGCCGCGAGCGCTGTCCCTGATGCCAGCGGCGTGGACGCCTCTCGTCCCGGTACCTACACCGTCACGTACTCAGTCAGCGACTCTTCGGGCAACAGCGCAAACCCGGCAGTCCGAACGGTGAACGTCGTGGACACGACGAAGCCTGTCATCACACTGCAAGGAGCGAACCCTCAGAACATCGAGACCGGCAATCCCTATGTGGAATTGGGAGCAACGGCTACCGACAACGACGCGACGTTCACAGCATCGCCAACCGCGGACACCTCGGGGGTCAACACGTCTGTCTCTGGCACCTATACCGTCGTCTATACAGTCGCCGACGCATCGGGTAACACCACAACCAAGAACCGAACCGTTGTTGTGGGCGACATCACGCCGCCAGTCGTCACCCCTACCGGTGCGAATCCGCAGGTCATCGAAGCCGGGAGTGCGTATGTGGAGTTGGGTGCGACGGCCACGGACAACGACCCGACATTTGCGGCTGTGCCGAGCGCCGACTCGTCGAGTGTCAACACGTCGGTTCCTGGCTCGTACTCGGTGGTGTATTCGGTGACTGATCCGTCCGGCAACACGGGGACTGCAAACCGGACCGTGGCGGTGGTGGACACGACCGCCCCGGTCATCACGGTGATTGGCAGCAATCCGCAGGTGATCGAGGCCGGGAGTGCGTATGTGGAGTTGGGTGCGACGGCGACGGACAATGATGCGACGTTCTCGGCGACGCCTACAGCGAATTCGTCGGGAGTGAATACGTCGGTTCCTGGGTCGTACTCGGTGAGCTATTCGGTGACGGATCCGTCTGGCAACACGGGGACTGCAAACCGGAGCGTGACGGTGGTGGACACGACGGCCCCGGTCATCACGGTGATTGGCAGCAATCCGCAGGTGATCGAAGCCGGCGCGGCGTATGTGGAGTTGGGTGCAACGGCGACGGACAATGATGCGACGTTCTCAACGACGCCTACGGCGAATTCGTCGGGAGTGAACACGTCGATTCCTGGGTCGTACTCGGTGAGCTATTCGGTGACCGATCCGTCGGGGAACATCGGGACTGCCAATCGGACGGTGGCGGTGGTGGATACGACTGCTCCGGTCATCAGCCCAACTGGCGCCAATCCGCAAGTCATCGAGGCTGGAGCGCCCTACGTCGAACTCGGAGCAACGGCGACCGACAACGACGCCACTTTCGGTGGGGTGCCGGCTGCGGACGCGTCTGGAGTGGATACCTCAACACCTGGTTCATATCTCGTGGCGTATTCGGTCACTGATCCGTCCGGCAACATCGGGACGGCGAATCGAACCGTTGCCGTGGTAGATACGACCGACCCCGTAATCACGGTGACCGGTGCCGATCCCCAGACCATCGAGGCCGGCTCTTCCTATTCAGAACTCGGAGCATCAGCCACGGACAACGACGCGTCGTTCTCAGCTTCGCCAGTCCCAGACGCGTCAGGCGTAGACACCGCAACGCCGGGTTCGTACATCGTGGTTTATTCCGTGACCGATCCGTCCGGGAACACCGGCACCGCGAGCCGCGGCGTTGACGTGGTCGACACCACGCCGCCCGTCGTGACCGCGAGCCAGACGGGTGCGGTCCTCGAGACAGCCACTGTCGGCACGACGGTGATGACCGTCGCCGCAACCGACACCGTGGGAGTCACCGGATTCACCATCGTCGGGGGATCGCCCACGTTCTCGATCGACGCGGCCGGAGTGATCCGCACGTTGGTCCTGCTCGATCACGAAACGACGTCGTCATACGGCCTGTCGATCACCGCGACCGATGATGCCGGCAACACATCTGCTGCGGAAACCGTCACCGTCGATGTCGACGACGTCAATGAGCCGCCGATCGCGGTCAACGATGGAGGTTTCTCAACAACCACTGATGTGACTATCTCTATCGACTCGGCCGACCTGCTCAGCAACGACAGCGATCCCGATGCAGAGAGCCCGATCTTCGATGACGTTGTCAGCACGACGACCACGCAGGGTGGAACCATCGAGGATCCGGAGAGCGACGGTGTCTACCTGTATACGCCGCCGGCCGGTGTCGACGGGATCACGGACACGTTCGACTATCGAATCCGCGATGCGCTCGGGCTCACGGACACTGCAACGGTGAGCATCTCGATCGGATCGGCGGTCTCCGACCCGGCGTTGACCAGCATCGACCCGGCAAGTAGCCCGGCGAGCCCGATCCAAGCGGTGGTCGGCCAGGAGACCCGGATCGACGTGTACGTGCAAAACCTCTCGGGCGACCCCGCACCGGGTGTCGAGATCACGGTGACGGTCGACAGCGCCGACTTCCTCCTCGTCAACTCGGGAGGATGCTCGCAGACGGCGACGGAGGTCGTGTGTCTGCTCGGCAAGGTGAATTCGCTCCAGATCAAGAGCCACAAGGTGGAGTTGGTGCCCCAGAACGTCGGATCCGGCTGGGCGTTGCCGGTGGTCGTGACGATGAACGGCTCGGACACCGACGGCACCAACAACTCGGGAACGATCTATTTGGACGTCACGCCCACCCCGCTGCTCGTCAGCGAGTTCGCCACCGAGGGGCCGGGCGACTTCATTGAGCTGTACAACGCCGGGACCTCCGACATCGACATCGCCGGCCTCGAGGTGCGCCTAAACGGCGCTGGTGTGAGCGACATCACGCTGGCCGGTGCCGACACGGTGCTCGCACCAGGTGAGCATTTTCTCCTAGCCGACGATGCGGGCGACCTCGACGGGGCTGCCGACCAGACGTTCGCCTTCGATTTGCCGGCGGATCTGGGTATTCGGATCCGGGATGCTTCGGGTGTCGTCGATGAAGTCGGGACAGGGACGTCGTCGTGGTTCGAGGGTGCTGCGCTCCCGGCGATGGTGGTGGACCCAACAACAGAGCAGAGCTACGAGCGCCTCGACAGCTCCACCTCCGGGAGCTGCGTCGACACCGGAGACAACGGCGCCGACTTCATCCGCCACTGGGACCATCGGGATCCGCAGGCGACCGACGACCTGGCGACGCCATGCGGTGCGCCCCTCTACGTGGTGTCTGCCGACGCCGGTGTCGTGGTGGTCAACGAACTGTTGTATTCCCAGACGGGGGCGAAGGACGAGTTCATTGAGCTCTACAACGCCGGGGGCTCGGACTACGACCTGACGGGCTTGCGGCTGACCGACTCGAGTCCGTTCACCGGTCACGTCGACCCCAACGATCCCCTCGACTTCACGATTCCCGCAACCGACCTGGCGTCCAACCCATCGACGCTTCCCCCAGGTGGCATCGCCGTCATCTGGCTCCAAGAGGACGGTGGCGACACCGGCGCGGCGCTGCACTACAACGTCGATGAAGGGGACCCTGGAGTGCTTTCCAACGTGGCCGACGAAGTCTGGCTCGTGGACACTTCAGGCGCCATTGTCGATTATGTCGCCTATGGGGCCGCCAACACCGGAGAGAGGGACACGCCCATTCCAGATGCTCTCGGCATGTGGAACGCCGCCGGTGAAGCCGCGCTCGGCGGCGTCGCAGCCGGCACTTCCATCGCCCTCACCCCCTCAGGCCTCGATTCCGATGACAGCGCGTGTTGGGAGGTGACCGGTACCGGAACATCGTCCTGCGGTCCGGGCACTGTCGACCTCGACGCAGCCGCCGGTCGAGTGACGTCCGTCGGCAGCAACAACAACAATCTGGTTGCCGACGTTGCGTTCCACAGTTCCGTGCCTGCGGGGAACTTGGCGAATCCCGTCCAAGTCACGACCGGCGTGCCGATGACCATCGACATCACCGCGGAGAACCGCGGCCCATCTCAAGCGCCGGCGTCGAAGGTGTTGCTGCCGCTCGCAACCGGCGAATTCGCGTTCAACGGTGGACCCAGCTCGCCCGGATGCGCCTACGACGCGGTCGACCAGGAGGTCACGTGCTCCATCGGTGTTCTGGCGTCCGGAAACAGCGAAACGGTGACGATAGGTATCACACCACTCCTTCCAGGCAGCTACACCTTGGCCCTCAGCGTGAATTCGGTCTCGGCGACGGATCCCGATCTGACCAACAACGCGGGCGCAATCTCCGTCGACGTCGTACCCACGCCCACACACGTCGTGATCAGTGAGTTCTCGACGGATCGTGCCACGGACTTCGTCGAGCTGTACAACCCGACCAGCGCTCCGGTGCTGCTCGATGGCTATACGCTCAGGGTGTACCCGCCCGATGGCACGGCAGGCTTCACCGTGGAAGCAACCATCCCACTCGCCAGCTCGACGTTCATCCCCGCGAACGGCTACTTCCTCATCGGAAACACACCGGATTTGGCACCCGTGGCGGCGGATCATGCGGCGAGCTTCGACGTGGCGCAGTACGGCGGCGTGGAGATCGCCGACGCGCTCGGAGCCGCGATCGACGGTGCCGGCACGGCGCCTCGCCCTGGGGGCGGCCCGAACGAGCAAGGTGCCGCCTCGAGTGAGGGCAACGGCGTCGCCGCGATGAACCCCGGCCCGAACGAGCAGTCGATGCAGCGAAGGCACGGCGACGGCCTTGGCAGCTGCATCGACACAGACGACAACGCCTCAGACTTCGTCCACAACAACGGTGGCGTGAGCCCCAAGAACACCTCGACGGTTGAAGCCTGCGGAACTCCGCCGCTTCCGCCCCCGTCGTCGGCGGCCGGCGTGGTCATCTCGGAGATCCGGACCGATGGTCCCAATGGCGGTGGCGACGAGATGATCGAGATCTTCAACGCCGGACCGACCTCGGTCGACCTCTTGAACTGGGAGCTGCAAGTCGGCGATGGCTTCACTTTGATCTTCAGGTTCAATTCTTTGATCCTCGAGCCAGGTCAGCACTTCCTGTTCGCCACTGCGTCGTCCGGACTGACGGCCGACACGATCTACGGGCCCGGTGGTACCTCGATCCACGGCACGCTGTTCACGACCGACACCGTCACCAACGGTGCCGCCGTGAGGATCGTCGACGGCGGCGGAACGCCCATCGACACGGTCGGGTTCGACGGTCCCCCGGCGGAGGGGAATTCCCTGCCGTCACTGTCTACACGAGGGCCGAGCTACGAGCGCCGGGGCGGAGGCGCCTACGGCAGCTGTGTCGACACCGGCGACAACCTCAGCGACTTCTACATCCGCTCGGTGCCCGATCCTCAAACGCTGGGTGACCCGTTCGCCATCTGTTTGTGACCTCGCCGAGCGTCGTGAACCAAACCGAGTAGCGACACTCTGACGCGCCGCTGAGCGTGGTGTTTTGGTCTGAGGCTCGTGGGTTCCTAATCTCCGCTCCGTAGAGGAGCACCAACCGAGATGACGCTGACCGACTATCTCCCCATAGCCCTGATGTTCGTCGTGGGCCTCGGCTTCGCCGGAGTGTCTCTCGCGCTGTCGTGGTGGCTCGCACCCAACAAGCCGACACCAGAAAAGCTTGCTCCCTACGAGTGCGGGATCGTTCCGCTCCAAGACCCGGTCAATCGCTTTCCCGTCAAGTTCTATCTGGTCGCCATGTTGTTCGTCATCTTCGACGTCGAGATCATCTTCTTGTTCCTCTGGGCCGTTCGATTCCAGGAGCTCGGCTGGTTAGGTATCGCAGTCATCGCCGTGTTCGTCCTGTTGATCTTCGAAACTCTCGGTTACGTGTGGAAGCGTGGAGCTCTCGACTGGAACGTGGCGAGTCGCGAGCGTCATCGCAGAGTTGTGGCGCCTCTGACCAGCCAGACCGTTGGCGGCGTCGGCGCCGGGGAGGAAGCCGCCTGATGGCCATCGCCTCTTCGCCCCCGAACCTGCTGATGACCACGATGAACAAGGCCGTCAACTGGGCCAGGACGCGGTCGATGTGGCCCGCTTCTTTCGGCCTTGCCTGCTGTGCCATCGAGATGATGGCGACCGGTGCCGCCCATAACGACCTCGCTCGGTTCGGTATGGAGGTCTTCCGAGCGTCACCTCGACAGGCCGATCTGATGATCGTGGCCGGCCGGGTCTCACAGAAGATGGCGCCAGTCCTTCGACAGGTGTACGACCAGATGGCGGAGCCCAAGTGGGTCATCTCGATGGGTGCTTGCGCGTCCACCGGTGGCATGTTCAACAACTACGCACTGGTACAAGGAGTCGACCAGGTAGTGCCTGTCGACATGTACGTACCCGGATGTCCGCCTGGTCCACAGTCGCTCATGCACGGCATCCTCGCTCTGCAGCAGGGCATCATGGACGGCGAGATGGTGAGATGAGCGAAGACCTCGACCCCAAGGATGAAGTGGTGAGGCCGGAGGACGCCAAGGCCGGCGTTCACGCAAAAGCAGCAGCCCCTGTCGAGCAGGCGGCAGGTGAGCCTCCTGTCGCAAGCGATGGTCCGGACGGCGATGTCGTGACCTCCGAAACCGCAACTCCTGACCTTCCCGAGGCAGCCGAACCGCTCGATCTGCCGGACAACCCGCTTCTGGCGGGCATCGCTGGGCAATTCCCGGCGGTCGTGGTCGAGGAGCGTCCCGGACAAGATGTGCTCCGAGTCCCGGTCGATCAGTGGCTCGAGGTCGCGACCGCCTGTAAAGCGGCCGGCTACGAGATGTTCACCGATCTGACCGCAGTGGACTATCTGAGACGCAATCCTCGGTTCGAAGTTGTTGCCGTACTCGTCTCGGTGGAGCACGTGCACCGAGTGCGGCTGCTGACGGGAGTGCCCGCATCGAATCCGGTAGTGGCTTCGATCTCGTCCGTGTACCCGGGTGCAAATTTCTACGAGCGTGAAGCATTCGACATGTTCGGCATCGTCTTCTCCGGCCACCCGGACCTCACGCGAATCCTCATGCCAGACGAGTGGGAGGGCTATCCCTTGCGCAAAGACTTCTCCGTCGGTTCCGTACCCGTCCAATTCAAAGAATCTCACAAGGCCACATGAGCGACACTCCCGACCTTGTCACCGGCGACCTCGAAGCGCTGACCATCGAACGTCCCGAGCCGGTCGGCGTGCCGGATGCGCCCGACGCCGCCGAGCGCCTCCGCCTTCACGAGATCTGGGTTGCGGGCACAGAAGAACCCGAATGGGTCAAGGACTCGACCGACGAGGGAGCACAAGAGCTTCTCCCCGCGGCTGACGAGGCCGGCTTCGACGCCCAAAGAGGGGTGCTCGTCGACGACGACTTCACGCTCGAAGACGATGTCTCCGACGACGAACGTCAGATCGTCAACATGGGCCCGCAGCATCCGTCGACTCACGGCGTCCTTCGGTTGCAGCTCGAGCTCGAAGGCGAAACCATTCGCCGCGTGAAGCCGATCATCGGATACCTCCACACCGGGATGGAGAAGACCGCTGAGACGCTGTCGTTCCTGCAAGGCCCAACGAATGTGACACGTATGGACTACCTGTCGCCGTTCTTCAACGAGCTGTGTTTCTCGCTCGCCACCGAAGAGCTACTCGGCATCGAAGTACCCCCACGAGCCGACGCCATCCGGGTGCTGATGACCGAACTCAATCGGGTTTCCAGCCATCTGCTGTGGCTTGCCACACAAGGGATGGACATCGGGGCCGTGTCGATGATGATCTACGGCTGGCGCGAGCGTGAGATCTTCTTGGACTTCTTCGAGAAGACCACCGGGCTGCGGATGAACCACAACTACATTCGTCCCGGTGGTGTCGCCGCCGATCTGCCCGATGGGTGGGAAGACGACATCGAGAACATCCTGACCGTCATGCCCGGTGCCCTGGGTGAGTACGAGGAGATCCTCAACGAGAATCCAATCTTCTTGGACCGAACCCGTGGCGTCGGCGTCATCACGCCCGCCGAATGTCTCGCCTTCGGGGTGACCGGGCCGATAGCCAGAGGCTCCGGTGTCAACTGGGACCTCCGCAAGGCGTTCCCGTATTCGGGAATCGATCAGTACGAATTCGACGTGCCGCTCGGCGCCCACGGCGATGTCTTCGACAGGTACCTCGTGCGCATGGCGGAGATTCGCGAATCGCTGAAGATCGTGAGACAAGTCCTCGAGACCATTCCGCTCGGCGACTACCGCACAGAAGATCGAAAAGTCACCCCTCCGCCTCGTGCCCGTATCGATGAGTCGATGGAGGCGCTGATCCACCACTTCAAGATCTTCACGGAGGGCTTCAAAGTTCCTGCGGGCGAGGTGTACCGGGCCGTCGAGTCGCCTCGTGGCGAGCTCGGTATGTACATGGTCTCCTCAGGGGAGGCCAAGCCGTGGCGGGTCCATGTCCGCGGCCCTTCGTTCGCCAACGTCCAGGCGGTGCCGGCGATGATGGCCGACTCGCTGGTTGCAGATATCGTGGCGGCACTCGCCTCAGTCGATCCTGTCATGGGGGACGTGGACCGATGACGACGTCACCAATCAGCAACTGGTCCGAAGCGAACCAACGCCGGGCCGGCGATCTGCTCGACCTCTATCCCGATCGTCGTTCGGCGGTGATGCCGCTGCTCTACATCGGGTCACTGGAAGATGGGTACTGCTCGGACAACGTCATGCGTCAAGTGTCCGAGTTGACCGGACTGACCTCGGCACAGGTGCAGTCGGTGGCCAGTTTCTACACGATGTACAAGCGTCATGAGGTGGGTCGCTACCTGATTTCGGTCTGTACGTCGATCTCCTGCATGTTGCTCGGCAGCGATGATGTGTTGGAAACCATCGAGCGCGAAACCGGCACCCCTGATGGTGAGACCTCTGCAGACGGGCTGTTCTCGGTGGAGCACGCAGAATGCCTCGGAGCGTGTGGCGGTGCACCAGCGGTCCAAGTGAACTACGAGCTCGTCGAAGGACTCCGGCCAGAGAAATCGGTGGGTCTCTGCCGATGGCTCCGGGACGCCCAGCCCGAGGTCGTGCTCGGCGACGAAATGCAGCAACTCTTCGGCGGCCAACGTTCATTCCCGTGGGGTCCGGCAGAACAAGAAGGCGCCGTAGCTCCGGTCCCGGCGTTCGGGCCGTATGGGTCGGCGGAGGATGGTCGATGAAGATCCTCACGGAACGGATGGAGACGCATCCTCGCGACAGCCACACCATCGCACGCTACGAAGCCACCGGCGGCTATTCGGCGCTCAAGGATGCGCTGAAGAGCAAGACGCAAGAACAAATCCTCGAAGAGATCAAGGCCTCAGAGATCCGCGGACGTGGTGGGGCGTTCTTTCCGACCGGCATGAAGTGGGGTTTCCTCGCAAGCTCGGCACCGCGCTATCTGGTCGTCAACGCCGACGAGTCGGAGCCGGGTACCTTCAAAGATCGTCAGCTTCTCGAGCGCGATCCCCACCAGATGGTCGAAGGAATCATCATCTCCGCATACGCGCTTGGATGCGAGCAAGCGTTCGTTTACATCCGCGGCGAGTACCCACGGCCCGCCAGACGAGTTCAGGCTGCCATCGATGAGGCGTATGCGAAGGGCTACCTGGGCAAGAACATCTTGGGAAGCGGCGTCAACGTCGAACTCTCCGTGCACCTCGGTGCCGGTGCCTACATCTGTGGTGAAGAGACGGCCCTGTTGAATTCGCTGGAAGGCAGACGTGGCGAGCCGCGCATCAAGCCCCCCTTCCCGGCGGTTGAAGGGCTTTACGGGAAACCGACCATCGTCAACAACGTCGAGACGCTCTCCAATGTCCCGTGGATCATGAACAACGGTGGACACAAGTACGCGGCCATCGGCCCAGAGGGTTCGCGGGGCTCTCGGATGTTCTCGCTGTCGGGTCACATCAACAACCCCGGCAACATCGAAATCGTCATGGGCATCACGTGGCGAGAGATGATCTACGACATCGGCGGGGGAATCCCCGACGATCGCGAACTCAAGATGTGGATTCCCGGCGGCGCTTCGGCACCGTGGTTCACCACGAAGCACCTCGACGACCGAGTGACCCACGATGACGTGTCTGCAGCCGGCTCGATGCTCGGTAGTGGTGCCATCGTGGTCATGGATGACACCACCTGCGTGGTCAAGGCTGCTCACCGAGTCGTGAAGTTCTTTGCCCACGAATCCTGCGGTCAGTGCACGCCTTGTCGTGAAGGAACGAGCTGGCTCGAAAGGATGCTCTTCCGCCTCGAGCATGGCGCGGGCCGCATGATCGACATCGATCTGCTCCTCGACGTTTCCGACAACATCAGTCCCGGTTTGGCGTGGCCGCCGGCGATGACGACCATCTGTCCGCTTGGACCATCGGCGGTGTCGCCGATCACCTCGATCATGTCCCATTTCCGGGATGAGGTGGTCCAGCATGTGGACGAGGGAGGCTGCCCACTTGGCTGAAGAGCGCATCACCATCACTGTTGACGGACGAGACGTCGAAGTCTCGAATGGAGAGTTGCTGATCCAGGCGGCTCAGGACAACGGAACCTACATCCCTCGGTTCTGCTGGCACCCGCGGATGAAGCCCGTCGGCATGTGCCGGATGTGTCTCGTCGAGGTCGACTCGCCACGAGGCAAGCGAATGGTCACGTCGTGCACTACGCCGTGCAACGACGGCATGGTGGTCGACACCGAGTCGGCTGTGGTCAAGAAGGCTCAAGAGGGCATTCTCGAATTCCTGCTCATCAATCACCCGCTCGATTGTCCTGTGTGTGACCGAGGCGGCGAATGCCCGCTCCAGGACCAGACGATGGCGTACGGACCAGGGGAGAGTCGCTTCGTCGAGGAGAAGCGACACTTCGAGAAGCCAATCGAGATCTCAGACCTCGTGTTGTTGGACCGGGAGCGCTGCATCCTCTGCGCGCGGTGCACCCGCTTCTCCGATGAGATTTCCGGCGACCCCTTGATCGAATTCAAAGAGCGGGGCAATTACACGCAGGTTCTCACCTTCCCCGATGAACCGTTCGCCTCCTACTTCTCCGGCAATACCGTGCAGATCTGCCCTGTTGGTGCATTGACGGCCAAGCCCTACCGGTTCCGGGCGCGACCGTGGGATCTCGAAGCCGTCGAGAGCACGTGCACGACGTGTTCCGTCGGATGCCGGATCTCGGTGCAGGCAAGCCAGAACCAAGTCCTCCGATTCCTCGGCGTCGACAACGACGCCACGAACCAGTCGTGGCTGTGTGACAAGGGCCGATTCGGTTTCGAGGCCATCAATTCAGCGGAACGCCTCACCGAACCGCTGGTTCGCGGCGAAGATGGGGAACTGCACCCCGCGACCTGGAGTGACGCGCTCGACGTGGTTGCCGACCGCCTCAGCGCAGTACGGGGAGACGAGGTTGCAGGACTCGGTGGTGCGAGAGGCACCAACGAAGAGGCCTTCGCCTTCGGCAAGTTCTTGCGCACCGTCGTCGTGACTCCGCACCTCGATTCGCAATTGGCGGACGGGCTGGATCCAGACCTGCTCGTCGGATTGACGCCGCGAGCTTCGATCGACGATCTCGAGCGAGCTCGGACCATCATTCTCTGGGGACCAGACCTCAAAGAAGAACTCCCTGTGCTCTACCTCAGAGTCCGTCGAGCCGCCCAAGAACTCGGGGCGAATCTGATCATCGTGCACCCACGTCGCACTGGCCTCGACGATGTGGCCGCCCGCAAGGTGACCTATCGACCTGGCGATGGCGCGTCAGTGCTCGCCGACCTCATGGCCGATCCGGCGCTCGCCGAGATGATCGCTGACGGACCAATCGTCGGCCTCATCGGACGGACGGGGCTCGCAGAGGATGACCGACTGCCGGAAGCCGTTGCCGCTTGGGTTCGTGATCTCGATGGAGCCTCGCTGGTGCCCCTCACGCGCCGAGGAAACGTCTACGGCGCGCTCGACATGGGTATAGCTCCTTCACTGCTCCCAGGCCGTGTCTCGATAGCCGACGACGCGGGACGCGCCGCACTCGAGGAGCATTGGCACCTCGTTCCCGATGGCGCCGGTCTGGATGCCACGGGAATCCTCGATGGCCTGAACGCCAAGACGCTCAAAGCGCTCGTACTGCTCGGCTCGGATCCGGTCAGAGACCATCCCGATCCTGTGTTGGCTCGCAGCGCACTCGAGAACGCAGAGTTCGTGGTTGCCCTCGATGTCTTTCTCAACGACTCCTCGGCCCGTGCCGATGTGGTGCTTCCCGTGGAAGGGTTTGCGGAGTCCGAAGGGACCGTCACCAACCTCGAAGGGCGCGTCCAAAAAGTGAACCGCTTGATTCCTGGACCGGGTCAGTCCCGT
>JABDJC010000227.1 GCA_013003395.1 Acidimicrobiia bacterium
CGCCCAGCTCGGCGAGCGCATTGGCGAGGCGGCCCACTTCGTCGTGCAGATCTTGATAGGTGATCGTGCGCCTGTCCCCTGGCTCTCCCACCCAGTGATAGGCAACTTTGTGACCATTCGTCGCGAGATGTCGATCGAGGCAGTTGTACGAGATGTTGAGCTCACCGTCGCTGAACCACTTGTAGAACGGCGGGTTCGAGTCGTCGAGGATCTCAGTCGGTTCCTTGAACCAGGTGATGCGCTCGAGTGCCTGCCGATGCCACCAGGCGAGATAGTCCTCTTCTGCCTCATCGTGGATACCGGGTTTTGCGTTCGCTCGTGCCGTGAAGTCGTCTGACGGCGGATACTTTCGATCTTCGGCAAACAGGTTCTCGATCGCTTGACCACTCATGTTGACCTCCGACGACGACTCGCTCGCATGCTACGTTCTGCGCCGCAGCGATGTGGTGGAGTTCCGAGCCGATAGGCTCTCGCTGTGAAGTTCCGATTGCCACGTCCGAGAGACCTCGCTCACGCGCTACGTGACACTGCTCGCGCCCGGCCCGAAGAAGCCGAGGAGTACCTCGAAGCGCACAGACTCGAGTGGGAAGCACTGGCCGAGTCGACTCCTGCCGACGCTGCCGACATCCTGGAAGCCCTGCCGGAGGACACTGCCGCGGGACTCATCGGAGACCTCACGCTGAGCGACGCCGCCGACGTGTTGGATGAGATGCAGCCGGCCACGGCTGCCGATCTCCTGGAGGAGATGACGCCGGGCGACGCCGCCGACCTGCTCGAAGAGATGCAGACCGACCACGCGGCCGACGTCGTGAGCGAACTCGAGGATCGATCCCGAACCGAGATCTTCGATGAGCTCGAGCAGCTGGCTGCCGACGAAGTCCAAGCGCTCCTCGCGTACGCGCCCGACTCGGCGGGTGGCCTCATGGGGACCGACGTCACGACGCTGCCGCTCGGCATCACCGCGGGCGAAGCCATCGAGTCTCTCAGAAGGATGTCAGAGGAACAGAGCATCTCCTACGTGTTCGTGACCGATCTTCACGGCACGCTGCACGGTGTCGTCTCGTTCCGAGACCTCGTTTTCGCCAGACCAGGCACCGGCCTGGACGAGGTGATGGTGGCCAACCCAGTGAGCGTGCACACCAGCACCGACCGCGAGGAGGTTGCGGAACTCATTCAGCGCTATCACTTGCTGGCGCTTCCCGTCGTAGACGATGCCGGGAGGGTGGTTGGGCTCGTTCGCTTCGGCGACGCCATGGCTGCCGCGCAGGAAGAAGCAAGTGAAGACCTGGCGCAACTGGTGGGCGCCGGCGCCGAGGAAACCATCTCGACGCCGGTCTTGCTGTCTGTACGCCGTCGCCTTCCGTGGATCATCGTCAACCTCGCGATCGGCCTGATGCTCGCTGCGGTGATCGGTCGATTCGAGTCGACAATCGAGCGCAACGCAGTGCTGATCGGCTATCTCCCGTTGGCCTCTCTCCTGGGAGGGAACTCTGGCGCGCAGTCGCTGGCCGTGCTCATTCGGGCGATGGCGGTTGGAGAGATCCCACAAAGCCGCATGTGGCGGGTCATTCGCCAGCAGCTCACCATCGGATCGATAAACGGTCTGGTGGTTGCAGCACTGGCAGGAACGATCGCCGGGCTGACCGCTGGTGCGTTGAAACCGGGTCTCGTGGTCGGCATCGCTGTCGTGACCGACCTCGTTGTGGCAGGCCTGGCTGGCTCCGGAATTCCCCTGCTCTTGAAGAGATTGGGGCTGGATCCAGCCCTGGCGGCGAACATCTTCCTGACCTTCGTCACCGACATGGTCGGCTTCGGCACGTTCTTGATCGTCGCGAGCGTGCTGTTGTGAAGAGCTGCCGCGGGAGTGATCAGCAGTCGTCTGAAGAACTGGCCGCCACGCCAAACGTTTCGGCGTGGTTGATGATCGCATCGACGACGACAGGATCGAACTGTCTACCGCCGTTGGCCCTGAGTTCCAGTAGGGCTTCCTCGGGCGAGAGCGATTGCCGGAAGGGCCGGGATTCTGTCATCGCGGTGTAGGCGTCAGCGACTTGCAGGATCCGCGCGAGTTTCGGAATCTGTTCTCCGACCAGCCCAAGCGGATGACCGGAACCATCGAATCGTTCGGTTGCCGAACGCATTGCCTCATGAACCGACAGTGGAACCACGCCTGCCACGAGGTCGACGCCCTGCGCACGATGTTCGCGAATCGCGTGCCACTCCAGCTCGTCGAGCGGACCTGGCTTGTGGAGGATGGCATCAGGCACGCCCACCTTGCCGAGATCGTGGACGAGTGCCGCAACCCGAAGATGTTCCAGCTCAGCCGTGTCGAGGTGGAGTCGCATACCAACGCTCACCGCAAGTTCCGCGATCCGCCGGGACCGCTCGGCGAGTGCAGGATCGCGGAGGGCAAGAAGCCGCACCAGCATGTCGATGGTACGGAGCCGTCCGCTCCTGCCGTCTGTGGGCCGAGCACCGGTCCGCTCGCCCGAGATGACGGTCTTGTTCTCGCCTTCACCTTGAGCGGCGTAGACGGCCTTTTCGGACGTTTGCATGAGCGTGTCGACTGAATCAGCGTGCTCTGGAATCGATGCGATACCAATACTCAGCGGGACGTCGGCGGTGTCGACAAGGTTGCCTGCTGCCTCCCGAATGCGCTCCGCCACGAACCATGCTCCCTCGGCATCGCTTTCGGGCAAGAGCATTGCGAACTCGGCGTCGCCAGTACGACAGACGACGTCCTCGTTGCGTAACAAACCGGTCATGACGTCCGACAGTTGTCGCAACGCTCGTTCGAGTCCGTTTTGGCCGCGAATCGAGACAACCGCTTCGGGACTCTCGATCACCACCATCATCAATGCAACAGATCGGTCGTGTCGCAACGCTCGGTCCACTTCGCCCTGAAGGCGGTCCACCAGATAGAGCCGGTTCCTCAGCCCCGTGAGCCAGTCGGTGATCGACATTTCTTTCAGGTCGCCCACGAGCTGTTCGAGCTCGCCGCGCATCATTCGTTCGTCGTCCTGCAGTCGCCTGACCTCTTCGAGCACCGAGTCAGAGACCTCGGTTGCCATCAGGCCGGAGCCGGCAGCGACGGCGCGAATGGAGTTGATCACTTCGTTGCGCTTGTGCTTGAGCACATACGCACGCGCACCAACGGTCACCAGATCGGCGGCTCGGTCGGGATGCTCAGGGGCTACGAGGGCTATGACCCTGATCGAGTCACCCAGCCGAGAACGAATCTCGGTGGCGAGCCAGATAGCATCAGCCAGCGCCACATCGATGAGGATGATGTTCGGCTCATAGGCTGTGGCCGCTTCCAAAGCGGCTTCAGAGTCCGCGACGGTGGCAACTACGGCAATACCGGCGGCCCTGAGTGCTGCTCCTACTTCGGCCCGGTCGGCTTCGTTCCCGTCAACGAGCACAACCCGGGGTTCACCCAACGACTTGTCCATCAAAACTGTTTCGGTCTCCCCCCGGAGCAGCTTTAGGTGCCCCTACGAACCAAGGATCGCATCGCCGGCGGCCGAGAACTCCCCGACGAACACCATGCGAAAGCCCTCTTCGAGTCGCGCGAAGTAATGCTGATCGAGCAATGCCGCTTGTTCTTCCGACGGATCGGCGAGAAGTACAGCCTCGGCAACTTCGTTTGAATCTACGACATATGCCTCGAGGATGGGAGGAAATCTCTCGACGACGTCGCCGATGACGTTCTGGATGTCCAAATCGGTGAGCAAATCGTACGACGTGGGATCGAGAAGTATGACAACCGTGTCGCCGCCTTCGCCTGGCGTGCGGCTGATGATCTGGTACTCGGGCAGGCCCAGTTCGGGCGGTGGATCTGCAACCGTGGTGTCGACGGCTTCAGTGGTGGAAGTGGTCGTCGTCGCTGGAGCGAGCGTGACCGCCCCAGTTGCTGCAAGCGTTGACGTGGTGGTGGTCGATGTCGAGTCCGCATCGCCGCGATTGCACGCTGCCGTCGTGAGTAGCAGCACCGCCAACAACATCGTCACCTTGCGATTCATAGCTCCCACCTTACTGAGACACCGAAAAAACGCTCACGTGTCCTGATCGGTTCCCGCCATCCATTCATCGAAGTCGACGCCTTCCATCCACCGGTCGAAGGTCACCTCTCGGAGCCTCACCTTCAAATCTTCGAACAACTCCTGGTTCGGACCTTCCTCAAAGCCGTATTGGACGATTCCGAGTGCTGGACGCCAGGCGGCGACACCAACCAACTCGTCGACCGTGCGCCTCCAATCGTTGTCGGGATCTGACGGCACCTTGTCGCGCAGTTTTCGCGCCATGCGCATCGCGCGGCGGAGCTCTTTTGCGACCGGCTTGGCTATCGATGTGTCCGCCGTCTGTTCAGCGATCCACTCGGCGAGTCGCTGATCGTCGAACTGGGCCGGCCTGTTCACTACGTCCTCGTAGAGCGCGTCAATGGCCGCGGCCAGGCGGAGATACATTCAGCTCACCGACATTCTTTCTCGATCAAAGCTCGGAGGCCCGCCTGGAGCGTCACGGTGAGCGGACCGACATCCAGCGGGCGGTCGTCGATCGCCATGACAGGCACGATCTCTTTGAAGGTCGAAAGTGCCACGACCTCATCCGCGTCCTTCACCACCTCCAGCCCAAAGTGCCCTTCTACCACCGGTACGCCGACCTCGGCCGCTACTTCCAAGAGAGCCGTCCTGGTGATCGACGAGAGAATGCCGAGATCGAGGCTTGGGGTGTACACCCTCGAATCGTTCACCCACGCGACGGTGAACGTCGGGCCCTCGAGCACTACACCGTCCACAGACGTCAAGAGCGCATCATCGGAACCTCTCGAACGGGCCTTCTCCCGTGCAGCCATGTTCGGCGCATACGAGATCGTCTTTGCGCCGGTCAACTCAGACCAACGCCCCGCTGGATGCCATGGAGCCTCGACGCTGGCCAACCGCAGGGACGCGGGTCGCGGCGGAGGGCTGGCGACCGTGACGATGACTCTCGAGCTGCCTGCGATGCCCTCGATGCCGCCGGTGACGAACACCCGAACAGCGCTCCCGTCACCTGGCAGAGCGGTGCCCGCGTCGGCTTGGGCGACGATCCATCGCGAGAGGTCGTCTCTGGCCGGCAGCTCGAGACCGAGAGCCGAGGCAGAGCGGTCGAGGCGGTCGAGGTGCGCGTCGAGCCTGAACACGCATCCGCCGTAGGAGCGCATGGCTTCGAAGCAACCGAGACCCCGCTGCACTGCCTGATCGAAGACCGACACCGATGCTTCCGCAGAGGGCGTCGTCACTCCATCGATGAGGACCGGCAGATTCAACCGCGGTACCGATTCGTGATCGGGAGGCGCCGGTCCTTGCCGAACGCCTTGCGGCTGATACGGACGCCTGGCGCGGACTGCCGCCGCTTGTACTCGTTGTGATCGACCATGCCGGTCACACGGGCAACCAGTTCGGGATCGAAGCCCGCAGCAACGATCTTCTCTCGATTGGCGTCCCGTTCGATGTACAGCTCGAGGATGGCGTCCAGGAGGTCGTAGTCGGGGAGGCTGTCCGAGTCGAGCTGGTCGGGGCGCAGCTCAGCCGAAGGAGCCTTGTCGATGATCGATCGCGGGATGACCTCGTTCGACAGATTGCGCCACTCGGCGAGGCGGTACACCAGGGTCTTGAACACGTCCTTCAACACCGAGTATCCACCTGCCATGTCGCCGTAGAGAGTGGCGTAGCCCACAGCCATCTCGGACTTGTTGCCGGTGGCCACCACGATGCCTCCGAACTTGTTCGACAGCGCCATGAGGAGCGCCCCCCGGATACGTGCCTGCAGGTTCTCTTCGGCCACGTTGGGTTCCGTGGCCGAGAACCAGGGTTCGAGCGTGGTCAGATAGTCGGTGAACACGGTCTCGATCGGAATCCGGTCGAAACGAATACCGAGTCGGTTCGCCAAATCCTCGGAATCGTCGACCGAGCCGTCCGACGAATACCGGCTCGGCATCGTCAGTCCCCAAACCGACTCGGCGCCAAGTGCGTCGCGGGCGATTGCAGCAGTCAAAGCGCTGTCGATGCCTCCTGACAGACCGATGACGACCGAACCGAAGCCGTTCTTCGTCACGTAATCGCGAAGGCCGAGCACAAGCGCGGCATACACCTCCGCTTCTTCACCGAGCCTCGGCGGAGACACGCCAGAAGTCCGAGGAGCGATATCGCTCTCGGACCGAACGTTCAAAGGTACGTCGACCCAGAAGAGCTCCTCTTCGAACTGCGCTGCCCGATACAGCAACTCGCCGCCGGCGTCGAAGACCATCGAGTCCCCATCGAACACCAGCTCGTCCTGTCCCCCTACGAGATTGACATAGACGACCGGGCCTCCCGACCGAACGGCCTGATCTCGCAACAATGCCGCCCGTTCCTTCCCCTTGCCGGAGTGATAGGGAGAGGCGTTGATGTTGAGCTGGATCTGCGCTCCCGATTCCGCCTGCTTCGTCGGTGGCCCATCCGCGAGCCAGATGTCCTCGCACACCGACACCCCGATAGTCAGGCCCGCCACGTCCCACGTCTTCGCCGGGGTGGACCCCACCTTGAAGTACCGGTCTTCGTCGAATACGCCGTAGTTGGGTAGCAGCACCTTGTGATATGTCCCCAGGTGTGCGCCGTTGCGAAGGAGCGCGGCAGCGTTGGCCAGCCGTCTCGGGACGGCATCGTCGAGCGTCGGCTCATGGTCCGGTTCGACCCTGTCAACAAAACCCACGACCACGAGCATTGGGCCCGACGCCGCCGCAAGTTGAGCCACAACGTCGAGATTCCCGTCGATGAACGACTCCCGAAGGAGTAGATCTTCCGGCGGGTACCCGGTGGTTGCGAGTTCGGGAAGCACCAGCACGTCAGCCTCGGCTTCGGCGGCCCAAGCCATGGCGTCGAGCATGCGCTCGAGATTCCCTTCGAGGTCGCCCACGACGAGATTCAGCTGAGCACCAGCAACTCGAAGACTTCGCGCGGCGCTCACGTGCCCAGCAACGTCTCCGCGATCAGGAAGTCCACCACGGCCTGGAGCGCTTCGGCGTCCGAGGCTCCGCCGGCGACCGCAGCCTGGTAGGCCATCCGTTGACGGTCGGCGCTGGTTCCCCTGTTCACGATATTGCGAGCGTTCTGTACTTCTTCGAGACATCCGAGCGCCTCGGCGTCCTCGGCTACCAATTCGATGATTTCGTCGACGAGCTCAGCGAAAGGAACCAGCTCGCCTTTCCCGAAGTCGATCAATGAACCCGAAGTGCCGTAGCGCTGGGCGCGCCAAACGTTCTCCTGAATGAGCATGTGGGCGTAGATGCGCCATTTCTGGTTCATCCGACGACGACTCCAGAGCATCCGCAGAAGCGACACGTAAAGCGCTGCAACCGTGATGGAATCGTCGAGACGGGTACAGATGTCGGTGCTTCGCATCTCGAGGGTTGGATAACGATCGCTCGGTCGCAGATCCCACCACACTTTTGTGGCGTCTTCGATGACGCCGGTCTCCACCAGCGCTTGGACGTGCCTGCGGTATTCGGCCCAACTCGTGAAGTAGGTCGGCAGGCCGGTTCTCGGCATCGAGCGGAACACGGTCGTGCGATAGCTCTTGAGGCCACTGTCGATTCCGCTCCAGTAAGGCGACGATCCGCTCAGGGCCAACAAGTGGGGTAGGAAGTAGGTCACCTGATTCATCAGATCGATCCGTACGTTGTCTTCGGCAATACCGACGTGGACGTGCATGCCACAGATGAGGAGCCGCCGAACCACCGCTTGGAGGTCTTCGGCCAGCATGTTGTAGCGATCGTGATCCGTGTGTAATTGGTCTGGCCACGAAGCAAACGGATGCGTGGAAGCGGCAATGAAGGCGATGCCGTGACTGTCGGCCACCTGGCCGACCACTCGGCGCAGCCCGGAGAGGTCCTCGCGTAGGTCAGCGATCGAGCTGGCCACCCTGGTACCGACTTCGAGTTGCGAACGAAGAAATTCGGGAGTCGCCCGACCGTCCAGCAATTCGGCGCATTCTCGAAGCATCGCCTCGGGCGGATCCTGGACGAGATCTCTGGTCTCGCGGTCGACGAGGAGATACTCTTCTTCGATCCCGACGGTGAAAGCCGGCTCTTGTGTCGGCATCGTTGCTCCTCTCCCAATGCGACAAGTTAACGCCCCGAGGCGACACGCGCCGAGGACCCCTTCTCGACGCAACTACACTTGTCGAACCGATGAGCACTGCCACCGCCAGGATCAGTCAGCTCGCGGCCGAAATCGCCCCTGAAGCGGTTGCCCTGCGTAGGGACATCCACCGCAACCCAGAGCTCGGCTGGAATGAGCATGCAACCACCGCCCGCGTCGCGGCGGTACTGGCGCGCCACGGAATAGACGCAACCGTTCGTGAAACGGGCACCGGCTTGTACGCCGACTTCGGCTCAGGTGACCCGTTCATCGGATTCCGTGCGGACCTCGATGCGCTTCCATTGCACGAGGCGTCGGGTGTTGAATTCGCGTCGTCGACTCCAGGCATCATGCATGCGTGTGGCCACGATGCTCATACCGCGATGGCTGCCGGTATCGCGATTGCGCTCAACCAGCTCGAGTTGCCGGGTCGCATCCGGGTGGTGTTCCAGCCCGCAGAGGAAATGATCCCCGGCGGAGCCATGACGCTTCTGGAAGAAGGCGTCATCGATGGCATCAAGGCGATGATCGCGTTCCATGTCGATCCGTCCCTCCCGCCAGGAAAGATCGGGCTCAGAATCGGGCCGATCACTGGAGCCTCGGATCGGCTGATCGTGCGCCTTGCGGGACCGGGCGGACACACGTCGAGGCCGCACCAAACCGTCGACTTGTTGTATGCCGCAGCGCGCGTCGTCAGCGACTTTCCTGCGCTGTTGCGCAACGAGGTGGATCCACGCCAAGCCGCGGTTGCGGTCTTCGGTCGGATCAACGGCGGATCGGCGGCCAACATCATCCCCGCCTTCGTCGAGATGGCGGGAACGGTCCGTATGTTCGACACCGACCTCTGGCTCGAAATGCCACAGCTTGCCGAGAAGCTCGTCAAGGCCATCGTCGCACCGTTGGGAGCGGTGGCGACCGTCGACTACACCAAGGGTGCGCCACCGGTGGTCAATGACGAGCACGTCATAGAAGCTGTGCGTCGGGCAACCCACGACGTTCTCGGCGACGATTCCACGGCGGACGCGTATCAGAGCCTGGGTTCAGAAGACTTCTCCTGGCTTCTCGCCGACCGCCCGGGTGCCCTCATTCGACTCGGAGCGGGGAAGGTCGACGCAAAGACCGACCTTCACTCGGCAAGCTTCGATCTCGACGAGACCGCCATCGAGACAGGCATTGCCGTGGGCATCGCCTCGTTGCTCGAACTCTTCGAGTCAGTCGGCCAGCTGTAGACCTTCTGCTCGCAGCGCCGAGCTGAGTACGTCTGCCTCACCGGGCCGAACGGACAGAGTGAGGACGCCTCCGCCGCCGTGGCGTCCGTGACGCAGCTGGAGATCTCTGATGTCGACTGCGCTCGATCCGAGCGCACGGCCGACTTTGGCGAGTTCACCCGGCTGGTCGGCCAACACCACCGCAACGGCGACCACTGGCGGTGCGATCGAACGTCTCACCAATCCTGCGTTCTCCAGCGCGCTCTGCATACCTGGCGAATCATCCAGGAGTCCAGCTAGCGAACCGAGCCGACCTCTGAGTTGTTCGACGATCGGTCGCAGCGCGCCAGCGTTTGCATGCACGACCTGAGCCACTCCGGACGCTTCGCTCTGCGCCACGCGGGTGAGATCCCGAAAGCTGCCTGCAGCGAGATCGAGCGCTGCCGGCGTATCGACTGCAATCTCGATGAGCGCCGCAGCAAGCAGCTGAGGAAGATGACTGATGGCAGCGACCGCTGTGTCGTGCTCGGCAGCCGACATGTGGACCGGTCGAGCTCCCAGTGCACGGGCCATTGAGTCGACCGTTGCCACGTCTTCGGACGACGCACCGTCAGGAGTGACCACCCAAGCGGCTCCAGTGAAGAGTGCCCCTGAAGCACCGTCGGGACCGCTGGACTCACGACCAGCCATCGGATGTCCACCGACGAACCGAGGAAGGTGGGCTGCAGCGTTGGCGACAGACTGTTTCACGCCGGCGACGTCGGTGACCAGCCCGTCGGTCCGCAACTCGGCGAGCATGTCGATGATGGCCGACACGGGGGCCGCGAGGACGATCAACGGGCCTGCCAGCGCCTTGGACCGCGCGGCAGGTCGAAGAGCACCGCGGTCGGCCGCAGCGTGCAAGCGGTCCGGGTCGACGTCCCACCCGACCACATCCCAGCCGGCAGCCGTGAGTCCCAATCCGATGGAGCTACCGATCAGACCCGTACCGATGATCGAAATCTGGTGCGTGGTCACAGGGACATTCCCATCACCGACACCAGGGCACTGACGTCGGACATCAAGGCGGCAAAGTCGTCAGGCGTGATGGCCTGACCGCCGTCAACGAGCGCCTGCTCCGGGTTGGGGTGCACATCGACCATGATGCCGTCGGCTCCAGCAGCGACTGCGACGCGCGCCAGCGGGGCGACGAGCCGTCGATGACCGCCCGAATGCGAGGGATCGACGAAAACCGGCAGATGCGACAGTCCCTTGAGCACCGGGACGGCCGAGATGTCAAGGGTGTTGCGGGTCGCGGTTTCGAACGTCCTGATTCCTCTTTCACACATGATGACATCGTGGTTGCCTTCTTTGTACACGTACTCGGCGGCGTTGAGCCACTCCTCGATCGACGCCGTGAAACCTCGTTTGAGCATCACGGGTTTCGATTGTTTGCCGAGTTCGGACAGGAGTGGGAAGTTGGCCATGTTGCGGGTCCCCACTCGGATGATGTCGGCGTAGGAGGCGACCAATTCGATGTGCCTCGGATCAACCACCTCGGCGATGAACGGCATGTCGAATTCGTCTCGTGCCTCTGCAAGCAGTTCCAGCCCTTCCTCGCCCATTCCCTGGAACGCGTACGGCGAGGTGCGGGGCTTGAACGCATCGCCCCGCAGGATCAGCGCGCCTGCCGACCGCACTGCTTGGGCGGCGGTGAACAGCTGCTCTCGGGTCTCGACGGCACAAGGCCCCGCAATAGGAGTGAAAGTGCCACCTCCAATCGCGAGCCCCCTGACGGTGATGATCGAGTCGTCTTGCTGAAACTCTCGGCTGACGAATTTGAACGGCTTGAGCACAGGAACTGCGCGTTCTACACCCGCCAATGCCACCCACGGCACCTGCGTTATCGCCTCCCGGTCGCCGACGGCGCCGATGACCGTCCTGGTTTGACCACGCGAGACGTGTGCTTCGGCGCCGACTTGATCGAGGCGCTCGACGACTCGCGCTATCTCGTCATCGGACGCATCTCGGCGCATGACGATGATCATCTAGATCTCCTGCTGCAGGGGCTGCGGGTCGTGAGCCAGCGACTCTAAACCGGCGGTCCGATCGGCTCGTCGACGACGTCGAGAAGTCGACAATTGGCGTATCGGTCGACGACGTTGGCGAAGACCTCGTCGGCGAGCTGCCCTTCTGACCAAAGCGAGTAGATCGCCGCGCCTTCGCTGTCGGAGCTCAAGCTGACGAGCAGACAGTGGGGGTCTTCCTTCATCTCGTCGGCAAGCAACACCAGGCTGCCGGCCAGTCCGGGTTCTTGTATGAGGATCGCTCGCATGGCGAGACGGTAACACGGCAACCGTCCCGAGCTCACCTCCGACGCAATGAACCCGGACCCCAGAACCTGCGCTTGCAATAGTTAGCAAACTGCTATACGATGACAGCGCACATGAAAGACCCCATCCAAGACCTCGGCGGGTTCATTCGGCAACAACGTGAGAAGAGCGCCATTTCGGTGCGCAAACTTGCAGAGAACGCCGGAATCTCGAACCCGTATCTGAGTCAGATCGAACGAGGCCTACGCAAGCCGTCGGCCGAGATCCTCAAATCGCTGGCAAACGCCTTGTCGATTCGAGCCGAATACCTGTACGAAAAAGCGGGACTCTTGGATGGAGAGGCCGACGGTCAGACGGTGGCAGAGGCCATCGAATCCGACCTTCGGTTGACGAAACCACAAAAGCAGGCGCTGACCCGAGTCTACGAAAGCTTCATCAGCGCCCAGAAGGAGCAGCAATGAATCAGAACACCGCACTTGCCGACAAGGCAGAGAAGGTCGTATACGCCGCAATCGGCGCGCCTCTCGTCACCGGCCGCAAGATGATCGATCTCGGTAGCAAGGTTGCCGGCACCGCTGCCGATCGCCTCGAGACGTGGGCATCAGAAGGAAAGAAAGCGACCGAGAAGTGGGGCGCAGACTCCAAGAAGGTCGCCGACCAGGTTCGCACCGGACAGGTAGTCGAAGAGTTCACCGCACGCATGGATCTCGATCAGATCCAGGACCGTGTCGGCAAGCTCCGTGACCAGCTCGAAGGCGTGCTGAACAACTGGCGTGAGAGCTTCAGCCCTGAGGCCGATACCAAGACGGCCGCCGTCGCCTCCAAGGCGCCAGCCAAGAAGGCAACGCCAGCCAAGAAGGCACCAGCCACCAAGGCAGCAGCCAAGGCACCAGCCAAGAAGGCCCCAGCCAAGAAGGCCCCAGCCACCAAGGCAACAGCCAAGAAGGCCCCAGCCACCAAGGCAACAGCCAAGAAGGCCCCAGC
>JABDJC010000244.1 GCA_013003395.1 Acidimicrobiia bacterium
GCGATCGCCAAGTCCATCTCGAGGTTTCTGGTGACTCCATCATCCAAGTATCGCGAAAGCCATCAGTCGTCGCCTCCTTCGGCCACAGGCCACCAGCTGCGTCGCCCCCTGGGCTTCCCGAAATTCGTCGGCCACGGATCGCCCGCTAGTTCGCCTGCGGCGTCGCGTTCCGCGAGTTCGAGCAGCGGCTCGAGAGGGAAGTGCAACTCGTCGATTGCCTCCATGAGATCGCCGACCTTGCCGTAGCGTTCGGCGAATCGATCCATCGGAAAGTCGTTCAGTTCGACGTCGAGGATCTCGGACCATTCGACCGGCGCGGACACCCACCCAGTGGGACGTACCGAGTAGGCCGAGGCGACAGTGTGATCGCGGCTGTTCTGGTTGTAGTCGACGAACACGCCATGGCGGTCGGCCTTCCACCAAGCGGTCGTGACCAACTCGGGCCGACGGCGCTCGACCTCTCTCCCGAGCGCCAGAGCGGCACGTCTCACGTCCAGGAAGTCGTAGCGCGGCTCGATCCGAACGTATATGTGCATCCCCTTCGACCCCGACGTCTTCGGGAAACCTCGGTATCCGTGCTCGCTCAGAACCTCCCCGACCAACAGCGCAGTCTGCCTGACGTCGTCCCAGCTCGCCTCAGGCGTGGGATCGAGATCGATCCGCAGTTCGTCGCTGTTCTCGAGATGCTCGACCCGCGTCGGCCACGGGTTCAAGTCGACACAGTTCAGCTGCGCCATCCATGCCACGTCGTATGGTGTGCGTGGCACGAAGTACTCGGCGGTCCGGCCCGATGGAAAGCTCACCGTGACCCGCTCACCTGCAGACTTGGGAGCACGCTTCTGGAAGAACGGCGGCTGTCCGACGCCGCGTGGCCACCTCTTCAACAGTGTCGGGCGACCGAAAACTCCAGCGAGCGCACCGTCGGCACAGGTGACGAAATGCTGGATGACCTCGAGTTTTGTCCAGCCGCGGGCAGGAAACATCACTTTGCCGGGGCTCGAGACCTCCAGCGTCTCGCCGGCTATGTCGATCTTCACCGTGTCGCGTGCCACCTGGGCAGTCTCCCACGAACAAGCCCTCGGCACGTTCTACGATCTGGCACATGGAGTTTGAAATCCGGCCGGCGACGGCCAGCGACGTTCCGGGGATCACGGAGATCTACAACCAGTGGATCGTGGCCAGTCACGTCTCGTTCGATGACGAACCGTGGACGGTTGCGGAACGAGAGGAGTGGTTCTCGAATTACTCGGACACCGGTCCGTACCGCTGCCTCGTTGCCACTGCGCAAGACGGCTCCATCGCAGGGACGTCGTACAGCGGTCCGTTTCGAAACAAGTCGGGCTATCGCCGCTCCGTGGAGACAACGGTTGTCGTCGGCAAGAACGCCCTCGGCGTTGGGCTGGGGAGACACCTCCTCATCGCGCTACTCGCCGTGCTTGCAACCGAACCGATCCACCGTGCGTATGCGATGATCGCTCTACCCAACGACGCGTCCGTCGACCTACATCTCCAGCTCGGATATCGGTCCGTGGGCGTCCTGGACGAGGTCGGCTACAAGAACGGCAAGGCGTGGTCGACCGAGTTGTTCGAACTCCGGTTGTGACCTGGAGCCTGAAGTCGACTCCGGGTTCTGTCGCTTCCCAGCCTTCGAAGCGGTACAACGGGTCATCTCAGGGGCTAGTCACTTTGTGACCGTACGCAACCATCCGAAAGTAATCCGTCCCGGGGGCCGAAGAACTCTGCATGAACTACCAAGTATCCGACCAGGCCACCCGGAGCAACAACCGTGTACCCATGGGTCTCAGCTGGGACCACAAGGGAACCAACTAGCCGGATCGCGCCCGTTTCAAAACGATGTCGATCGGCGTAGACGCCAGATCGTCGCCCAGTTCCTGCACGTAGTCGTATCCGAATCGTCCCTTGATGCAGAGGTGCCCGTTCGTGACGCTGTGATCCATCGGCGAAGTCACTTTCACGATGCGATTGTCTTGCACGTGTAGTTCCAAGTTGCAGCCGACACCGCAGTAGGAGCAAACCGTGCGAGTGACGGTTTGCTCGTCTTCTTCCCACAAGCCTTCTTGTCTGAGTTCGTACTCACTCCTGAATTGGAGCGCGCCAGTCGGACAGACCCCAATGCAATTCCCGCAGTAGACGCATGCCGAACCCGGGAGCGCTACGTCGAACTCGGTACTGATCCGAGCGTCGAACCCGCGACCGGCCACGGCGATCGCAAAAGTGTTCTGCGCATCTTCACCGCAAGCCTCGACACACTTGTAGCAGAGGATGCATTTCGCGTAGTCCCTGATGTACAGCTCGTTGTCGACCTTGACCGGCTGGTCAACTGTCTCAGCCGTCAGTCCGGTCGGGATCGCATGATGACCGGCATGTCGCCCGTCCCGCGGGGCGGCTCCCGTCACCTGGGGACCGTACCGGGCCACGTCGACCTCGTACTGGTCGAGCCACGAATGCACCTCTTCAGTGCTCTGGGACAGGTCGACTGATGAAGCGAGAAACTCCAGCACCATCTTGCGACTGAGTCGCACTCGGGGACTGTCCGTCTTCACGACCATCCCCTCCTCGGCCGAGCGGCTGCAGGAGGGAACCAGCGTCCGGGACCCTTCGACCTCGACGACACATACGCGACACGCGTTGACAGGAGTCAGGTTTTCCAGATAACAGAGGGTCGGTTGGTCTTGTCCGAGATCACGGCATGCGTCGAGAATCGTCGCATCGTCACTCACAGCGACGCTTCGACCGTCGACGGTGATGGTCACGTCACTCACGTTGCCTCCAACAGACCAAGATCGACAGCGGATCGGACAGCAGTGGCCGCGGTGTGTCCAAGTCCACAGATCGAAGCGTCCGCCATGACGGCAGCGATGTCGTCCAGCAGGCTGCGATCCAGGTCAGCCCCGTTCAAATGCCGTGCCAGCAGCTCCTCTTGCCGGACCGTGCCAACCCGACACGGGACACATTGACCGCAAGACTCGTCGCGGAAGAACTCAGCGATGCGTCTCGTGGTTCCGACGAAGCTCGTCGTCTCGTTGAACACCATGACCACGCCCGAGCCGAGCGATACACCAGCCGATCGAGTGTCTTCGAAGGTCAGCGCAAGGTCCAGGGCATCTGGTCCGACAAAGGAACCTGCGGCGCCGCCGAGCAGTATCGCCTTGATGTCACTGATCGCGCCGCCGGCCATGTCCAGCAGTGCCCGAAGCGTGGTGCCGAACGGAACCTCGTAGACGCCTGGCACGGCGACAGAGCCCGAGAGGCAGAACAATCGAGTCCCGGTCGAATCCTTGGTGCCGATCTCAGCGAACGCCTCGCCACCGCCCAGGACGATGCCGGGGATGTTCAGCAACGTCTCGACGTTGTTGACCACGGTCGGCTTGCCGAACAATCCACTCTGTGTCGGAAACGGCGGCTTCTGCCGAGGTTCCCCGCGGTAGCCCTCGATGGAGTTGAACAACGCAGTCTCTTCACCGCAGATGTACGCGCCCTGGCCGCGCCTGATCTCGACAGAGAAGCGTCTCCCCGTTCCGTTGACATCGTTGCCGAGCCATCCAGCCGCTTCGCATTGATCGATCGCGCTGCGGAGGCGACTGGTAGCTACGGGGTACTCGCCGCGAACGTAGATGTAGCCATGCTCGGCACCGATGGCGAGCCCGGCGATCACCATGGACTCGATCAACCCGAACGGGTCACCTTCCATGAGAACGCGGTCCTTGAAGGTTCCCGGCTCGGACTCGTCGGCGTTACAGATCAGATAACGCGGACCATCCTCTCGCGCAGCGCCTTCCCACTTCACGCCGGTGGGAAAGGCTGCGCCACCGCGTCCCCTGAGGTTGGAGGCCTTCACCTCCGCGATCACCGCTGCGGCTCCCATCTCGACGGACTTCTCGAGGGCCGAGAATCCACCTGATGCCTGGAACGCCTCCAGGCTCGATGGATCAACGACGCCGACTCGTTCCAGCACTCTCATTCCCGAACGGTCTGACTGAGGAGTGGGGTTTGGCAGCTCGGCCTCGGGTACCGCGCCTTCGAGGGCGGCCGTGATTTCAGATACGGCGGTTGGGGCCAGCGTCAGGTCGGGCGACCCGGCTCGTTGGATGAAAGCCGCAGGCGCACGATCGCATTGACCGAGACACGGGCTCGGAACCACGTCGTCACGGTCTGCGAACGCTTCGAGGATGGCCGTACCGCCAGAATCCCGACACGCGATGTCGTCACAAACGTGAGCGACACAGCCTGGGCGTTCCTCGACCGAGAGCAGGGCGTAGAACGTGGCCACGCCGTACGCGTCGGCCGGCGGGACCTGAAGTCGGCGACATATGTAGTCGAGTGCACCCGGAGAGATCCAGCCGATCTCCGATTGGACTGCAGCCAGCGCTGGTAGCAGCAGGTGGCGCTGAGCTCTGGCTGCGTGACCTCCGCGAGCGATCCGCAGATCGTCAGCGCTGCGCTCCTCAGCGCCTTCCCACGTGCTGTCTGGAGCTCCGACCGCGTCGTCGACCGCGGTGCGTTCGGCGGGAGTTGGTTCGACATCGTGGAACTTGAGATCCATCTAGAGAGCGGCCTTTTCCAAGCGAACGGCCGTTGCCTTGAACTCTGCGGTACCCGACTGGGGATCCCATGCTTCGATCGTCAACTGATTGACATCGGCCTCGTCAGGGAAGTGCAACGTCATGAAGACGAGTCCGGGCCGTAGCGCTTCGTCGATCCGAAGAGGCGCTTCGAGAGAGCCACGCCGTGACGATACCGTGACCAACTCGCCTTCGGCAATTTCGAGCGAAGCGGCATCCTCTGGCGAGACGTCGATCGTTCCGCCTGCACGCAGCGGTGAGTCGTAGCCACCGCTCTGTACCCCCGTGTTGTACGAATCGAGGTGGCGTCCGGTGGTCATTCGGTAGGGAAACTCGTCACTGAGCTGATCCACCGGTGGCGCATGCACGATCGGACTGAAGGGCGCGAGGCGCCCACGAGGTGGATCCTCCCAAAGACGACCATGGAGGAACAGCTCTCCTGGATGCTCTTCGTCGTAGCAAGGCCATTGCAGCCCCCCGAGGTCTTCGAGCCGTTGGTAGGACATGCCAGCGTGCATCGGGGACAGGCTGCGCAACTCGTCCCACAATTCTTCTGCTTTGGGCAGCCCCCAGCTGTAACCGAGCTCCGCCGCCAGCATCGAGACGATCTCGACGTCGGTCTTCGCGTCGCCAGGTGGCTCCAGAGCCTTGCGGACCCGTTGCACTCGCCGCTCGCTCGAAGTCACGGTTCCGTCTGCCTCACACCAGTCGGCAGCTGCAGGGAACACCACGTCCGCCATCTCGGCAGTCCGGGTCAGAAAGATGTCCTGCACGACCAGGAAATCTAGACCTCGCATTATCCGACGCGCCTTGCCGACATCGGCTTCTGATTGCGCCGGGTTTTCGCCGATGACGTAGAGCGCTTTCATGTCGCCATGTTCCATCGCCTCGAACATCAACGTGAGGTGGTTGCCGGCCTTGGCTGGAATCGGGTGACCCCACTGCGCTTCGAACTTGCCCCGAGCCTCGTGGTCCTCGACGTCCTGGAAACCGGGGAGCTTGTTCGGCAGCGCGCCCATGTCGCCGCCACCCTGGACGTTGTTCTGACCTCGCACCGGAACCAGGCCAGACCCATATCGACCAACGTGGCCGGTGAGCAGGGAGAGGTTGATGAGGGCAAGCACGTTGTCGGTGGCGTTGTGGTGCTCTGTGATCCCGAGCGTCCAGCAGATCTGCGCCGACTCGGCAGTTGCATACGCGATGGCCATCTCACGAATCACGTCGCCGGGCACACCTGTGGTTTGCTCGGCGTATTCGAGCGTGTACGACTGGATCGACTCGACGAAGTCGTCGAACCCGGTCGTCGACTTCTCGATGAAGTCCAGTCGATGCAGGCCTTCGTCGACGATGACCTTGGCCACGGCGTTCGCCAGGGCGATGTCCGTCCCCACGTCGATACCGAGCCACACGTCCGCCCATTGCGCTGAATCACTGCGCCGGGGGTCCACGCAGTACATGCGCGCGCCGTTGTGAATGCCCTTGAGAATGTGATGGAAGAAGATCGGGTGAGCCGAGCGCGCGTTTGAGCCCCACATGATGATGAGGTCAGTGGTTTCGATCTCCTCGTATGAACTTGTTCCGCCACCCGCTCCAAATACCTGCGCCAGACCGGCGACACTTGGTGCGTGTCAGGTGCGGTTACAACTGTCGATGTTGTTCGACCCCATGACGACACGGGCGAACTTCTGGGCTACGTAGTTCGTCTCGTTCGTTGCCTTGGAGCAGCTGAACAACCCGAATGCCTCGCCTCCGTGCTCGTCACGAACTGCACGGAACCCGTCCGCCGCCCGGCGTATCGCGGTCTCCCACGATGCCGGCTCCAGCGTGTCGCCGTTGCGAACCATCGGTGTTGTCAGCCGTGGTCGCCGCCTTGATGCTTTTGGCACTTCCTCACCTCCCTCCGTCGGACTCGTCGACACCAGGCGAGCTACGCCGGCTCGACGGTCGATTCAAACCAGATGCTGTCTGTCGTATCCCACCAACTGGTGGTGCCCGATGCATTCGACATTACTTCCACGGGAACATTCGACGCTCGGGAAGGACTTCCGACGAACAACCCTGGGCGAGTTGTGGCCGACGGAGGCACCTCAGAAGAGCCCAACGACTTCTCCCTTGTCGTCGATGTCGACGTCCATGAAGGCTGGGCGTGCGCCGAGGCCAGGCATCGTGCGCATCTCGCCGAGCAACGGATAGATGAAGCCGGCCCCGATCGACGCCCTGACCTCACGGACTGGGAGCTCGTATCCGGACGGCGCCCCCTTGAGCTGAGGGTCGTGGCTGATCGACAGATGGGTCTTCGCCATGTTGATCGGCAGGTATCCGTACCCTGCGGCTTCGAACTCGGAGATCTGCTTCTCCGCTGTTGGCGAGTAGGTCACACTCCCTGCCGCATAGATCTTCGTTGCGATGGTCTCGATCTTCTGCTTGATCGACTGTTCCAGGGGGTACAAGAACTTGAAGTGCGAAGGCTCGTCGCACGCCTTCACCACAGCTTCCGCGAGCCTGGTGGCGCCTTCGCCGCCGTCCGACCAGTGACGCGTCAGGACCGCATCGAGCGCTCCCGCTTCCATGGCTGCCTCACGGATCAGATCGATTTCGTGCTCGGTGTCGGTCGGGAAGGCGTTGACCGCGACAACCACCGGGACGCCATAGCGCTTGGCGTTGGCGATGTGTGCGTTGAGATTCGTCAGGCCAGCTCGCAGCAACGGAAGGTTCTCTTCGGTATACGCCCGGTCCAAGGCACGCCCTGCGACCACCTTGGGCCCACCACCGTGGGTCTTGAGGGCGCGGACGGTTGCGACCAGCACCACACAGTCCGGCTTGAGATCCGAAACGCGGCACTTGATGTCGAAGAACTTCTCCATCCCCATGTCTGCCCCAAAACCAGACTCGGTGACGACGTACTCGCCGAGTTGCAGAGCAACGCGATCGGCAAGGATCGACGAGTTTCCGTGTGCGATGTTGGCGAAGGGGCCCGCATGCACGAACGCCAGCTGACCTTCGAGAGTCTGCATGATCGTCGGGTGCAAGGTCTCGCGCATGAGTACAGCCACGGCGCCGGCAACTCCGAGGTCTTCGAGCGTGATGGGCGCTCCGGATTTGGATTGACCGATCACCACACGAGAACACCGTTCGCGGAGGTTGCGCAGCGCAGATGCGTAGTCGTTCCCGTCCGTGAGAGCGAGGATCGCCATCAGCTCGCTGGCGACAGTTATGTCATAACCGGTTTCGCGCGGCCGCCCCTCCAGGGCTCCGCCGAGACCAACGATGATGTTCCGCAAGGCACGATCGTTGATGTCGACCACTCGGCGCCACGCGATCCGATTCGGGTCGATGCCGATCCGCTTCAAACCGATTTCGTCAAGGCGTTCATCAGTCATGCGACCTTCGTGGAACCATCGAGCGTCGATCGCCGCAGACACCAGATTGTGAGCAGCGGAAATCGCATGAATATCGCCCGTGAGGTGCAGGTTGAATTCGTCCATCGGAACCACCTGGCTGTAGCCGCCGCCGGCAGCGCCACCCTTGATGCCGAACGTAGGACCCATCGACGGCTGCCTGATAGCCGCGATCGATTTCTTGCCGATGGAGCCAAGCCCCTGGACGAGTCCGATCGTTGTGGTGGTCTTGCCTTCGCCGAGCGGTGTCGGGGTTATGGCAGTGACGTCGACGTACTTGCCTTGGGGATTCGCCCCCACCCGCTTGAGGATGTCGAGATGCACTTTGGCTTTCGTCTTGCCGAAAGCGATCAGTTCATCGTCTTGTATTCCGTACTGCGCAGCGATTTCACCGATGGGGTGGATCTCCGCTGCTCGCGCGATTTCGAGGTCGCTTGGCACCATCAGAAAGCTCTCCAATGTTCGACGGGGCACAGCCGAAACGACTCTACTCCGTCTCGCGATACGGGACCGTTCCGTATGTCGGCACGGTGCAGCCGACGATTAGTCAGCGGGTCCGCAATTTGGCGCGCTCGCGAGCTTTGGCCGCTTCGACCTCGCGGTTCTTCGGAGGTGCACTGGTCACGAGCTCATCGATGAGGTCTCGCGTCGCAGTCGCGATCGCCTCGACGGCCCTGTCATAAGCTGCGGCGTTCGCCTTCGATGGTTTGGGCGAGCCACCCACCTTGCGCACGAACTGCAGGGCAGCAGCCGTGATCTCCTCGCTTGTCGCGACTGGCTCGAAGTTGTTCAAGGGTCGGATAGATCTGCACATTTCCAAAGGGTACCCAAGTCATCGCAGGCCGATAACGACCCACAGTGCTCAAATGTGTGCTGAAATCCATCCTCAGGACTGCCGAAGGCAGACCCCGTTCCTGTTGGAGTCGGTTTTCGATGTATCCCTTGCACACCCATTCTGCTGTCGTCCTGCCTGCGTGGATCGACTACAACGACCATATGACCGAGGGCTTCTATGGAGTGGCCTTCGCCGACGCAAGTGACGCGTTCTTGCTCGACCAGGGCTTCGACGCCGATTACCGGAAGACCCACCGAGGCGCCTTCTACACCGTCGAGACGCACATCCGGTTCCTCCAGCAGCTGGAGCTGAACGACCCAATCGTTTTCGAGACACTTGTCCTCGGCATCGACGCACGACGTGTCCATCTGTTCCACAGCATGCTCCATGGTGAAGAGCGCTATCTGGCAGCGACCCAGGAGGTGCTGATGCTTCACGTCAACCGCGATTCGGTCCGAGTGGCGTCGATGTCAGACGACCTCTTGTCCTCGCTGCTTCCGTTCGCCGAAGCGCACGCCGATGTCGAGCGGCCCGAAGGCGTCGGCGCCGCCGTCAGACCCGTGGTCAAGTCATGACACTCATCAAGCCGAATACCGGCCGCACCATTGCCCAATCGTGGGGATTGTTCAGCGCGCTCGGGTTGCTCATGCTCGGCAACGGACTCCTTGGCACTCTTCTCGGTGTGCGTGCCGAGTTCGAAGGATTCGCCACGGCCACCACCGGCATCATCATGGCGAGCTACTACGTGGGATTCTTGGCAGGCTCCCAACTCTCGGCGATCTACCTGGGCCGCGTCGGCCATATCCGGGTGTTTGCCGCATTGGCATCCCTCGCTTCAACCGTTGCGCTGCTCCACTCGATCGCTGTCGTCCCGTGGTTCTGGTCGCTTCTCCGCCTCGTCACGGGCTTCTGCCTGGCCGGCCTCTACGTCGTTGCAGAGAGTTGGCTGAACGATCTCGGCACGAACGAGACGAGAGGTCGCCTGCTTTCGATGTACATGGTGACCTTGATGGTGGGCTTGGCGGCTGCTCAGCTGCTTCTCGGCCTCGCGGATCCTCTTGGCGTCAGACTCTTCGTCCTGTCGTCGGTGTTGGTCTCCTTCGCCGTGCTTCCCGTGACCCTTTCGATCGGAACCGCCCCTTCGTTCGACCTGGCGCCCCGAATGTCGCTCAGAGCCATCTGGAAAGAGGCGCCCGCCGGACTGATGGGTGGCCTCGTTGCTGGAATGGCGGCCGGCGCGTTGTTCGGCATGGGCGCCGTCTACGCGGTGCGAGTTGGTCTCACCCCGGCTCGCCTCGGAATCTTCATGGCCGCGATGCTGCTCGGGTCGGTCGCGTTCCAGTGGCCGATCGGCCACATATCTGATCTCGTTCCCCGACGTCGCTGGATGGTCGTGGTGACAACTCTTGCGGCGGTGGCCGCGTTCTTCACCGCCGAGATGCCGGTTGATGGATGGCAGATATACGCGGCGGTTTTCATTCTCGGTGGACTCAGCTTTCCTCTGTATTCGCTTTCGCTCAGCCACGTGAACGACCTTCTCCCCTACGGACAAGCTGCCGCGGCGAGCGCGGCGTTCGTGTTTGTCAGTGGTGTCGGCGCAATTGCTGGACCCGTCGTCGGCTCGTTCGCCATCGACACGTTCGGCCCAAGGGGCTTGTTCTGGGTGGTTGGCCTGATTCATCTGATGCTTGCCGTCTTCGTGATGGCACGGATCTTCATACGCGAGCGGCGCGTCGCCACTGTCGATCAGATCCCATTCGTCGGCGTCGCCGTCCGTTCGGTACTCGTGGCCCGCCGCCCTCGTCGCCAGCCGGTCGACGACAGCAACAACGAATGACCCGAGGCACCGCACAGCCACGAACCTGGCTTGCGGCCGTCGGAGTGCTCTTCACGATCAACGGATTCGCTTGGGCCAACTGGGTGCCGAGAATTCCCGAGATACAGCGCGATCTCGACTTGTCCATCGCAACTCTCGGCCTGGTCTTGGCCGCCTACGGCGCCGGCGGCTTCCTGGGGTCAGCGTTGAGTGGACCGATCATCGATCTCCTGGGAAGCCGGGCCGCGGCCGGTCAAGGCACTGTGGCAATAGGCGTATCGATGGCGTTCATCGCGCTGGCACCCAACGCGTTCACCATTGCTGGGGTGCTTCTCGTGGTCGGAACCGTCGATGCGATTGCCGATCTCGGCATGAACGCCCAGGCCGCAGAGGCGCAGTCCCGTCATGGACGGTGGCTCATGGGGCGTTTCCACGCAATGTGGAGCCTCGGGACACTCATCGGCGCCGCCGCGGGTTCCGTTGCGTCGCAACTGGCGATTCCTCTTGGAGCACACCTCGGCGTGGTTGCGGTGTTGACGGTCACGACAACGCTGTGGTCGCTCCGCCATCTCGAGCCGATCGAGCCGGTCGGCCGGGTTGGGGCGAAACGCTCCGTGAGTCGGCGGGCGCTGGTGCTTGCTGGGTTGGCGGTAGCCGTCGGCGTAGGCGAGGGGTCGGCCGGCGACTGGAGTGCCGTGATATCCGCCGAAATCTACGGCTTGGGCGCCGGGGCAATCGGGCTGGCCTTCGTCGGCTTCTCCGGAGCAATGCTCCTGGGACGATTGGGCACGGACCGCGTCATCGAGGTGGTCGGTGCAGGACGGATGGCTCTGCTGTCCTCGGGCACTGCGCTCGTTGGAACTGTCGCCATCGTGGCGACACCGAACGCAGTGGTAGCACTCGTCGGATTCGTCGCCCTCGGCTTCGGTATGGCTGCGTTGTTTCCGATCCTCTACAACACGGCCGCATCCGCGGGCGACACTTCGGCGGGCACAGGGCTTGCGCTCATGTCGGTTGGTGGTCGCGTTGGGTTCATCTTGGGACCGGTGTTGATCGGCTGGATCAGCGAGATCACCGACCTACGCATTGGGTTTGGAGCGGCGGTCATTCTGGCGACATTGATCATCGGGAGCGCGGCGAGTCGATTCGGAACGGTCGAGGTCCGTCAACCGGCCTGAGCGACGCTCGCGGCGATCCCCAAGGCGGTCTTCTGGAGCGCCTCGACAATGGTCTGGGACTCTCGCGCCCGCGGGAACCGGAACGATGGACCATGCATGTGGACCGCTCCGATGAGTTCACCGCTCTCAGCCTTGACCGCACAAGCGACCGACGTGAGCCCGTCCACCAGCTCGTCTCTGGTCCATGCGACGCGGTCGCGACGTGCTTCGGCCAAGCGCTGCCGGATCTGACCAGGGTCGGTCACGGACTTCGCAGTTGGGGCGTCCAATGGAAGATCCAGGAACTCCTCGACTTCGTCTTCGGGAAGGGTCGAAAGCATCGCGATCCCAGCCGATACGAGGTGCATCGACAGCGCCGCTCCAGTCCAATCCCTGACCTGCACATCCTGATCGGCATCGACCTGGAGGATGTACAGCGCGTCGAATCCTTGTCGCACACTGAAGCCGGCCGCCTCACCGACCTCTCGGACGAGATGCACTAGGTGGGGTCGGCTCAAACTCTCGAGGTTCGGAGCGGTCACGGAGCCCGCGATCTGGCGCATTGCCGGCCCGACACGAAAGGCTTGACCACCGTCAACACGCTCGACGGCGCCTGTCACCTCGAGTG
>JABDJC010000246.1 GCA_013003395.1 Acidimicrobiia bacterium
GTACCGATCGCGGCGATCACCGCTCTACAGGGACTTCGCGACAAGGGCCAGCTCGAGAAGGGGCAACACGTCCTCATCATCGGAGCATCGGGCGGTGTCGGCACCTTTGCGGTACAGATCGCCAAGACCCTTGGCGCCAAGGTCACTGCAGTGTGCAGTACTCGCAACGCCGACATGGTCCGATCCATCGGCGCCGACCACGTCATCGACTACACCAGTGACGACTTCGTTGAGGCTGAGGAGAGATACGACCTCATCCTCGATGCCATCGGAAATCGCCCGCTGTCGGCGTATCGCCGGGTCATGACGCCAACTGGCCGTTATGTCGCTGTCGGGGGATCGAAGAAGATGCGATCGCTCCTCAGTCGCATGGCCTGGATGGCGCTCCGGTCACGCTTCGCCAAGCAGAAGATGACGTCGATGCTGGCGAACCAAACCCCAGACGACATGAAGGTTCTGACAGACTGGCTCCAATCAGGTGCCGTCATCCCGGTCATCGACCGCACCTACCCGCTGAATGAGGCTGCGCAGGCTCTGGCATATCAGGGCGAGGGACATACCCGGGGCAAGATCGTGATCGAGGTCTCTTCTGACTCCGACGTGGAGAACCCCTGACATGCCGATGCCAAAGATGCTTGCCCGGCTGAACAAACACGCGTTCAACAAGTCCACGTAGAACGTGACATCCCGACGTCAGGAATTGCGGCCGCGGCTCACTATTGGCCACCGATCAACCATCTGGCCTCGGCTCACGACGGTGATGCTGTCCACCAGGTTCACCACCACGCACGCATGGTTCGGTATCACGGCAACGACCTCGCCAATGGCCGGTCGTCGTCCAGTCGTCCAGCAGACGCAATGATGTTCTGACAGCGACCGAAGCTCCGCTTCGGGATATGCCGGGAGCAGACCATGTCCGTTCACCCACGGCGGCTTGTCGGCCGCAATCGCTTTCGAGCCTGCATCCAACACAAACCGCCCATCGGGGTGGCTCGCCACGACCGTCGCAGCGACCACCAACGCAACGTCTGCAAGGTCGGCAACTCCCAGGGCGAGTTGTTGCGCATCATTGAAGACGTAGGTGCCGGGGCGCTCTTCGGTGACCGGAGGTCGAGCCGAATGAAACGCCGTCGGGGTCGAGCCTGCACTGAGGATCTTGGGCTCGAATCCGGCGTCGCTGAGGAGAGCGGCGGCTTTCGACAAGGCGATCACCTCGTCGTCTCCTGCCGCCGGCGCCGCTCGTGGATCGGCATAGGCGTGACCGCCGAACGTGAAGGCCCCTCGGACCTCGAGTCCCGCGTCGCTGGCTGCTCTGGCGATTCGCACCGATTCCTCAGGCTCGACTCCTGAGCGATCGAGACCCGAGTTCACCTCGATCAAGACCGCCAACCTGCGATCGCTGCCGCGAGTGGCAGCGCCAAGCATTCCGGCCGCTTCGACGGACTCGACACCGACCATGAAATCGACACGTTCGTGCAGCGCTCGCAGCCTGTCGGCTCGCCCGGAATGGCCCACCCAAAGCGGATACGCCTGGAACAGCTCGTCGAACCCGGCGGCGGCAAGCGATTCCGCCTCACCGAGAGTTGCAACCGTCAAGCCGACGACGCCGGCGTTGACCTGCCGTTGAACGATCTGCACGCACTTGCTCGTCTTGGTGTGCGGGCGCAGACCGACGGAACGTGCGTCCATGCGGCGCGCCCAGGTGATGATGTTGCGTTCGAGGATGTCGATGTCGACAACCACCGTCGGCGTATCGATCTGTTCAGGTAGGTCGAACGTCGAGCTCGCCATCCCGCTCATTCGAAGCGGCACCCACAGAGGCTCGCTTGCACCCAAGCTCCGCGAGCGGGAAGCATCAGGTTGTCAGGTCGATCGAACCTGCAGGACCGTCACAGGGACCCTGACTGTCGGGACGGATCCGCAACGTCACGCCGCTCGGGACGTCGCCATTCAGTTGAATCTCAACGGTCCGGTTGTCTACGACCGTCGCACCCTCGACGAGTCCCTGCGCCTGCTCGTCGGCCGTGGCGTTCCATCGACCAACTTCTTCATCGTCGGTGCGGAGCGTGACGACCAATCCTTCACCCGTGCTGCCGGCGTCTCCGCCGAAGACGTCCTCCGCAAAAGTGGCGACGAGCGTCTGACCATCCTGAGAGACTTGAAGCGGCACGTCGGTTGGCTCGCACGACGAACCGCATGCTGCGAGGGCGAACATGGACACGACAGTCGCAACAACGAGTGATCGAAATGAGTTGTTCATCAGGGAACGCTACCAAACTCCCGGAGTCTGTCTTCTTTCGCCTTGAGCGCTCTCGGACAACCGATGTTGGTACGACGAGGAAGCGCACGTTCAGGAGACGACGGCTTCGAGAGGCGGCGCTACCCGGAGACGCAGCCAGGCGAGACCAATCAGAGCGGCGCTTGTTGCGGCAAATCCCGTGAACAGGACTCCAGGTCCGGCCAGTCCGTAAACGAACGGGCCCAAGCCGGCGGTCACTGTTGCGCTGAGCAGTCCCGCCGCTTCCAACAGCGCGTGTCCAACGGCCACGCGTGAAGCGCCGGTCACCTCGAAGACAATCATCGCGACGGCGAGGAAGGCAAACGACTCCCCCGTCGTCTCGACTACGCCGGCCAGCGCCAGAAGTGGCACCGACTCGAGCCATCCGAACAGAAGGATTGCCGGAACGATGGCGGCGAAGGCAGGGAACAAGACTCTCACTCCACCGATTCGCTCGGCCAGAGAACCGGCAATCGATGGCAGCACCAGCAAGGGGAATCCGATCACAAACAGCGCAGTGGCCGTGGCGGCGGTCGAGGCACCAAGGTCGGTGAAGTAGCGATCGACGGTGGAATCGAACACGCCGATGAACCCGAACAGGGCAACTTGGGACAAAAGTGCAGCTTGGACCCGTGGTCGTCGGATCAGCTCGCCGATGTCTCCATAGTCGACGGGAGCGGTGGCTACCTCCGAGCGAGAGATGACTCGCAGGGTCGGCACTCCGACCAGCGCAATTGCGACCCCTACCACCAGGAACGGCATTTCGAAGGAGAACCGGCCCAGCAGCGCACCAACTGGCGGACCGACCAGAAACCCCGCAACACCTGTCGACAGAAATGAACCGAGTTTGGCACCGGCGCCGTCTGTGTCGAGGCCGATGATCGCCTTGCGGCCGGCGACGCCGTACAAGCCGAGGCCGACACCGGCCAACCCCCTGGTCGCCGCCAGGGTCCAGGTTTGATTGGCGACCACGAATCCCAATGTCCCGACCACGCTTGCGGCTAGAGCGATCGCTG
>JABDJC010000005.1 GCA_013003395.1 Acidimicrobiia bacterium
TGGCTCGGTGGTCGAGAACTCGAGTCTCTTCGATCACGTGCGACCGCGGCCGCCAAGGAACAAGCAGCGATTCAGGCTCGACTCGTCGAAGCCGAGACGGAGCGAAATCGACTCACCGCCGAACTCGAAGATCTTCGGAATTCGGCCGGGCGGGCGGGCAAGGCCCTGCAACGCGACACGGTCGCCGCGGCGGATCTCGAGACGTCTGCAGAGCGGCTGCAACGAGTGGCGATGGTCGCCCGAGAGCGCCGCATGGCAGCTGAGAGTCGCCTCCGAGGTGCCGGAGAGCGCAAGTCCGATCTCGAGCAAGAGTGCGCCGACGTCGAGCGAGAGATCGCCGCGGCCCGGGTCGAAGAGCAGACAGCCGTTGGTATCGCTGAGCGACGGGAAACCGCGCTCAGCGCACTCGAGGAAGAGGAACGCACGCTCAGCGAGCAAGTGCAGTTGCCGGCAGAAAGTGTCGCCGCCACGATGCGCGGCGACCTCAGATCGCTCGAGGTTGCGTCTGCACGAGACGATCGAGAGCTGGCCGCAGTCACGAAACGACTGGACCTCGTCAGTGAGCGCCTTCGTGAGGAGCAGAACGAAGCGTTGCGCCTCCAGTCACAGATCGAGGATCTGGACGCAGCTGTAGGCGCCGCGCAACGCAACTATGACGCCAGCCGCACGTCGCGAGAGAAAGCTCAACAGCAGTGGGAGGTAGCTGAGGCCGCCCGCAACGATGCGCGTCTCGACCTTGCACGAGCATCAGCCAGGGTAGAAGCCATCGAGGCGGCGTTGGCCGGCATCGGTGATCCGGTCGCACGAGAAGCGGCCGCATCGTCCGAAGCGATCATTGGCCTCCTGGTGACCCGGCTGGATGTTCCGTTGGACGTCGCTCGCGCAGTGGACGCCGCGTTGGGTTCCTGGAGCGAGGCGTTCGTCGCTCGGACCTCGGAAGGCATGTCGGATGTCGTGGCCGAGCTCAAAGCAGCCGGGCACGGGGGAGTGACCATCCTCAATGGACGAGGACCGTGGCGCGACGGACCGGCGAGAACCGTCGCTGTGGAAACCGGCATGGTGGCTCTGGTCGATCGACTCGGGTCGAATCATGAGCGCTTGCTTGCGGATCGACTGCTCGGGGATGTCGTTCTCGTGCCTTCCTGGGATCGAGGCATCGACCTCGTTGCGGCCAACGAGAACGTACGAGCCGTCACTGTTGATGGAGATCTCATCACTGCAGACGGTTTGATCTTGGCTTCCGCCAACGGTGCCGGCCAGGCAGCGCTCGAGGCGGCCAGAGACGCGTTCGAAGCCGCCGAACGAAGCGCAGCACGAGGTGAGAGCACCCACGTGGTCGCCAAACGCGAGTTCGACACCGCACGAACCGCAGAACGTACCGCCCTTGAAGCCCTCGAGACACTCGAAGCGAAACTCGACGGCTTCACCGAGGCACTTGCGCTCATCGAGCGAACCAGGAGTGAGGGCACCGCAGAAGTCGAGCGCCTCGAAGAGCGGGGCACCGCGCTGGGAGAGTCAGCTGTCGCCCGTCAAGAACGCCTCATCGAGCTGCGGCAGCGTGTTGCCGAGTTCGAAGGTGAAGAAGCTGAACGCCAGGCGGCGTGGGATGCGCTCAACCGACGGAGAGACGAGGTCGCGGCACGCCGAGACGAGGCACGCCGCGAGCGTGAGGCCGCTGCGGCGGGTCTTGCGAGCGTCGCCGAACGCCGGAGACTGCTCGAAGACCGGCTGGAGAAGGCTCGAATCGAGCTCGAAGACCTCGACCAGCATCCAGTCCATCCGAACTACGTGGCTCACCTCACCACTGTCGAAGAACGGGCGAGGGCTGGACTCGACGTGGTCAGAACGCACATCGCCGCGTTACGCGAGCGACAGAGAGCGCTGCGGGCCGAAGCGGGTGTCGCAGATGGACAGCTCGAGTCTGCGTACCAAGTGCAACGATCGCTCGAACGAGAAATCAGCGACGGCAGAGAACGGGCTTCAGTGCTCGCCATCGAGTTGGCCGAGCTGCGGGTCAGGGACGAGTCGGTCGCCGAAGGCCTCAGACGTGACGCCGACGCCACAGAAGAAGAAGCGATGGCGGCGCCGATGCCGCCGCTGTCGGAAGGCGAAGTGGCCCGAGACAAGGCCAACGAGCTCGAGGCGGAACTCCGCCGGATGGGGCCGATCAACCCGTTGGCCGCGGCCGAGTACCGCGAACTGGCCGAGCAGGTCGAGACGCTCGAGTCTCAACTTGGTGATCTCAATGAATCTCGGGCTGAGCTGCAGAAAGTCATCACGGCACTGAACGACGAGATGACCACCATGTTCGATCAAGCCTTCGCCGAAATCTCCGCGTTGTTCGAGGAGAACTTCTCATTGGTGTTCCCAGGCGGAAAGGGCCGTCTCACGTTGCTCGATCCCGAGAATCCTTTGACCTCCGGTGTCGAGATCGAGGCACAGCCGCTGGGCAAGAAGGTCGGGCGCCTCAGTCTCCTCTCCGGTGGGGAGAGGTCACTTGCCGCCCTCGCCTTCCTCTTCGCGGTGTTCCGTTCGCGTCCCAGTCCTTTCTACGTGCTGGACGAGGTCGAAGCCGCCCTCGACGACGCCAACCTCAGACGCTTTCTGCGGCTCGTTGACACGTTGCGGCACTCGGCGCAGCTCATCATCATCACGCACCAGCAACAGACCATGGAGGCCGCTGACGTGCTCTACGGCGTCACCATGGAACCAGGCGAGTCGTCCAAGGTGATCGCCAAACGCCTTGCCGAAGCTCGGGTGTAGGGTCTTCCCGACTCCATCATGAATCTCGGAACCATCATCCCCATCGTTGTCGTCGTGGCACTGCTCTTGGTGCTCGTCGTTTGGCTTGTCCGCCGTCCGTCGGACGCCGGCACGCTCGACGGCGTCGTCACGCCTCGCCAACCCGAGGTATCGGAAGCGGGACTGCGCGAACGGCTTTCGAAGTCGAGACGAGGCCTGGCCGAGCGTCTCACGGGACTTTTCGCCCGCGACCATTTCGACCAGGAACTCTGGGATGATCTACAGGACGCGCTCATCGCGGCCGATGTTGGCGTCCGGGCCTCGGAGCAGGTGGTGGAGGCCGTCCGGCAGGCACGACCCGAGACGCCCCAGGGAGCGAGGGGAGCCGTTCAAGACCAACTGGAAGCACTCTTCGCCGGCAAGGAGCGTGAGCTGACGCTACGTCGATCGCCATCGACGATATTGGTCGTCGGGGTGAACGGCACCGGCAAGACGACCTCGATCGCGAAGCTTGCGGGGATGCTCCAAGGTGAGGGCAAGTCGGTGGTGCTTGCCGCGGCAGACACGTTTCGTGCAGCCGCCGATGAGCAGCTCAAGACCTGGGCGCAACGAGTTGGGGTGAAGATCGTGACCGGTCGTTCCGGCGCTGATCCTGCTTCGGTGGCGTTTGAGGCCTACGAGCTGGCCAAGACCGATGGCCTCGACGTCGTGATCGTCGACACCGCTGGACGTCTCCAGACGAAAGCGAATCTCATGGAAGAGCTGACCAAGATCGCCCGTGTCCTGCGTAGGGAGGCGGGAGAGCTCGATGAGGTGTTGTTGGTGCTTGACGGAACCACCGGTCAGAACGCGCTTGGGCAGGCCAAAGCTTTCACCGACGCCGTCGGCGTGACCGGAGTGGTGTTGACGAAGCTCGACGGGACCGCCAAGGGCGGAATTGCAGTGGCCGTCGAAAACGAACTCGACATTCCAGTGAAGTTCATCGGCATCGGCGAAGGCGTCAACGACCTCATCCGGTTCGAGCCAAAAGAGTTCGTCGACGCATTGTTGGGAGAGTGACGTGCGCGACGAGGAGTTGATCGAAGCGGCAAAGACCGCCGCTGCCATGGCGTACGCTCCATATTCGAAGTTCCGGGTGGGAGCAGTGGTCCTGGCCGCAGATGGCTCGCTGTTCACGGGATCCAACGTGGAGAATGCCGCATTCCCCTCGACGCTGTGCGCCGAGGCCGTTGCGATCGGGTCTGCAGTGAGTTCGGGAGTGCGCAAGATCGACGTGATTGCTGTGGCATGCCTCGACGGAGACCAGAATTGTTTCCCATGCGGCCAATGCCGCCAACGGATGCGAGAATTCGGAACCGAGAAGGTCATTGTCACGGACAAGGCCGGACGAACTCATCGGCACGACTTGTCCGATCTTCTGCCGCACTCGTTCGGTCCCGAGGATCTTCCGAGTCCGTAGGCCTCAGTCGGCCTTCACGACCTCGCCCTTCGCAACGACGATGATTCCGGAGTCGGTGACCGTGAATCGGGCCGCGTCGTGCTCGGCGTCGAAACCGATCTTTGCTCCTGGCTCGACGACGACATCCTTGTCCAGGATCGCCCGCTTGATCTGCGCATTCCGTCCAACTGACACGCCGTGCATGATGACGCTGTCCTCGACACTCGAGTACGAGTGCAACCGTACGTTGGGTGAGATCACCGATCGGTGAACACTTGAACCAGAGATGATGGTCCCGGCCGAAACGATCGAATTGATCGCCATGCCGCGCCTGCCGTCTTCGTCGAAGATGAACTTGGCGGGCGGTACCGGCGGCTGATTGGTGTAGATCGGCCACTCGTCGTTGTAGAGACTGAAGATCGGGTCTACCTCCAGAATGTCCATGTTGGCGTCGTAGTAGGCGTCAACCGTCCCCACGTCGCGCCAATACCCGCGCTCACGCTCATGCTGCCCAGGTATGTCGTTGCTCTGGAAGTCGTAGACGTACGCCTCGTCGCGACCGACGAGACCCGGGATGATGTCGCCACCCATGTCGTTGCGAGAATCGGGATTCTCGGCGTCGACGCTGATGATCTCTTCGAGAAGGTCGGCGCTGAACACGTAGTTGCCCATCGACACGAATGCGCTCGTCGGGTCGTCGTGAGTCGGCGAGGGATGCTCGGGCTTCTCGTGAAACTCCTTGATCAGGCCGGTGGCGTCCGCTTCGATGACGCCGAATGCGGTTGCCTGATCGATGGGTACGCGAATGCCTGCAACGGTCACACCTGCACCAGAATCGATGTGGGCCTGAACCATCTGCGATGGGTCCATTCGATAGATGTGGTCGGATCCGAACACGATGACGTAGTCGGGCTTCTCATCGTGGATGAGGTTGAGGTTCTGATAGATCGCGTCGGCAGAACCCGAAAACCAGTGGGGTCCTTTTCGCATCTGGGCCGGCACAGGGGCGACCCAGTTTCCGAGAAGTCTCGACATGCGCCACGTCATCGATATGTGGCGATCGAGACTGTGACTCTTGTATTGCGTCAAGACGGCGATCTTCCGATAGCCGCTGTTGGCGAGATTCGACAGCGCGAAGTCGATGAGTCGATAGATCCCGCCGAAGGGCACCGCGGGCTTGGCACGGTCGAGGGTGAGCGGCATGAGCCGTCGGCCTTCGCCGCCTGCCAGAACCAATGAAAGAACGTGTGGTCGCGTAGCCATTGAGATAACCTACCGCATCAATTCCGACGTCGCGTTACGCTCAACCGCCGCACCGCGTCAACCGATGAAAGTACTCATGCCAAGAGAAACATTCGGATGGGTGAGCCCTCGTAGTCGCACCGTTCTCCTCGCTGCAGGATGGGCGTTGCTCGTCGTCGGGCTCTGTGCCGTCGGTTTCGGAGTGGTGACCGGCAGCGGAGCCATGCTCGTCGCCGGCCTCGTAGCCTCGACCTTGGCCTGGTGGCTGTCCGTCTCGTTGCCCGAACCCGATCCTGCGCCACATCGCACGGAACGCCGGAGACGAGAGGCCATTCGTCGCTTCAGCGATCACCCCGTGTACGTGAGCAGCTCTCACACGAAACCCTGATCGAGATGGGCACACGAGTGCCGATTCGTCAGCTCTTCGTTTTCAACGCCTCGATGAGCGCTGGAACGACGCTGTGCACGTCGCCGACGATTCCAAGGTCGGCCACGCCGAAGATTGGTGCCTCCGGGTCCTTGTTGATGGCGATGATCGTCCCTGAATCCTTCATGCCGACGAGATGCTGCATCGCACCGCTGATGCCACAGGCGATGTAAACGCCTGGCTTGACGGTTTTGCCGGTCTGACCGACCTGCATCGAGTACGGCACCCAACCCGAGTCGACTACGGCCCGGGTTGCCCCGACGGCTCCACCCAGCAAGGTTGCCAACTCTTCGATCATCGGGAACTTGTCGGCTCCGCCGAGTCCACGTCCGCCTGAGACGACGATCGCCGCCGCCTCGAGGTCGGGACCTTCGCTCGACTCTGCGTGACGAGAAGTTATACGAGCTTCGCCGGCGTGTCCGCGGTCGGGCAGTTCGACTGGAATCACCGTGGGAGCAGCCCCGCCTGAGGGTTCTGCGGGGAATGCCTTGGGACGTGCGATCACCAGCGCGGGAGCTTCCGCTCGAACCTCGGTAACGACCTTCGTGGTACCACCGAGAATCTCTGAAGTGACCGCAACGGGGCCACTGGCCGAGATGTCGACAGCATTGGCGAGCACGGGCCGATCCAGGCGTGCGCTCAATCGACCGACGACGTCACGATCCGTGTTGCCCAAGCCGAACAGAATGATCCGGGGGGATCCGCCGGCGATGAGGCTCTCGAGTGCAGCGGCGATACCGGCTGCCGCGAGCGTATCGGTTGCCGCGATGTGATAGACCGTCGTTGCTCCGTGGTCACCCAAAGCGGCGAACGTCTCGTCGCTGCCTTCACCGAGATAGATCGCCGCGACTTCGCCGTCGAGGCTGCGCGCCTTGGTCAGTAGCTCCAGTGCCGTGGTGGTCGGTCCGCCATCGACCTCTTCTGAGAATACCCAAGTTGCCATTCAGACCACCTTTGCCTGTTCGAGCAATTCGACGATGCGAAGGTGACCTTCACCATCGTCCTCGATCACCTGGCCTGCTTGGCGCGAAGGCACCGGTGACACCTCTGTTATGTCTTGGCCTGAACCTGATCCGCCGACCGAGTCGCCATCAAGTCCGAGGTCGCTCACGGTGAGCTGATCCACTGGCTTCTGCTTGGCTTGCATGATCCCCTTGAACGTGGGGTACCGGGGTTCGACCACACCGGCCGTGACCGAGATCAACGCCGGGAGGCCGCACTCCACCACGTCATATCCGGATTGCGTCTGGCGCTCGATCCGGATACCGGTTTCGGTCTTCTCGAACTTACGAGCGAACGTGAGAGCAGGAACGTCGAGAAGCTCGCTGATCTGCTGCGGCACGACGCCGGTGTAGCCGTCTGAGGATTCCGTACCGGCGATGACGAGGTCGGCGCCCTCTCGCTTGATGGCGGCCGCAAGCACCTTCGCGGTGCTGAGGGCACCGGATCCTTTGAGTTCTGCGTCGTCGATGATGACCGCCTTGTCGGCGCCCATGGCCAATGCCTGACGGATGCCCTGCATGTTGCCGGCAGGGCCCATCGAGACGAGCACGACTTCGCCTTCGCTCGCTTCCTTGAGCTGAAGCGCAACTTCGACCCCGTAACGATCGGTGTCGTCCATCACCTGGTCGGGAGGTCTTATCACCCAGTGTGTCGTCGGATCGAGTTGATACGGCGTTGCCGGGTCCGGTATCTGCTTGACGCAGACAGCGATCTTCATCGGGTGCTCCTCGTGGTTCGCAGGCCGACGGGATGATAGAGGAGCGGCACGTTGATCGGATCGCCAGTCCTGTCAGTAGGTCTGGTGCCAGTCGGGCGGCGTTTCTGGAGGATCGATGACCTTGCTCCAGGGACGCGCCGCAGATCGTGCGATGACCGCCAACTCGGTGAAGCGAGGAGCCACGAGCCTGTTGATGACGTCTCCTCTTGCCTCACGATCGACCGCTTCGGACCACAACGCCCGTCCCACCATGAAGCCCGAGGCGCCGTGCTCGGCAGCGACGGTGAATTGCGATCGAAAAGTCTCGAAGTCGCCGCCGCCCGACAGCAGGGCCCACGGTACTTCGCACACTGCGGTCAATTCGTCACAGGCATCGCGCCAACGACTGACGTCTGCAACATGGATGGGATTGACGGGAAACTGCACCTTGAGAATATCCGGGCCGAAGGCCGACAGCCGGCGAGCCGTAGCAATGGTCACCTCGAAACGGGGAAACTCCTTGCTGTCGACCGGAGCAGAGCCTGGCGGCGAGTACGGAAGCGGCTCGAGAAACAAGGGAACGTCGGCCGCCCGCGCGTCGGCGATCACGGTACGAATGAGCTCATCTTGCCGGTCGGTGATGTCACCGCCGTCCGGGTGGTACAAGACCAAGAGTTTGAGCCCTGAGGCCCCGGACCGTGCCGCCTTCGTGACCCCCCAGTCGGGCAGCAACGACGTCATCTCGATCGACGGGTCGCCGAGGTACCCCTGCTGTTCGAGCGCGGCGATGAAACCGATCTGGCTGGGCAGGATCCCGCTGTGGATCGCCGGAGCGATGCCATATTCGGGATCGAGCATGACGCCAGACGCCGACGGCCCAACTCCTTGGAGGAGGTCGAGCTTGAGATCCACGATGTCGGCAGTCGGCACACCGGCAGGATCTTCGGGCGAAAGCACAACTCTCATCGAGTCCCGGTGGTCGATGGCAAGGATCGTGAACACGTTCTCGGTTGTCGACAACGTGGTCAGCCTGCGGTAGCGGCCGGTCGTCGAAATCACGCCGTGAGGCGCCGCAACAGCGCGTCGACCACTCTGGTGAATCGGTCGCGAGCCTCGGCTGCAGTTGCCGTCACCTCTTCGTGTGACAGTGGAGTCGCTGAGATACCGGCAGCGAGGTTCGTCACCAACGATATCGCGCCCACGTCGATGCCCATGTGGCGGAGTGCGATCGCCTCAGGAACGGTCGACATCCCTACGAGGTCGGCCCCGAGGCGTCGCGCCATCTCCACCTCGGCAGGCGTCTCGTACGACGGCCCGGTGAACCAGGCGTAGACGCCCTCGGCCATCGGCACCGCGACGTCGGCCGCAGCGGCATGAATCTGCGACCTGACAGCAGGCGAGTAGACCGCCGACATGTCGGGGAATCGAGCGCCCAGTTCGGCGATGTTCTGACCATGAAGAGGATTGCGGCCCGTGAGATTGAGGTGGTCGGTGAGTGCCACGAGGTTGCCAGGCTGCACGTGGCTGCCCACTCCGCCGGCGGCGTTCGTCAGGATCACCGTCGAGGCACCGGCGAGTGCGACCGATCGTACGCCGAACACGACGTCGGCCGGGTCCCATCCCTCGTAGAAGTGCACACGACCGGCCATGAGGGCAACCCGCTTGTCGCCGATGGTTGCCATGTGCAGCGATCCGGCGTGGCCTTCTACGCGAGGCGTAGGGAATCCAGGAATCGACGCATACGACAGCTCGGTGGCGTCGGCGAACTCCGCGGCATACGCGCTCAAACCGGAACCGAGCACGATGGCGACGGCTGGGACGCCGGCACGGTCGACGATGTCAGCTGCTGCAGTGCGAAGTCGATCGATCATCTCACCGTTCCGATCACTAGTGGTCTATCCGGCGGGCGGGAATTGCCCAATGCGTATGCGCGTTCGACCATCGGGCGTGCCGTCTCGAACGCAGCGTGGTCGTTGTAGGTGACGGTGGCCAACACCTCTCCCGCGTTGACTTCGTCGCCATACTTGGCAGCGAGTTCGATACCAACTCCCGGATCGATGTCGTCTTCTTTCGTCGCTCGTCCAGCTCCGAGTCGTAGCGCCGCAGTGCCCAGCTCCAGGGCATCACAGCTGGTGACGTACCCGGAGGAGCTTGCCTCGAGGTGCCACTGCTCGCGAGCTGTCGGGAGGAGATCCGGCGACTCGATGACTACAGGGTCGCCGCCTTGGGCGATGACCGTTTCGATGAACATCTCCATGGCGGAGCCCGAGCTGATCGTGTCACGCAGCATCGATCGGGCAGTTGCGTCGTCTGGTGCCGCATCGCCGAGGCGTAACATCTCGCAACCAAGTGCCAAAACGATCTCGACCAGGTCTTCTGGGCCGTTGCCATTGAGTACGTCGATGGACTCACGAATCTCGTTGGCGTTGCCGATCTGCCGACCGAGCGGTTGGTTCATGTCCGTGAGCAGCGCGACGACCGGAGTGCCATGACTGCGGCCGATGCCAACCATGGTTTCTGCAAGCTTTCGCGCAGCGGCCTCGTGCTTCATGAACGCGCCGGTGCCGACCTTGACGTCGAGAACGAGGCCGTCGAGATCTTCAGCCAACTTCTTGGACATGATCGACGCCGAGATGAGATCGATGGAAGGGACCGTGGCAGTGACGTCGCGGAGTGCGTACATACGGCGATCGGCCGGGACGATGCTTTCGGATTGTCCGGCCATGACCATTCCCACGTTCCCGAGAATCTCTTTGAACTCTGCCGGGTCGAGCGCAGTTCGCAGGCCTGGAATGGTCTCCATCTTGTCGAGTGTGCCGCCAGTGTGGCCGAGGCCACGGCCCGAGATCATCGGCACCGCAATGCCGCACGCCGCGACCATCGGTGCCAGGGGAATGCTCACCTTGTCGCCAACTCCGCCTGTGGAATGCTTGTCGATCTTGCGTTTCTCGATACCAGAGAGGTCGAGCACCTCGCCTGAGTGCATCATCTCTGTGGTCCACGCGGCGAGTTCCCGAGCGTTCAGGCCGCGCAGGAAGACCGCCATCAGCATCGACGCCATCTGGTAGTCCGGAATCTCGTCGGCCGTGTAGGTGGAGATCAACCAATGGATTTCCGCAGAAGTGAAGGTCCCACCATCGCGTTTGCGCTCGATGAGCTCGACGATGGTCAACTCATGACCTCGCCGAAGAAAGACACGCCACGCTCCGGCATCGGAAGTCCAAAACCTTCGCAGATCGTTGCAGCGACATCGCTGTACTGGTCCCTGAGGCCGAGATCGACGCCCGCCGCCGACCATCCCATGACCAAGAGCGGGACGCACTCGCGTGTGTGGTCGGTGCTGCCGTCGGTCGGATCGTTGCCGTGGTCGGCTGCGAGGATGAGAAGGTCGTTCGCGGTGATTCTGCTCGTGACCTCGGGGAGGTGGTCGTCAATCACTGCCAGGCCCTTTGCGTATCCGTTGGCGTTCTCACGATGACCGTATCGCATGTCCAAGTCCACGAGGTTGGTCATGATGATGCCGCGCTCGACCCGGTCGAGAGCCGCAGCTGTTCTCGTCATGCCGTCCGCGTCGCCCTCGGTGTGGATGGCCTCGGTGAGGCCTCGTCCCTGGAAGAGATCCTCGATCTTGCCAACGCCGACGACTTCGAGTCCGTTGTCGGAAGCCTTGTCGAGCATCGTCGGAGCGGGAGGTGCCATGGCGTAGTCGCGTCGGTCGTACGTTCGGTGGAAGCTACCGCGCTCTCCCTCGAACGGACGGGCGATGACCCGACCGATCTTGTACTCGTCGGCGATCTCTCTCGCGATCGTGCAGATCCTGTAGAGCTCCTCGAGTGGGACGACGTCGGTGTGGGCGGCGATCTGGAGCACAGAATCCGCCGACGTGTAGAGGATGGGATTGCCGGTGTCCACGTGCTGTTGGCCAAGCTCTTCGATGATCACCGTGCCAGATGCTGCGTGGTTTCCCAGGTAACCACGACCGGTTCGTTCCGAGAGTTCTGCGACCAGCTCATCGGGGAAGCCGGTAACGGTGAAGGTGGCGTGCGGATCGTGGGTCATGACGCCTGCAAGTTCCCAGTGTCCTGTGGTCGAGTCTTTGCCGGCCGATGCCTCGGCGAGTTTGCCGTACGCCATCGTCGGTCGATCTGCCGGGGGGACGCCTTCGACCGGGTGGAGGTTGCCCAACCCGGCAGCTTGGAGGTTCGGGAGGGAAAGGCCACCAACGGCCGCTGCTACGTGTCCGAGAGTGTCCGATCCGACGTCGCCGTAATCGGCGGCATCAGGAGCATCGCCGACACCGAGTGAGTCCATCACGATGAGTACTGCACGTTCAAGCATCCACGAACCCTAGAGGGCGGCTCACCAACCCGCGACCGCGCTTGTCTCCTATTGAACCGCGACTTTGCCGTTGCGCACCTTGACGCCCTCGGCTCGCAGCCGCTGGGCGTGTTCGGCTTCATTTCCCGGAACGAGCCGGCCGTTGGCGGCAACGACACGCCACCAGGGGAGTCCGCTCGACTGTCGCAAGACGTTGCCGACTGCCCGAGCTGCACCTGGATAGCCTGCTTCTGTGGCGATGTCTCCGTACGACGCCACGTCGCCAGGACCGAGAGATTCGATCACCTGGGTGACCGCTTCTTCGAATTGTCCTGTGTCGCCCGTCATGGTTCGCAGTATCGCGGCGAAGCGTCCAGCATGGGGACACGCCAACAGCTCTTGGAGGAGGTCCAACATGATCGAAACACACGGGTACGGAATGACCAGGCGAGTCGAGGGTTCGGCTGCCGACGCGGAGTTGGCGATCCGTTCCGCATTGGCAGACGAAGGGTTTGGCATTCTCAGCGAGATCGACGTCGCGGCCACTTTCAAGGCCAAGCTCGACCTCGACAGGGGGCCGTACAAGATCCTCGGTGCGTGCAACCCGAACCTCGCCAGCCGTGCGCTCGACGTAGACGAGGAGATGGGCTTACTGCTTCCGTGCAACGTCGTGGTCTACGAGTCGGGCGGCGGCACGGTCGTGTCGATTCTCGAGCCCGAGGTGATGAGCACGATCACCGATGCAGCCGAGGTTGCCGACATCGCCGCTGAAGCGAAAGAGCGACTCCGTCGAGCACTCGAAGCGATGGCCTGATCGGCGTGACTACAGGCCGCCTCGCCGGCTAGCCGAGGGTCCCGAACAGGCGGTCGCCCATGTCGCCGAGGCCAGGGAGGATGTAGGCCTTGTCGTTGAGTTCACGGTCGTGGGTTGCAGCGACGATGCGCACGTCCGGATGCTCGTTGTACATGTGCTTGACGCCCTCGGGCGCCGTCACCACGCAGAGGGCGGTGATGTCCTTCGCCCCGGATTCCTTCGCCTTGCCCACGGCCCAACTCAAGGAACCGCCGGTGGCGAGCATTGGTTCGAGCACGAGGACCGATGCCTTCTCCAGGTTCGGGAATTTCGAGTAGTACTCCTGTGGCATGGCGGTCTCTTCATCGCGTTGAACCCCGGCAAAACCGACCTTGACGTTTGGCATCAGATCCAGAGCGGCGTCGAGCATCCCCAGTCCTGCACGCAACACGGCAATCGCCACGACATCGCCGATCGACCAACCTCTGGTGACCTCGAGGGGCGTCTGCACGTTGTGCTCTCGCAGGGGAAGGCGAGCGGTCGCCTCGAGAATCAACGTGTACGTGAGACTGCGCGCCGCAGCGCGAAACTCCTCGGGACGGGTTTCTTGGTTGCGCAATACGGTGATGTAGTGCCGAGCGAGCGGATGATCGATGACAGTGAGGTTCATGCACGGGAGCGTAGCGAACCACTTCAGCCGTCGAGCGTGCCTAACCGCACCGCATAGGTTGAATCAAGCACGCTCGACGGCCGCAGCCTGAGAGCGCGAGCGTTCAACTACCCTCCACTGCTCATGTTCGACTCCATTTCTGACCGCTTCGGCGGAATCTTCACAAAGCTGCGCAGCAAAGGCCGACTCTCAGAGGACGACGTCGACTCGGTGCTGCGCGAAGTTCGTCTGGCGCTGCTCGAGGCAGACGTCAACGTGGCTGTCGCCAAGACCTTCCTGGCCCGCGTCAAAGCCCGCGCCCTCGGCGCCGAGGTGACGAAGAGCCTGACGCCTGGCCAACAGGTGATCAAGATCGTGCACGAGGAGCTGGTGACCACTCTCGGGGCCGCAGCAGTGCCGCTGAATCGGGCGGTGGCCCCTCCGCAGATCATTCTCATCACGGGCCTGCAGGGTTCAGGAAAGACGACGTCTGCGGCCAAACTCGCCGCGTTGCTGAAGAAGCAGCAGAAGCGTCCACTCCTGGTTGCCGCCGACCTGCAGCGTCCTGCAGCGATCGATCAGCTGGAAACGCTCGGCCGCCAGATCGGCGTGCCGGTGTATTCCGACCGCAAGGCGAAGCCCACGAGGCTCGTGAAGGCGGCGATCAAGCAGGCCCGCACCGACTCACACAACGTGGTCATCATCGACACCGCGGGGCGTCTACAGATCGACAAAGAACTGATGGACGAGCTGGCGGCGGTCCGTAAGGTCGCCGATCCAGACGAAACCCTGCTCGTCGTCGACGCGATGACCGGACAGGAAGCCGTCAACGTCGCCCAGGGATTCCTCGAGCGAACCGACCTCACCGGAATCGTGCTCACCAAACTCGACGGCGATGCAAGAGGTGGAGCGGCAATCTCGGCCCGTGAAGTTACCGGTCGGCCGATCAAGTTCGTTGGTACCGGCGAGAAGATCAGCGACCTCGAAGTCTTTCACCCGGAGCGCATGGCGTCGCGCATCCTCGGCATGGGCGACGTTCTCACCCTCATCGAAAAGGCAGAAGAGGCCTACGATCAGGAGCAGGCCGAAAAGACGATGCAGAAGTTGCGCGATGCCAGCTTCACGCTCGATGACTTCCTCGACCAGTTCCAACAACTCCGAAAGATGGGGCCCTTGAACCAGCTGATTAGTATGCTGCCCGGCGCCGGGGCAGCACTCGGCGATGTTCAGGTCGATGAAAAGGATCTGGGGCGCGTCGAAGCGATCATTCGATCGATGACACCGTCCGAGCGAACCGACCCAAAGACCATCAGCGGGAGCCGCAAGCGACGCATCGCGACCGGCTCTGGCACTCGTCCTCAGGACGTGAACAAAGTCCTCAAACAGTTCTCCGAAACGCAGAAAATGATGCGATCCCTTTCGGAGGGCAAGAGCCCGATCCCGGGTCTCAGCATCCCCGGGATGCGTGCAACGAAACCGAAAAAGAAGAAGAAGAGGTGACCAGATGCCGGTGAAAATCCGCCTGACGCGGATGGGCAAGAAGAAGCAGCCGTCATACCGCGTCGTCGTGGTTGATGGCCGTCGTGCCCGTGACAGCCGCTACATCGAACAGATCGGCCGATACGATCCTCGCGAGGATCCGTCGGTGATCGAGATCGACAACGACAAGGCTGTCGACTGGCTCCGCAAGGGAGCCCAGCCCACCGAAACCGCCAAGAAGTTGCTCGAAGTCTCTGGCGCATGGACACAGTTCCGTGTCGCCAAGGGCGACATCCACACGATCGAGACGTCTACGCCTGCTCCTTCGGAGCCTGCCGTCGCCGAAGTCGAGGCCGAAGCGGATGAGGAAGAGATCGAGGCAACCGCCCCGGAAACGGAAGCGGTTGCTGTACCTGAGGCCGCTGCCGATGAGGTATCTGCCGTCGAACCGACCGAAGAGGCAGCAGACGACGCCGCCTCCGATGGCAAAGAGGAGTCCTGATGGCTGGAGAAATCGTCGAGCGGGTGGTTCGCTACATCGCGTCTGAAATCGTTGACAACGCTGAGGCCGTCGAGGTGGAGATCATCGAGGAGTCCGACTCCGAGGTCGTTGCCGAGGTCCGCACCGAGAAGTCCGACATGGGTCGCGTCATCGGTCGCCGCGGACGAGTTGCCAAGGCTATCCGCCTCGTGGCGCAGGCTGCGGGAGACGAAGAAGGGCTCAAAGCTCAGGTTGAGTTCCTCGACTGACGACCTCGTAGCGGTCGGCTACATCAAGCGCGCTCACGGTCTTCGTGGTGACGTCGTGGTGCGCAACACGACCGACGATCCGCAGCGCTTTGCGGTCGGGAACTCAGTCGTTACGGACCACGATCCACCTCGTGAGTTGGAGATCGTGGCGACCAAGCCACTGCCAGACACGGTGGTGGTGCGCTTCGCCGGGGTCGATGGGCGCGACGCCGCCGAAGCGCTTCGGGGCACGGCGTTGTTCGTGCCGAAAGCGTCTCGCCGACAGCTCGACGATGACGAGTACTGGCCGGATGATCTGAAGGGCCTCGACGCGGTCGACCCAACCGGAGAAGCGCTCGGCACGATCGTCGACGTCGTGGTTGGCGCCGCCCAAGACCGCCTGGTGATCGAACTGGCAGACGGCACCAGACGGGAAGTTCCGTTCGTGCAGGTGATGGTCCCCTCTGTCGACTTCGAGCAGGGCCGCGTCGTCATCGACCCGCCACCCGGATTGCTGACAGGCGACCTGGCCTGACACGGCTTGTCGGGGGAGCCACGTCAAGAGCTGTGATAGCGTCTCGTTGATGTCCTTCCCTTCGCCGGATCCCGTTCTGGCACATGAATTCCTGGTTGGTGCCCGTGACCCGCGTCCGCTGTTGGCCGAGGCAGCCAGATTGCGTGACGAGGGCCATGGCCGCACCATCACGTACTCGCGCAAGGTCTTCATTCCGCTCACGACGCTGTGTCGTGACACGTGCACGTACTGCACGTTTGCCAAACCTCCCGGCGCGGGCGGTCAATACCTGACCCCTGAAGAGGTCCTTGCGATAGCCGCCGCAGGCGACGACCACGCCTGTACCGAAGCGCTCTTCACACTTGGCGACCGACCCGAGGACCGGTGGCCACAGGCCGCGGAGTTCCTCGCAGCCAGGGGTCACGAGTCGACACTCGACTATGTGCGGGAGATGACCGAACTGGTGGTCGCAGAAACGTCACTGTTCCCGCATGCGAACCCTGGCGTGATGACCGACACCGACGTCGTGGCCCTTCGTCCTTCCAACCCCTCGATGGGTCTGATGCTCGAGAACATCTCGCCGCGCTTGCTCGAACCAGGCATGCCGCACCACAACTGCCCTGACAAAGATCCTGTGGTCAGGGTGGCGACCATCGAAGCCTCTGGTCGACACAAGGTCCCATTCACGACCGGCATCTTGGTCGGTATCGGAGAGACCCCCCAAGAGGTGGTCGACAGTCTGTTCGCACTCGCGGAACTCCAGCAACGGTGGGGCAGCATCCAAGAGGTGATCGTTCAGAACTTCAGAGCGAAGGCAGACACTCCGAAGCGACGGGATGCCGAGCCGACCGTCCAGTACTTCACACGAGTTGTTGCTCTGGCGCGTTGGATCCTCGGACCCGAGATGAACCTCCAGGTGCCTCCGAACCTCACGGAACGATATGAGGTGTACCTCGAGGCCGGCATCAACGACTGGGGTGGCGTGTCGCCGCTCACCATCGATTGGGTGAACCCCGAAGCGCCGTGGCCACACCTCGTTGAACTTCAGTCGCGAACCGGCGCGGCAGGCTTCCAACTCATGCCTCGACTACCGGTGTATCCAGAATTCCAGACGTCCGAGTGGCTCGACCCCGCAATGGCAGATCGTGTCGCGAGTGCAACCGACGGGTCGGGATATGCTCGGGCTCCACAGGAGGCACACCAGTGATCACATTTCTTCGGCTCAGGCCGACCGAGAGTCCCAATGAGCTCTGGGCTGCGACTCGGCGCAAAGCCGGCACCACGGTCGCCGAGGTCGACGTCCTGAATGTGGCCGACCGCACCGCACTGCTGGCAGGGGGGCTGCTTCCGGTGTCTGGATCACTCGATGGTGATCCAGCCGCGTGGGTGGTGGATCCACACGACGCACTCGAACTGTTGGCCGACGATGTCGCCGGCTGGAGGATCACGATTGTCGACACCGGCGAACGAGCCGCCGTGCTGGACGCCCTGGCGCGGACAGAGGCTGCGTATCTGCGCACAGGTCGGAGTTCAGTCGCCGAAGCCGCTTCTCTGGTAGGTCTGCCATCGATCAACTCGAGAGTCTCCGTGTTTGTCGACTCCGTCGAAGAAGCAGTCGCAGCCATCGACGCCGGGGCCGGGGATCTGTTGCTGCGTGACTGGGACAGCGAGAGCCTGGCCGAACTGCGAGATGTCGTGACCGAACTCGTCGAACGCACCGCGGTGCCTCCGTCTGTGACCGTCGATCAGGCGAGGAAGGCGTATCCCCGCGATCTCTTCAAGGTATACCTCGACCTTGTGGACGCATCGGGTGCAGCGAGACCCCGCTACAGCTGGGCGCCTGGCGTCGAGGAAGCCGCGCCGATGCCGGACGGCCGACTTTCGGCGGCATGGTCGGACACCGGCTGGCGGAATCGCGGCGACGGCTGGAGCATCCCCGACGATCTTCGAGCGATTCTCGACCGGTCCTTGGATGGTGAAGCTCCCACCCGAGACGAGATCGAGCGATTGTTCAGAGCCCGCGGGGACGAGATCGAAGAGATCGCAGCGGTCGCCGATACGCTCCGTCGGCGCGCCAACGGCGACACCGTGACCTACGTCGTGAACCGCAACATCAACTACACCAACCAGTGCTATTTCAGGTGCGGGTTCTGTGCATTCTCCAAGGGACCGAGGTCCCTGAACCTTCGAGGCGATCCCTACCTCATGACGATCCCTCAGGTCGTCGAGCGGTCGGTCGAAGCGTGGAACCGAGGCGCCACCGAGGTGTGTTTGCAGGGTGGCATCCATCCCGAGTTCACCGGAGACTTCTACGTGACCGTGCTGGAGGCCATCAAGGAGGCGGTCCCTGGCATGCATTGCCACGGATTCACCCCGCTCGAAGTCTGGCAAGGCGCCGAAACGCTCGGTACGACGGTGCATGACTTCCTGGTCAGGCTACGAGACGCAGGGCTCGGAACGCTTCCCGGAACGGCAGCTGAGATTCTCGATGACCGGGTGCGAAAGTTTCTCTGCCCGGACAAGATCAGGACGTCGCAGTGGGCCGAAGTCATGATCACCGCACACGAACTTGGCCTGCGCTCCACCAGCACGATGATGTTCGGTCACATCGATGATCCGTCGTCGTGGGCCAACCACTTCGAGGTGCTCAGAGCGATTCAGCGACGTACCGGCGGGATCACCGAGTTCGTGCCGTTGCCGTTCGTGCATATGGGCGCACCCATCTACTTGCAGGGCAAGTCTCGCCCTGGACCGACATGGGACGAGGTGGTGCTGGTGCACGCCGTTGCCCGGATCGCGTTCGATGGACTCATCGACAACATCCAGGCGTCGTGGGTGAAGCTCGGACTCGATGCCGGCACCCGTCTGCTCGATGTCGGCTGCAACGACCTCGGTGGAACGTTGATGGACGAAACGATTTCTCGCGCTGCCGGTGCCTCGCACGGTCAAACCATGACGGCCGAGGACTTCGAACGTGCGATTGTTGCCGCAGGTCGGACGCCGTCACGCCGGACGACGCTGTATGGGGCGGTCGATTCCGATCACGTCCCGATATCGGTAGGACGCTCGACGGACAGTTCGGGATCGTCCAGTGACGTCACGAAGAATTCGATGTCGATCGACACATCGGCGCCTGGATAGAAGCCCGGGCCGATGGCCAACTCGAGAGATTCGGTCGTGCCGGAGTACGAAATGTCGATACCGAGCACCCACGGCTCGGCCTGATCGGTGGCGAGCCACAGATCGAATCTGTCGAACTGGATCCCGCGAGAGGTCTCGGGCGCGAGGCCGACGGCAAACAGCTCTTCGTACCCGAGCTCGAACTTCTCGGCAGGAATGCCGTCCAGGTCGACGCGTTCGCCAGTCCCGGGTTGGACCTGCTCGCCGAGTCCGGAGAGTTCCAGCGTCGTTGGCCACCCTGGGCAGTAGATGAGGTCGGACGCCACCGCGACGCTGCCGGGATCGGCCTCCGCAAACCGCTGCGATGTCGCCGGTTTCGACCAGATTCCGTCGTCGGTCTTGATGTACCTGCGGCGTTGCACTCCCTGAACGAGCGAAAACGTCAGCTCGCAATCGATACCGGTGCCCACAACAGCGCCGGTCGCCGTGACCGAGCCCCGATTGGTCACTTGGATCAGCCGGGTCGTGGTCGTCGTCGATGTCGAGGTCGTCGTTTCTCCCGAGCCGTCGTCTGGAGGTGCGGTCGAGTCTGTGGGAGCGATGGTGGTCGTCGTGACGATGCCGTCGCCACCCTCGTCGACGATTCCATCCCCGTCGAGGTCGCCTTCAATTTCGATGATCGGGTAGATCACTTGGACGTATGACTCGACGATCGTCTGCTCGTAGCTGAAACCATACGGACCGATTGCGGCGATCACGGGTTCGGGTTCGGCGGTGATCGAACCATCCAGCACTGCGAGCATCCGCTCATGGAGGGCTTCAGCCAGCCGTTGCGCCCCGATTCGCGAGTCGATGTTGCGGTGTTCGAGCACGGACACCATGCCGAGCATGCGTCCAACCCGAAATCCGATGATGGTCTCGGTCAGTCGCTCGGTTGGGTCAGTCGCCGGCGCGACAGTGAGTATCAAGCCGAGCGTTTCGTCACCGATCGGATCCACCGCAAACGTGAGTGCCTCGACCACACGCTGATTGGCTTGATGGCCGGTGTCGAGGTCCTTCGCCACATCGCGCGCGAAATCGGCCAGATAATCAGAGGCACCTCGGTCTCCGAAGAACAGGTGGACCCAGGAGTCGACGGCAACCGCTCTGGCCTCGGGGAATCGGGTGGGTCGGTGGACAGTGCGATAGCCGCTGAGACGGTTGTAGCGGCTCACGTCCTGCGCTTCGTCGTCGGGATCGTGAGTGTTCAGCAGCACGATCCGGTCGTTGTCTTCGAGTTCGGTGGTCGCAGGGGCGTAACCGATCCAGCTTCCCGGCAAGTCGACCAGCGGCATCAAGGCCAGGTCCTCGTCGTCGATGGGTCGCTCGGTTGCAGGGTTCGTCACGAGAACGACAGGACTCGTCGTCACCGTTGACACTGCAGCCACCGTCGTGGTGGTCGTGGTGACAGACTGCGTCTGTGTGGTCGAGGGCAGAGCTCCGGGACTGCATGCCGTTGCGATGACCACAAGAATGATTGATGCGTTTCGCACGCTCGGATCCCCCTTGGAGGAGCGATCGTACCCCTGGGTGGTTCTAATCGGTTCTCAACGTGGCCGCCTTGACCTGTCCGTGATCGAGGTCAGGCGCGATCGCGCAACGTCACGGCCGTGCCGCTCAACGTGATGAGGAGTCGATCACCTACGGGCGTGTACTGCATCTGGACACCGACAACCGCGTGCGCCCCGCGCTCGATCGCCGCATTGATGAGGCCTTGATTGGCGATCTCGCGTCCAGTGGCCAACGTTTCTCCGAGGCGATGGAGATCAGCACCTCGGCTCTCGATCCCCACTTCGGCGCTGACGACGCCAAGGTAGGTTTCGATCTCCCACTCGGTGAGTTCCTCAGTGGTGGCCAAGATCGGTCGCCATGATGGAGTTGGAGTGTCTCTGCCGATCCAACCTTGGGCTGACGCCTCGAGTGATGTGCCCCAGTCCACGGTGGTGCTGAGGCTGTCGGTGGATTGCAGGCTGACCTGTTCGGCCGCACGGGCCAAGTCCATGACCACTGGTGTTGCGGGCCTGCGCGGCGCCGGGCGGGGGGCGTTCGGCGGTCTGACCGCTGCTGCCGGTGGCAACAAGGGAGGATTCTGCGCGGTGACCTGCTCCACGGGGCGGACCGGCCTCGGAGCCGGTTCTGTGGGTTCCGGCGGTTGCGCTGGGGGCCCTGCTTCAGGGTCCGGCACGGCTCGCGGTCCGTCCGTTCCGGTGGACTCTGAAGTGTCCATTGCCTGGCGGGCCGCACCGAGAGCTCGTGACATGCGGCTTTCGGCTCTTCTTGCCGTCCAAGGATCCTCGGCAACCTCGCGCGGCCCGGTTCCCGGCTCTGGCTTGGGCTTCGAAGACCCAAACGAGGCCGATGGAAGCTCGTGCTCCCACTCCGGCGGCAGTTGCGGATCGCTCACAGATGTCCTCTTCGCTATTGGCGGCCGATACGCTGTCTTCATGCATATCGCCGTGCTCACGATGTTCCCTGAATACTTTAGGTCCCCGCTGGACACGAGTCTGGTCGAGAAGGCTCGGAGACTGGAACACCTGACCGTTGAGGTCGTGGACCTCCGCGCCTACGGAACGGGACCGCATCGTCAGCTCGACGATGCACCTTTCGGCGGCGGAGCGGGCATGGTCATGGCTCCAGGTCCGCTCGCCGAAGCGTTGGATCCATTGGAAGGAACCCATCGAGTGCTGCTCACGCCTGCTGGAAGGCCTCTGGATCAGGCCACGCTCGATCGATTGGCCGAGTTCGAGAGCTTGACCCTGGTCTGCGGCAGGTACGAGGGCGTCGATGAGCGAATTGCCGAACACTTCATCGATGAAGAGATCTCGATCGGGGACTACGTTCTCCTGGGTGGTGAAGTGGCTGCGCTGGTGATCATCGAAGGCGTCGTCCGCCTGCTGCCTGGAGTGGTGGGCAATCCGGCGTCGATCGCCAACGAGTCGTTTCGCGACGGGCTGCTCGAGGAGCCGCAATACACGAGACCAGCCGAATTCCGCGGCCTGAAGGTCCCAGAAGTGTTGTTGTCCGGCAATCACCAGAAGGTCGCCGAGTGGCGCCAACGCCAGCGACTGCGGCGGACGATGCAGCGTCGCCCTGACCTGGCTGCCGATTTCCCCGATTCCGAAGATGACGACTAACATCGCGGCTCGCACTTTCTCTCCTCGCAGGAGCTCCTCGTGAACACCCTCGACCACATCGAGTCCGCATTCATGCGCGACGACATTCCAGAGTTCGGCCCTGGTGACACCGTTCGTGTCCACTTGCGCGTCGTCGAAGGAGGGCGCGAGCGCCTCCAGGTCTACGAAGGTGTGGTTCTCGGTCGCAGCGGCGGCGGAGTCCGCGAGACGTTCACCGTTCGCAAGATCAGTTTCGGCGTCGGAGTAGAGCGGATCTTTCCGGTCCACTCTCCGATAATCCACGAGATCGAAGTCACCCGTCGTGGCGATGTCCGCAGAGCGAAGCTCTATTACCTGCGTGACCGCGTAGGCAAGGCAACCCGGATCAAAGAGAAGCGCTACTAAACATCGCAACTCTCGCAGCCGAGTAACGTCCGATGATGGTTCCCACCGACGAGCAGCCCGAGACGTACGACGCGGCGCACCAGATGGTCGATCGGCTTCGTGCGGGCGTTCAAGACGACAAGGAACGTGTTGCCGCAGTCCGGTCGTTCTGGCGTGAGCTCCCTGTACTCGTCATCATCGCCTTGCTGGTCGCAGTCCTGATCAAGACCTTCTTGTTTCAAGCGTTTCACATTCCCTCCGGTTCGATGCGCAACACGCTCCTCGAAGGCGATCGCATCATGGTGAACAAGCTGTCGTACAACTTCGGCGACATCGAGCACGGTGACGTGGTGGTCTTCAATTCACCATTTCTCGAAGACGCAGTCGAGGAGTCGCTGATTCGCAAAGGTCTCCGCAACGTTGCGGAAGCCGTTGGGTTGAGTGCGCCTGAACACGACTTCATCAAGCGAGTGGTCGGCTTGCCGGGCGACACCGTCGAAATCCGCGGTGGGGTGGTTCTCGTCAACGGCCTGGCTATCGACGAGCCGTACCTGCATCCGTCGAGCACGATGCGACCCTTTGGCCCGCTGACGGTGTCCGCGAATTCCTTGTTTGTGATGGGCGACAACCGCAACGCGTCGCAGGACTCGCGATTCTTCGGGGAGATTCCGATCGACGATGTTGTGGGGCGCGCGTTCGTGATCTTGTGGCCGGTCGATCGCTGGGGCGGTCTTTGATTCTCTCGGCTCGTGTCGCACTGACGCGATATACCTCACTTAGGCAGGTTGCGCGTAACATCACCGCTGAGGTGACGGCGTGAGCGAAGAAGATCTGGAACGATACGAAACAGGCGTCGAGCTGAAGATCTACAAGGAGTATCGGGACGTCCTTCCGATGTTCAAATACGTCGTCGAGACCGAGCGGCGGTTCTACCTCTGCAACGGCGTGACTTCGCACACCCGCCAGACGGGAAACTCCGTCTATTTCGAACTCGAACTCGAGGATGCGTGGGTGTGGGACATGTACCGGCCGGCCCGATTCGTCAAGCACGTGAAGGTGATGACCTTCCGCGACGTGAACATCGAGGAACTCGAGCCCGCCAGCTCACTCGATATCAACCAACCCACCTGACGGAGCTGGGTCGCCTCGGCGAAAGCCTTGCCGCAGCGTTCCTCGAACGGCGGGGATTGTCAGTGATCGCACGCAACGTCCGTGTCGGCAGAGGAGAGATCGATCTCCTCGCCGTCGATGGGTCCGAGCGGATAGCCGTCGAGGTGAAGAGTCGGTTCCGTTCAGACCTCGATCCGATGGAGAACTTCACCGAGGAGAAAGCTGCGCAGGTGCGGGCGCTCGCGTTGTCGCTCAGGCCTCGCGTGCACAGGGTGGACTTCGTCGGTGTGGCAATGACCCGCGGTGACGTGGTGATTCGTTGGGTTTCGCACGCCGCCTGAGCTCAGCGTCTCCGGCGTTGCTCGCGGAACCAACACCCGCGATGCCAGTGCCGTCGCAGGTCTGGTGCCGGCTCCGGAATCACCACGAGATGACCCATGCCGATCGGAATGATCGTTTCACACCCCGGGCATGCGTACGCCTTGCGTGCTTGGTACGGCTGGATGGGAAGCACGGTCTCTGGCTCGAGAACGCTCACTGACCCCAGAATCCCCATGCGACGAGCACCAACGTCACGAAGATGAATCCCACGACGAGAGCGATGTCGAGTTTTGACTTCTGCTGATCTCTGAACGGATTGAACCCCATGGCGGTCATCGTACGGCAGATGGTCCGAGTACCTGGTCGCTCTAAGGTGCCCTGATGTTTGTCAAGAGCCGAGACCTCGGACCCGTGCGCCACTTGACGCTCGATCGCGTTGATCGCATGAACGCAGTTCCCGTCGACGGATGGGACCAACTGCGTGTGGCGTTCGAGGAGTTCGAGCGCTCCGATCTGCGAGTGCTGGTGGTGCGCGGCGCTGGTGAGAACTTCTGCGCCGGGGCCGACCTCGGAGATGGCCCTGTGCCGTTGGAATCGCTCGAAACCGCTTCAGACTCGATGCGCCGGACCGGCGCTGCGGCGTTGGCTCTTCACGAGATCACGAAGCCCACGGTTGCGGCAGTCTCTGGTGTTGCTGTCGGCGCCGGGATGAATCTGGCGCTGGGGTGCGACATCGTCCTCGCCGACAAGTCCGCTCGATTCTCCGAGGTGTTCGTCAGGCGTGGTTTGACGCTCGACTTTGGGGGGACCTGGCTGCTGCCGCGGATCGTCGGTATGGCGAAAGCCAAGGATCTTGCGCTCACCGGGAGGATTGTCGATGCGGCGATCGCAGAGCAGATGGGGCTCGTGGCGCGAGTCGTAGACGACCTTGATACTGCGCTCGCCGAGTTGACCGAGCAGCTGGCGCTCAGTGCGCCGATGGGCGTTCGGGCGATCAAAGCGGGACTCCACGCTGCAGGTCAGGTGGGCTTCGGCGAGGCCATCGACTTGGAGGGAACCGCGCAGGCAGAGTGTCTCGTGTCGGACGACTTTGCCGAGGGCGTGAGTGCGTTCTTCGACCGTCGATCACCAGACTTCAAAGGTCGATGATGGTGCCGAGGACCTGATGGCAGCCGGCTACAGCGGAACGCCGTTGGCCACCAAGCTTGGGATCAAGCCAAGCTCGACGTTGCTTGTGGTCAATGATCCCGGCCACTTCGACGAGATCGTTGCGCCGTTGCCGCCCGGTGTCGCCCGCCGCAAGCGAGCGAGTCGCGGCGGCGTCAACGTCGTGGTGTTGTTCGTTCGCAGCCGAGGCGAACTGGATCGGCGGATCGACGTCATGACCAAAGCCGTGTTTCCCGATGGCGGCGTGTGGGTGGCCTGGCCGAAACGCGCCAGCGGCATCCCGACCGACATGACCGAAGACGTGATCCGGGAGGTGGTCTTGCCCATGGGACTCGTCGACAACAAGGTCTGCGCCATCGACGAAACATGGTCCGGCCTGCGGGTGGTCTGGCGTAGAGAACGGCGTTGATCCAGCCCGGTTGGGCGCCAAATCAGTAGAAGGATGGTCGTACGTCGAACCGAGCGCATGTGCACGCAACCACTCCGACGAGCATTTAATTTGACCACGGAGAGTGTCGAAGGTGTATAGTTCTTGCCGGGACAGGAACTATCTGGCTGGGGGCTAGGTGGGAGTGCAATCACTCCATGGGGGGAGTGAGTTCGCGGTTGCTCGGATGCGTTGGGCCGTTGCGATTCGTTCGTGTTTGCCCGCGCTCACAGTCATCATGTTGCTGGCCATCTTCTTCGTTCTAGGCGCCGAGGCCGTTGCGCAAGCGCCAACCATTCGCGTCTCATCCGTCGCAGCGTCGCTGCTCTTTTCGGGTTTCAGCATGGTGGTCTTCCTTGTTGGTGGACTGCTGATGCTGGCTCGCGCTCGCATAGGCGACGAGGCGATGTGGGTGCCTCTCGGCTTCGGTGCCATCTGTTACGGCTTCGGTGTCGTGGGCGTCGGCGAGATACTCCCTCAAGTGCTCGACTCGCCGGTCGTAGGCGCATCGCGTGCGGTATTGCTGTCGGTGACGGTTCTGGTGTTCTCGGATTCGATCCACAGCGGTGTGGCCAGGGGATGGACCCGCCGCTTGACTGCTGTATACGGCGGTTGCCTTTCGGCCATTGCGCTGCTTGCCGGACTGTTGGCACACAGTTTCACGGTTGCGATCGCGCTCGTTGCTCTTTCGGCCGCCTTTGGGCTCGCCGGCCATCTCACCAGGAAACAACCGTTGATCTGGTTTGGCGTCGTGCTCGTGGGTCTCGCCCTGGCGGAGCTCGCCCTCGGAGCGACGAGCGGTCAGGAGATCGTCTGGTCGATCACCGCATCAGCTGTTCGGTTGGTAGCACTGTTGAGTGCTCTCGCTGCTTTGGCCTCTCACGTATTCCACGAGTACTGGGGGAGCGTGAACGACATGGCGGAAGTGAGCGCGTCGGTCCGCCGCCTCGAGGCGCAAGCGATCGAGGCGGCCCAAGCGTCGGCCGAGCGACGCCATGAAGCAAGCTCGGCCCTCGCAGCGATCGAACTTGGGCTGGCCGCCATCGGGCGGCAGAGCGGCGCCGATGATCCAGCTTCCATACGCGACGCCATGGCAACCGAGTTGAGCATGTTGCGACATATCGTTGCCACGGAAGCGGGCGATGCGAACCAGACGATCTCTGGCGAGTACAGCGTGAGCCGGGTCGTTGCGGACGTCGTGGCCGCACAGCGGTGGGCAGGCATGCGCGTCACGACCGATGTTCGTGACCATCTCATTGCCATCGGGCGACGGTCCGCAACCGCCGAGGCTCTGCAAGTGCTGTTGGACAACGCGCGCACTCACGCGGCCAACAGTGACGTGAGGGTCAGCGCTCGGGGCGTCGGTTCCGAGATCGAGATCGTCGTCCAGGACAACGGTCACGGTGTTCCGCCAAAGTTGGCCCAGTCGGTGTTCGATCGAGGCGTCAGCTCACGCAATGGCGGATTGGGGTTGTTCATCGCCCGACGACTCATCGAGATGGAAGGTGGAGCAATCACGCTCGACCTCAGCGGAGATGCGGGAGCAGCGTTCGTGGTCTCGCTACCAGCCGCTCAGCCGGCGAGTGAGGTGGATGAGATCCCAGGGACTGTCGAGTCGCACCAGCTCGTCAGCCTGGCCGACCTTCACCACAGCAATGAGCGTTCCTGGTCGATGCTGCACCAATCTGATCAACGGACGGGTAACCATGGCTGATCTATCCGAGCGACTGGAAATCGTCACCTTCGCATGGCGATCATCCAAGGCAACGACCTCGAACCCTGCTCTCGTCAGAACATGCTCGATCATGTCGGCGAGCAGTAGCGGCTCGACCTCGAGTGCGATTCTTCGTGACAGCGGGTCCATTGATGGTCACTGAACACCAGCCTCGGCCCGATCGCATCGTCAACCTTGAGGAACCGTTGTCGCGAATCGTGATCGTCGACGATCACACCTTCCTGGCACAAAGCCTGGCGGCGATCCTGCGTGACGAGGGACACGACGCGTGGGTTGCGGCGGGAACCACCCCAGATGCCATCGTTGGCGAAGTCGGGGAAGCGGCGCCGTGTCTGGTTCTCCTCGACCTCGCGCTGTCTCCTTCGATCGGTTCCGGTTTGGAACTGCTTCCGCGTCTTCTCCACGGCGGGTCGCGCGTGGTGATGATCACGGGGTGCACCAGTCCCTCAGAACTCGCGGAGTGTTTCGAGCAGGGAGCCGAGGGCATCATCGACAAGGCGCTTCCCATGGAGGGGGTGCTCGACTTGGTGGAGCGGGCGCTGGCTGGTCTTCCGCTGAACGAGAACCGGAGGTTGAACCTGCTGGCCCAGCTCCGGAGTGCGCGGATCCGAGAAGAAGCGCTTCAGGCCCCCTTTCGGGACCTCACCGACAAAGAACGTGCGGTTCTCGGGCTTCTCGATGCCGGACTCACCGCAAAAGGCATCGCGGACGAGCTGTTCATATCGATGTCCACAGTGCGAAGCCACATCCGCTCGATTCTCATCAAGCTCGGGGTGCACTCCCAATTGGCCGCCGTGGCCAGGGCTCGCGACGTCGGTTGGATCAACTGACTCGCGCCCGAATCGTCAATTTTGCTGATGCCGACCCGTGTCGGTCGCGCAACGCTTGCCACATGAGGAGGTGCTCGGCGAAGTCGAGCGTTACGGAAAGGACCCACTCATGTTGGTAAGCCTTTGGAGGCACCTGGACCGACTCCGCAGCGAAGACGAGGGAGCGACGATGGTCGAGTACGGCCTGATGGTCGCGCTCATCGCCGTGATCGCTCTCGGAGCAGTCACCGCCCTCGGGTTGGATGTCGCTGCGGCGTTCCAAGCGATAGCGGACGCAATCGTCTGATGAGTTGTGAGTGGGGGGTCGGGAAACCGTCCCCCCTCACTCCTCCGATTTACGGGAGTCACACTGTGTCTGATGATGCCGGCGCCACGATGGTCGAATACGCTTTGATGGTTGCGTTGATCGCCGTGATTGCTCTCGGAGCCGTCACCGCTCTCGGTCTCGACATCACCGCGGTCTTCTCTGATCCCGCACTCGTGGACGCGTTCTGATGCGGAGATTCATGCACCTTCGTTCATCCGACCAAGGAGCGTCGCTCGTCGAGGCGGCGCTCGTGATGCCCATTCTCATCATGCTGGTATTCGGTGTCGTCGAATTCGGTCGAGCGTACAACGCTCAGATTTCGCTGACCCATGCAGCTCGCGAGGCGATCCGCGAGTACGCCATCTCACAAAACACTGCGGATGCCGAGGACGTCGCGGAAAACAGCGCTCCGACCCTCGACAGCACGCTGATGAATTTCAACTTCGGTCCATGCAACCCGGGAGCTCCTGCGCAAGTGACCATCGGCTACCCCTTCACGTACGAGATCCCGCTGTTCGGAAACAATACGGTCGATCTGACTGGGATTGGAGTCATGCGATGCGGCGGTTGATGCGTTCAGATGATGCGGCTGCGGCCGTCTTCGTGGCGATCTCGATGATCGTGCTCATCGGGTTCACGGCGTTCGCGGTTGATGCGGGAGCGTTGTACGCAGAGCGCCGGGAGCTTCAGTCCGGTGCCGACGCCGCTGCTCTCGCCATCGCCGAGGCCTGTGGTCGCGGCGAGCCGTGTACCCAAGCTGCTGCGGAGGCGGTCGGTGGCGCGTACGCCGACGACAACGCGTCCGACGGATTCGCCGGCATCGACACGATCGACCTCGACACGACAAACGGTCTCGTCAAGGTCACCACCAACACAGAGCTGAACGACGGCGGCACCGTGTTTGCTCCGTTCTTTGCCCAGGTGCTGGGGTTTGGTGGCACGACGGTGCGCGCCAGGGCCTCGGCGGCTTGGGGCTCACCCGGAGGGCTCGCAACCTTGCCGCTCATCATCTCCGACTGCGAATGGGAGAAGTCGCAGCACCTGGTCCAAGAAGGACCGCCATTCACCGGCGACAAAGTCCTCTTCCTCTTCCACGACGGAAACACGACCGAGGAGTGCAACGCGCAGGCCGGTCAAGACTGGGATGGGGACGGCAAGCTCCCAGGCGGCTTCGGCTGGCTCAACACCGCCGGCGATTGCATCGCCCACAGCCAGGTCGGATATTGGGTAGCGGACGACCCGGGAGCGTCGCCTTCCACCGGATGTGACGCCAAAGACTTCAAGGAACTGGTCCTCAACAAGACCGTGAGTCTGCCGTTCTTCGATGACATTCGCGGGGTGGGAGCCGGCGGGGAGTATCACGTGTCGGGTTTCGTGGCGATCCATGTGACCGGATACAACTTCGGAGGGAAGTTCAAGGAGCCCAAAGGCAATGCGCCTTGTTCAGGCGACGAGCGATGCCTCGAGGGGTACTTGACCGTAGACACCGAGTACGACGGCGAACTCGGTGGCCCCGATCGCGGCATCGTCATCATCAAGCTCACCGGATAGGAGAACTCATGAACAGGAAAGTGCTCGGCGTACTGGTGTCCATCGTCATGGCGGCTCTGGGCACGTTCGTGATCCTGTCGTACGTGCGAGATGCCGACAAGCGCGCCGTCGCAGGACAAGAAACGGTGCAGGTGCTCGTCGTGTCCGACACGATCGAGAAGGGCGCTTCGCCCGATGAACTCGCCGGCCGCGTCGAGTCAGTGCTGATTCCCGCCAAGACGCAGGCGCTCGGTAGCGTCAGCAACCTCGATGATCTCGGCGACAGCGTCACATCTGTCGACCTCGTTCCGGGAGAACAGCTGCTGTCGTCGCGGTTCATAGCGGCCGAGGCACTGGAGTCGTTGGAGGCGATCCCCGTTCCGGCCGGGTATCTCCAGGTCACGGTGTCGCTGTCGCCAGAACGTGCCCTCGGTGGAGCGTTGCGCCCGGGTGACCTGGTGGCGTTCGTAGCGTCTTTCGATCCGTTCGACGTCGGCGCGGTTGAACCGGGTGAGTTGGTCGACTCGAACGACGCTGCCCTCGATGGCAGGCTCTCCCAGACCAAGACACCGAATACGACACACATCGTGTTGCACAAGATCCTCGTGACGAACGTGCAGATCGAGAAACTTCCGACGCAAGCCGAGCAAGAGGACGCGGGTAACCAGAGTCTCGAGTTGGCGCCGACCGGCAATCTCCTGGTCACGCTGGCCATGGAGGCGCCCGACATCGAGGTCGCGGTGTTCACCGCCGAACACGGATTCGTGTGGCTGGCGTGGGAGCCAGACGACGCCCCCGAAGCCGGCACGCGGATTCAGCACAGAGGGATCATCTATCGATGATTACTCTCGTGAGCAGGAGCACGGCATTCGAGCAGAGGGTGCGCCGGGCCTTCGGCAATGATCTCAACGGTGACGTGCGCCGCTGGCAGGGCGACTATGCCGCCGATCCGATCCACGCCATCATCGATCTGACCCGCGACGACCCGCGTGTTGTGGCCATCGGTCCGGACCATCCCTTGGCCACTGCGCTTGCGATTGCTCACGGCATCGACGAGACCAGGCCCGAGATCAGCGTCGTGCTGATCGCCGATCCCACACCGGATCTCTACGAAGCAGCGCTTCGGGCCGGCGTGCGTGACGTAGTCGAAAGCAAGGCGTCTGGCCCAGAACTCCGTGCCGCCCTGGAAAGAGCGTCACAGACCACAGCGATGAGGCGTCGCGGTTCGACAGCGCCCGACAAAGCTCTCGGCACGACTGGGCGAGTGATCACCGTGGCAGCCCCCAAGGGCGGTTCTGGAAAGACCGCCATCGCAGCCAACCTCGGTGTCGGTCTCGCCCAGTCGTTGCCCGGACGAGTCGTGATCGTGGATCTCGATCTGCAGTTCGGAGACATCACGAATGCGTTCGGGCTGGAGCCCGACATCACGATCAGCGACGTCACGGCTCTGCCGGGGCGCCTCGACGGAGCACGGCTCAAAGCGGCGCTGACCTCGTGGAACGAGCAACTGTTCGTCCTGTGTGCGCCCGACGATCCGAGCGCAGGCGATGAAATCCATGAAGGCCAGATTCACTCCATCCTCGATCTGCTTGCACGCGAGTTCGACTACGTGGTGGTGGACACGCCGGCAGGCGTTGCAGAGGGAACACTCGCAGCGCTCGAGAAGACGACGGATTTGTTTCTGGTGTGTGACCTCTCGGTGGCCGGCGTGCGAAGCATGCGCAAGCTCGTCGACGCACTCGATCGATTGGAGATGACCGCTGCCAACCGTTGGTACTTCCTCAACCGCGCTGACAGCAAGGTTGGGGTGAAACTGGAAGAGGCGTCCGAGGCCACCGGCATCGACTTCAACTTCAGGTTGCCGAGCAGTCGCGCGGTGCCGCTCTCGATGAACCGTGGCGCGCCAATCGTTGCGTCGACACCGCGTGCCGCGTTCTCTCGGGTCGTTCTCGACGCAGTGAATCAGTTGACGAGCACAGACGAACCGTTGCGATCTCGGTGGAAGGTGGCCCGATGAAACTCAACGAGCGACTGCGATTGAAGGAAGCTGAAAGGGAGGCCAATCCCGGCTCCGGACCGCGTGACACACGGACGAAAGATCCCTTCGGGAGTCTAAAATCGCGTGCTCAGGCGGCACTCTTCGCCAAGCTCGGAGCTCGCCTCTACGACTCGAGTCTCACCGAGTCGTCGCTGCACGACGTCGTGGTTCAGGAACTGTCGATCATCCTGGACGCCGAAGCAGTGCCGCTATCGGACGACGAACGCACGAAGCTCGTCGGGCAGATCCGCGACGACATTCTCGGCTACGGACCGGTCCAGATGTTTCTGGACGATCCGACCATCACTGAGATCATGGTCAACGGCGATGACATGATCTATGTGGAGCGAGACGGAAAGATCGTCGAAACCGACACGCGATTCATGTCCGACACCCACCTGAGGCGCGTCATCGAGCGGATCGTCGGACAAGTCGGCCGGAGGATCGACGAATCGTCACCGATGGTGGATGCTCGGCTACCTGACGGATCTCGGGTGAACGCGATCATTCCGCCCCTCGCCGTTGACGGTCCGACCCTGACCATTCGGATGTTCGCCAAAGACCCGTTCAAGGCAGATGACCTGGTCGATCTCGGGACCATGAGTCGAGAGTCAGCCAACTTGTTGGACTCGTGTGTCAAGGGCCGGCTCAACATGATCGTGTCGGGCGGAACCGGCACCGGCAAGACGACGATGCTCAACGTGCTGTCTTCGTTCATACAGACGGACCAACGAATCATCACCGTCGAGGACTCGGTAGAACTGCAGCTCCACCAGCGCCACGTCATCCGTCTGGAGAGCAGACCGCCCAACATCGAAGGCCGTGGCGAGATCTCGATTCGTGATCTGGTGAAGAATGCGCTCCGGATGCGACCTGACCGGATTGTGGTCGGTGAGGTGCGCGGCATGGAAGCCCTGGACATGCTCCAGGCCATGAACACCGGTCACGAGGGGTCCCTGTCGACCGTGCACGCCAACACGCCACGGGATGCACTGTCGCGGCTCGAAACCATGGTCTTGATGGCGGGCGTCGACCTGCCATCGCGAGCAATTCGGGAGCAGATCTCGTCGGCCGTGGACGTCATCATTCACCTGTCGCGTCTCAGCGACGGTTCGCGTCGAATCACGCAGATCTCCGAGGTCGTCGGCATGGAAGGTGACGTCATCACGTTGCAGGACATCTTCACGTTCGACTACTCCGCAGGTCTCGACGACGAACGGAGATTCGTCGGTGGTCTGCGCCCGACCGGGATTCGACCCCAGTTCACCGATCGATTGCGCGACATCGGCGTCGACCTCCCTCCAGAACTCTTTGGAGTGCCATCGCTGTCGCTCACTGCCAACGGACGAAAGAAGCGGCAGTGAAGTGCGTGCTGGCGATCGTGGTGGGAGTCGGCTTGTTCTTCGCCTCCGTCCCGGTAGCAACGGCCGATGACGCATTGCCACTTCGCGTCGCCTGGTTCGAGAATGGTGACTATCCGCAGGTGGAATTGACGGTGAGTCTGCCGCCGGAGATGCAAGGTCTCTCTGCAGACGAACTCAACTTTGCCGTCGTCGAGGGCGGGCGCGTTCCTGCGGTCACGGTCGAGCGAGTTTCGACGCAGGGCCTGGAAGTGGTTCTCGTATTCGACACGTCGGGCAGCATGCTCGGTGATCCGATCGCGGCTGCGAAGTCGGCGGCAACCGAGTTCGTTTCCGAAATGCCCCGTGGTGCTCGAGTCGCGTTGGTCGCATTCGGTGCCGAGTCGTCTGTGGTGTCACCGTTCACGACGGATCACGCCTCGGTTGCCGGACTCATCGCCGGACTCGAGGCGCGCGGCGAGACCGCGCTGTACGACGGTCTGGTGGCCGCGTCAGAGCTGTTTTCTGATGCAGACGGAGATCGCCGCGTGATCGTGATGCTGTCCGATGGCGGAGACACGGTGAGCAGCGCCGACATCGATGATGCGATAGAGGCGACGCAGTCCGTCGATGCGGTGTTCCATGCCATCGAGTTGCAGAGTCCTGAGATGGACCCGGAACCGATGCAGCAGATCGGACTGGCGACAAACGGAACGGTCGTTCCGGTTGCCGATCCGAGTGCGCTGGACGGCATTTTCGAAGGAGTGGCGGCTGCGATCGTCAATCAGTATCGGTTGTCGTTCGTGGCGGAAGGTCGCGGACTGACCGAACTCACGGTGAGGGTCGAGTCATCGGATGTTGCGGCTGCACTGACCCGAGTCGTTCAGTTCCCGAAGCCGCCTCGGACCACGCCTCCGGGCACCCAGCCTCCCGTCGCTTCGATCCCGGTCCCGCCGCCGCTCGAAGGGTCGCAAATCGAACTGGGCGTCCTCGCGACCCAGTGGGCGCTCACGCTCGGTTTGGCCGCGTTGTTCGTCGGCGCACTTGGGATGCTCGTCTCGGTCGGCGGCACTTCCCGGCGGCTCCCACGGCCCAAGAGCGCATTCGCAAAGGTTGCGCGGCGTGGCGCCCTCACCGATTTCGCCGACCGTGCCACGCTGGTCGTCGAGAGAACGCTCGAGCGTCGGGACCGCCGAGGCGCACTCGACAAGATGCTCGACAAGGCCGGTATCAGACTTCGCGCCGGCGAGTTCGGACTCCTCACCGTGAGCGCAGTCGTGGCGGCCTTCGCATCGGTGCGAGTGGTCGCCGGCACCCTCGCAGCCGTGTTGGCAGCAGTTGTCACGGTTGCGCTGGTCCGCGCCTTCGTGGTCGTCCGCACCGACAAACGCAGGATCAAGTTCCACGATCAGCTCGGCGACACGCTTCAGCTGATGGTGGGTTCTCTCAAGGCCGGATACGGCCTGCTTCAGGCCATCGAGACTGTTGCCCACGAGGCGGATTCACCCACGGCTGACGAGTTCCATCGAATCAAGGTGGAAGCGCAGCTCGGCCGCGATCTTCAAGAGTCACTCCATGCACTCGCAGATAGGGTCGGCAGCGACGACATCAAGTGGGTGGTCGACGCGATAGCGATACATCGCGAAGTCGGCGGCGACCTTGCAGACATCCTCGCCAGGGCCGCGCAGACGATCCGGGAGCGCGATCAGCTGCGACGGCAGGTGAAAGCCCTCAGCGCCGAGGGGCGGATGAGTGCGTGGATTCTCCTGTCGCTGCCGTTTGCGCTTGCGTTCATCACCCGAATCTTCAATCCGGATTATCTGAGTGTGCTCACGGGTCACAGCGCGGGCCGGATCATGATCGCTCTCGGCCTGGCGTTCATGGCGATCGGCGTCGTGTGGATTCGCAAGATCATCGAAGTCGTCTTCTGAGGAGGCTCCCATGCCCGTGAATGTCATCATCGGCGCCCTGCTCGTAGCAGCCGCGGTCCCTGTGCTCTTGAGCTCGGTCGCAGCCGCAAGACCGGCGCGACGCAGCCAACTCCTCGCGGGCAGCGGCAAGGCCGACCTGCGCGAGGTTGCGCTCACGGAATCGGCCGTGACCCGCGTATTGGTTCCCTGGACGAGGGGCTTGCTCGACAAGCTGAGACGAATCACGCCGGTCGGTCGAGTTGAGGCGCTCGACCGCCAACTCGTATATGCCGGGTTGGCAGGTCGACTGCCGGTCGAGCGAATCCTGGGGTTCAAGGTGCTTGCGGGTGTCGCCGGTTTCGGTCTCGGAACGGTCCTCACCAATCAGGGACTTCTCTTGCCCGCTGTTGTAGCTGCCTTGGGCTTCTTCGCTCCGGATACCTTCGTGAGAGGCCGAGCCCAGGAACGACAGCTCGAGATTCAGAATACGTTGGCAGACACCCTGGACCAGATCACGATGAGTGTGGAGGCCGGTCTCGGCTTCGAAGGAGCGATCGCTCGTACGGCTCGTGCCGGTGAAGGGCCTCTGGCCTCAGAGCTGACACGGACTTTGCAGGAGATGCAGGTGGGTGTGAGCCGTTCCGAGGCGTTGCGCAATCTGGCGGACAGAACGAGCGTCGCCGACCTCCGCTCGTTCGTCACCGCAATCGTCCAGGCCGAGGACTACGGGCTCCCGATAGCGCAGGTGCTGCGGGTGCAGGCGAGTGAGATGAGGATCAAGCGGCGACAACGAGCCGAGGAGCGCGCACTGAAGATGCCGGTCAAGATCATTTTTCCGCTGGTGTTCTGCATCTTTCCGACGCTATTCATCGTCCTGCTCGGTCCGGCTGCGATCCGCCTCTACGAGAACGTGATCCGATGATCGACATCGGCATGACGCCCGCAGCCCCGACGCTTGCCGACGTGTTCGACACGATCGACGATCACGAGCTGTCTCCCGGCGCGATCGCATCGGGCTTTGCAGTGCTCGACAACGCGCTCAGTGGCGGCTTCCACCCCGGCGACGTGACGTTGATCGGTGGCGGCCCTGGTGTGGGTAAAACGATCGCAACCCTGCAGATGGCGAGAAGCATGGCCCTCGACGGCCGTGAGGTGGCGTACGTGTGTTACGAACACGGCGACCGGGCGTTGCTTGCTCGGCTGCTTCTACTGGAACTGGGCGAGATGGGGGCGTCGCGATCGGACGTGATCGATGCCACCGAGGCCATATGGCGCGTCGCCCACGGCGAAGCACATTGGTCGGTGCTCGCGAGCCGTCACCTCGTGCTGCGGGCCGCACAATCCAAAGTCGGGCAGTACGCCGACAATCTCATGGTGGTCGAGGGGAGCGCGACGCTCGGACTGCCAGAACTCGTGGAGCTGACCGATCGCATACAGCCGGCGGTACTGTTCGTCGATTACCTCCAGAAGGTTCCCGCAGAGAACCTGTCAGGCAACAACCGCGTGACGGCAGCCGTCGAGGGTCTCAAGAACCTGGCGCTCGCTACCGGGACCGCAGTGATTGCCGTGGTGGCAGGTACACGGGCTGGTCTCGAAGAGCGGCGCCTTCGATTGCATCATCTCAGGGGCGCCGAGGCGTTGGCCTACGAGGCCGACGTTGTGGTGCTGCTCAACGAGAAGTCTGCCGCGGTGTCTCGCCGCCATTCGGCGTTCGATGCCGTGAGGTCGAAGGACTTCGGGCGGTGGACGGTGTTCAGTGTCGAGAAGAACCGTCACGGACCGGCCGGTCTCAACGTCGAGTTCATGAAGGATTTCGCGACGTTCAGATTCGTAGCCGACGGCCGCTTCGTGGAGGAACGCCTCATCGACGGGACGAGCGAGACGGACTGAGCCCCGCTACGCGACGGGTGCAGCGGCGAGCTGCCCTCCCGATTGTCAACCCCTGGAACGTGTCACTGCAGACCCATACCGTGGGCTCATGTTCGCCTCAACCAATTCAGTCGCTCTGGTCGGCATCGAGCCTCGACCTGTTCGCGTAGAAGTTCACGCCGGAACGGCCGGTGACAAGTTCCACCTGGTGGGGCTGCCCGACACCGCCATCAGGGAAGCAAAGGAGCGCGTCAAGGCTGCGTTGCGATCGTCTGGGTTCGCTCCCGCTCATCGCAATCTCACGGTGAACCTCTCGCCGGCTGACATACCGAAGGCCGGCTCGGCGTACGACCTGCCGATAGCACTCGCGGTGCTCGCCGCCACCGGCCAGCTCGAGGCGGATCCGTCTGGCATGGTTGCCCTCGGAGAGTTGGCGCTCGACGGCAAGGTGAGGGGCACCAGGGGGAGTCTGGGAGCGGCGCTCGTGGCGAAGCAGTCCGGTTCGCCCTGCATTCTCCCGGCGGGATCAGCATCGGAAGGTGCCCTTGTTGAGAACGTCGAGGTGGTCGCCGTGGAGACGCTCGCCGATGCGGTCGCGGCAGCGCAGGGGCATCCGAGACCGCTGGCCATCTCGGGTCCCCGAGAGACACAGGAGCCCGCCGATGAGCTCGGCGCGGTGCGGGGCCAGCTGCTCGCACGTCGCGCCCTCGAGATCTCCGCAGCAGGAGGTCACCATCTGTTGATGAATGGTCCACCCGGTGCCGGCAAGACGATGTTGGCGCGATGCCTGCCGGGAATTCTCCCGTCTCTCGAGCCCGACGAGGCACTGGAGGTGGCCCAGGCATGGGCTGCGGCTGGTCGACCGATCGTGCGACACGGTTGGGCTCCGTTTCGCAGCCCGCATCATTCGGCCACGGCAGCGGCTGTGCTCGGCGGAGGTTCGGGCATCCCGGTGCCGGGCGAATTGACATTGGCGCATCGTGGGATTCTCTTCTTGGATGAGCTCGGTGAGTTTCCGCCGCATATCTTGAATGCGTTACGCCAACCTCTCGAGGAGGGTTCGGTGTTGATCGCCCGTAAGGGGATGTCGATCACGTTTCCTTGCTCGGTGCAGTTGGTGGCTGCGACGAATCCGTGTCCATGCGGATTCAGTGGTGATCGAGTCCAGCCGTGCACCTGTTCTCGCGGTGCGGTCGAGAGGTATCGGCGCCGGCTGTCTGGACCGCTGCTGGATCGTTTCGATCTGCGAGTGACGGTTGAGCGTCTTTCGTCTCGAGAAGTCACGGCCGAAGAAGGCGAGCCGACCAGCGCAGTCCGCACGCGTGTTTGTGCGGCGCGCCGCATCCAGAGCTCGCGGGGTGGTCTGAATCGTGATCTGCGGCGTAGTGAATTGGATGCGCATCCCGTGACTTCTGAGGCACGGCGCCTTCTCGACGACGCGGTTGATCGGTTCCGTTTGACGGCAAGAGGCTGGGATCGAGTGCGTCGTGTGGCGCGGACGATCGCCGACCTCGCCGGCGAGGAGTCGGTGGACGCCACGGCGGTGGGCGAAGCGTTGTCGTTGCGGGGTGTCGCGTGAGCGATTCTCGGTTGATGCTGGCGGCTCTGGGGCTGCATCCGTATCGGGTGCGGGCGCTGGTGGAGTCCCATGGCTCTGCTGCAGCGGTCTTTGCCTTGATTTGCGATGGGCAGATCAAGGTGACGGACCGAGCGCGGGCGGTTGCTTCACGAGGCATCGACCACGTGAGAGAGATGATCGAGGCTTGTGGAGCTCAGATCCTGTTGCGGGGGAGCGACGACTTTCCGCACCACCTCGCCGATCGGCAGGACGCTCCCGACGTGTTGTTCGTGAAGGGCGAGTTGCCTGCTGACCTGGGGGTGGCGGTGGTCGGCACCCGCGCCTGCACTGGTTACGGCAAGCGTGTCGCAACGGCGTATGGCAATGCGATTGCGGTCGCCGGATGGACCTTGGTCAGCGGCCTGGCGAGGGGAATCGATGGTGCGGCTCATGCAGGGACGGTCGCGGCGGGCGGTGTCGGTGTGGCCGTGCTCGGCTCTGGCATCGACGTGTGGTATCCGAAAGAGCATCGACGGTTGGGAGAAGACCTCGTCGCCGGTGGTGGTGCGATCGTGAGCGAGTACCCACCCGGCACTCCACCGGAGCCGTGGAGGTTCCCGCCTCGAAATCGGATCATTTCGGGACTGTCTGCCGCAGTGGTGGTGGTTGAGGCCAAGGTCACCGGGGGTGCGCTCATCACGGCCATGGCGGCTCTCGATCAAGGTGTTCCGGTTTATGCGTTGCCGGGCGACATCGATCGTGCTTCGTCGGAGGGATGCAATCGGCTCATCCGAGACGGTGCGCATCCAGTACTCGACCCAGACGACCTGATAGCTGAACTCGAGTTGGTCATGGGTCCGACTCGTGCGCGACCCACCACAGACGCCGACGGCATTCCGATCCCGTCGACAGGGGTGTCGGCAGAAGCGTTCGTCGAGTCGCTCGATCTACCGATCAACGAAGCGCTCGCTCACCTTGCCCGCCTCGAAACCATCGGTCGCATCCGGCGAGTGGACGGCTTGGTCCTCCCCGGCTGACAGGTCGCGAAAAGTCGCTCGAGTGGGGGGCTGATGCGCGTGTATACCTCAGGTATGGCCGCCTGCGCCAAGCTTGACGCGTCGGTCGTCACCTGAGGCCTCCCGCAAAGGGAGACCGCCAAAGGAGGAACGCATGCGACGACTCTCCCCACTCCTGTTCGCTTTTGCACTGCTGGTGATGGTGGTACCGGCCGCTGGCGCCGCCACAAACAGCATCTTGCCGGTCAGTATCGAAAAGGCGCCGATCGTGCCAGACGGCACAACAGCGAACGAGATCACCGATTTTGTGCTCACGTTCGTCGATAGGGATCCTTCAATCGACGGCCTCAGCCTGCTGGCTGGTGCGACGGTGACCGCGACGCTTCCCGACGCGTTCGTCAACACGATGGCTGGCGATATCAACACGGCGATTCTGCTCCAGGGATGGCCACAGAGTCCTCCGTTCCCGTTCCCATGGATCACAGAGGTGTCGGGGAATGCGGTCACTGCGACGCTCACTTCGGATTACCTCGTCGGTGACTTCGGCCCTGGCGTCAAGCAGGTGCATCTGTTCCTGGGCGATTTTCGCAACCCCGGACCAGGGGTCTACCAAGTGGACTTGGTGATCAAACCGGACCCGGCGTCAAGCGCCACCTTCACCGGCACAGGAACCGTGCGCATCCTTCCGAAGTCGCGGCCCAGCGTGAACGCCGTGAGCGTCTTCAGCGGTGGGGGACCGCCACCACCGTTCAACAATGCGATCTATCAGACAGTTGCTGCCGGTGACGACGCGGCGGATGTTGGGCTCTACTTGTGGGACAAGGGAAGCTCGGTAGCTGATGGCATCATCAACCCGTTCGTCGATGTCGCCATCGTGATGTCGAACCTGAGCCGAGGACGGTTGGTTCAGGGCAACAAGACCGTTGGCCACGTGTGGATCGACGCTCCGGCTGGAGCCTCGGTGTACGGGATCACGGGAGGACCGTCGTTCCTTGGCATCGCCGCCGTTTCGGAGATCGATGTCGGCATCCTCGTGACGACGTTCAGCACCGATCCGAATGCGACCGGGGTCTACACGATCGGCTTCCAGTTGAACAACGGCAACACCCAGCAGTTGTTCGTCACCGCCGAGTGAAGGTGTAGCTGGCGTCGGGTCCAGCAATCGAGCGAGTCGAACGACCGGTCCTTCGAGGCCGAAGAACGTCCACACCTGCAGTGCAACCGCGAGTCGTTGACTCCCAGTATCGACATGGCGACCATGTCTGCATGTCTTCGACCGCAACGCTCCCCCAATGGGCAGACCAACTCGTAACCGACTACCTGACTCGTCTCGAAGGAGAGCGCGGGCTGTCCCTCAACACTGTGGACGCATACCGACGAGACCTCTCGCAATTCTTCGAGTTCTGTGACCGCCAGGGAATCGGGAGCATCGACGACATCGATCGCAAGTCCGTTCGCCGATACATGGCGCACCTCGGCACCCGTGGGTACGCGCCCCGCTCGATGTCGCGGAAAGCGTCAGCGATCCGCGCCTTCTTCTCCGACGCAGCCAAGCGGGATCTCGTCGAGGTCAATCCAGTGGTGGCGATTCCACAACCCAAACGGCCGAAGACGCTCCCGAAAGCGTTGCCGTCGGCAGGTCTCAGTACTGCCCTCGACTCCATCGACGGAAGTGATCCCGCCTCGCTGCGCGATCGAGCGCTGCTCGAAGTGCTCTACTCAACCGGACTGCGCGTTTCAGAGTTGGCGAGCCTCACGGTGGGAGACGTTCAACGCGACGAGTTCGTACGAGTGATGGGTAAAGGAGGCAAGGAAAGAGCCGTCCCCCTGGGTCTTCCGGCTCGCAAGGCGATCGACCGATATCTGGCCGAAGCTCGCCCGGTGATCGTCGATGGAGCCGCCAACGAGGAGTTGTGGATCGGGCAACGTGGAGGCCCTCTGGGGGCTCGCGGCGTGCGCCGCGTGGTGAAACAACGGCTTGGAACGTTCCCACACGCATTGCGACATTCGTTCGCCACCCATCTTTTGGAAGGTGGCGCAGACCTCCGAGCTGTGCAAGAGTTACTGGGCCACATTGAACTCGCAACCACTCAGCTATACACTTCCGTGACCCGAAAGCACCTCAAGGCGACTTATGACCGAAGCCACCCCCGCGCGTAAGCCGGTCGACAAAGATGTCGCCGAACTCTGGACGCGCTTCAAGTCCACCGCAGACCCCAAGGCGCGAGAGGGTCTGATCCTTCACTATTCGGCTCTCGTCAAGTTCGTCGCCGGTCGTATCCGCGTCGGCCTTCCGAAGAACGTCGACGGTTCTGACCTCATCTCATACGGAACGTTCGGCCTGATCGACGCCATCGACAAGTTCGATCTGGAGCGTGGTTTCAAATTCGAGACCTATGCCGTGAACCGCATCAAGGGCGCGATTCTCGATGAACTTCGAGCATTGGACTGGGTCCCTCGATCCGTGCGAGCCAGGGCGAGAGAGATTCAGCGCAGCCTCGCCGAACTGGAGCACAGTCTCCAAAGGTCTCCGACCGATGAAGAACTTGCGAAGCACATGGACATGCCGCTGGCGACCCTGCAAGACCAACTGGGCGAGATGTCAGGACTCGGCTTCGTCGCGCTGGACGAATTGCTCAGTCCAGGCGAGCGCGACTCTTCGTCGATGGGCGACCTGTTGGCCGACCCCAAGGCGATGGACCCGTCCGGCGCCGTCGAGAAGGAGGAGACACGCTTCCTCCTCGCCGACTCGATCAATCGACTCGCCGAGCGTGAGCGACTCGTCGTCACGTTGTACTACTTCGAAGGTTTGACTCTCGCCGAAATCGGCGGCGTGCTCGGCGTCACCGAGTCGCGCGTGTGTCAGATCCATACCAAAGCGGTGATGAGCCTCCGCAACCGCCTCATCGAACCGACATACCGCAAGTAGCGACCAGCCGATTTCAGCCGACGCTGCGACTCTGCGTACACTGTGCGCAATCACACAGAACTGCCGCAATCTCTCGCGGTCGGATCCTCGGATCCGGAGAGGCTCGAAGGGCAGTTCGAGGAACCAACCAAACAGGAGGAATCCGTGGCTGCTGTCACAATGAGGCAGCTGTTGGAGGCCGGGGTCCACTTCGGGCATCAAACCCGTCGGTGGAACCCCAAGATGCGGCCGTTTATCTTCGGAGAACGAAACGGCATTCACATCATCGACCTTCGACAGACGCTCGCCCGTGCCGAAGAGGCACATCAGTTCATCAAGAACGTCGTATCCGACGGCGGACAGGTCATGTTCGTCGGCACGAAGAAGCAGGCTCAGGCCTCCGTCATCGGCGCCGCCGAGATTTCAGGCATGCCGTACGTCGCTCATCGTTGGCTCGGCGGAATGCTGACCAACTTCCAAACGATTCACAAGCGCATTCGCTACATGATCGAACTGGAAGAGATGGAGCGATCCGGCGAGATGGACGCCCTTCCGAAGAAGGAAGCGCTCATGTTGACTCGTGAGAAGGTCAAACTGCAGGCGGTCCTCGGCGGACTGCGTGACATGAACCGTCCACCCGATGCGATCTTCATCATCGATGTCAACACCGAGCACATCGCCGTTGCAGAAGCGGCTCGCCTCGGAATTCCGATCATTGCGGTGGTGGACACCAACTGCAACCCGGACAAGATCGACATGATCATCCCCGGCAACGACGACGCCATCCGTGCATCGCAGCTCCTTACTTCGGTGATTTCCGACGCGGCGCTCGCCGGCAAGGAAGCACAGAAGGCGGCTCGCGAAGGACGCAGTCTCGAAGCCGCCGCGTTTGCAGCCGCTGAGGCAGAAGCGGCACCCGCCGCTGATGCACCCGCCGCTGATGCAGAGGCAGCTCCTGCGACCGACGCCGGAGGCGCCGAGAAGACGGGAGCATCCACATGAGCATCACCGCAAAGCAGGTTCAAGAGCTTCGTCAGGCGACCGGTGCCGGCATGATGGACGCCAAGCGTGCACTGCAGGAAACCGACGGGGACATGCAGGCCGCCAGCGAACTGCTCAGAACCAAAGGTCTCGCAGACGCCAAGAAGCGCAGCGACCGTGCCCAGACCCAGGGGGCTATCGGCCACTACTTGCATTACCAGGCTGATCGCCCGGTGATCGGTGTGATGGTGGAGCTCGCAGCGGAGACCGACTTCGTCGCCAAGAGCGACGACTTCCAGAACGCGGCTCGCGACATCGCGATGCACGTCGCAGCGGCTCGCCCGTCATGGGTGACCCGAGAAGAGGTGCCGAGCGATGCCGTGGCGAAAGAGCGAGAGCTCATCGCCGAGCAGGCCAAGCACGAAGGCAAGCCTGAGCACATCATCGACAAGATCGTCGAAGGTCGGCTGAACTCGTTCTACTCGGACAACGTTCTGTACGACCAGGAGTTCGTGAAGTCCGAAGTTTACGAAGGAACCGTTGGCGAACTCGTTCAGCACCTCGCGTCAACGATGGGCGAGAACATCAGCGTGGCGCGATTCACGCGCCTCCAGGTCGGCGAGACGGCCGAGTAGCGATGGCACCACGACGCGTGATCTTGAAGCTCTCGGGGGAGGCGTTCGCCGACCCCGAGCTCGGCTACGGCATCTCGGCCGCCACGGTTCACCGTGTCGCAAAAGAGATTGCCGAAGTCCACGCCGAGGGCTACGAGATCGCGATCGTGGTGGGTGGCGGCAACATCTTTCGTGGGTTGAGCACGGCTGCCCAAGGCATGGATCGCGCCAACGCCGACTACATGGGAATGTTGGCGACCGTCATCAATGCGCTGGCAGTTCGTGACTCTCTGGAAAAGGCCGGTTCGCAGTGTCGTGTCCAGACCGCCATCAGCATCCAGCAGGTGGCTGAGGCATACATTCGGCTGCGTGCGATCAGGCACCTCGAAAAGGGCCGAATCGTCATCCTCGCCGGAGGGACGGGCAATCCGTTCTTCACCACCGACACCACTGCGGCGCTGCGGGCTGCAGAGATCGGCGCCGATGCCGTGCTGAAAGCCACCAAGGTCGACGGTGTGTACGACGCCGACCCCCACGTTGTGCCCGACGCCGTCTTGCTCGAGAAGGTGACCTATCTCGACGTGATCAACAAGGGACTCAGTGTCATGGACTCCACGGCCATTACGATGTGCATGGACAACGACCTGCCGATCCGGGTGTTCAGCATCTTGGAGCCGGGCAACATCGCCGCCGCAGTGCGGGGCGAACCGGTGGGCACTCTCGTACATTGAGGTGAACCGATGATCAAAGAGCTCCTGACCGACGCCAAGACCAAGATGGAGCAGGCGATCAGTCACTCCCAGGACGAATTTGCCACGGTGCGAACTGGCCGTGCCAACGCCGCGATTCTCAGCAGCATCACCGTCGACTACTACGGGACGAGGACACCGCTGCAGCAGCTCGCGAGCTTTTCGGTACCCGAGCCGCGTCTCCTCGTGGTGCAGCCTTTCGACAAGAACATCATCGGCGACATCGAAAAGGCGATCCAGAGCGCCGACCTCGGCCTCAATCCTGCCAACGACGGTGTTGTGCTTCGTCTGGCGTTTCCACCACTCACGGAAGACCGTCGGCGCGACCTGATCAAGGTTGTACGACAGCGAGCGGAGGACGGTCGGGTGTCGATTCGCAACATCCGTAGGCACACGAAAGACGCGGTAGAAGCCCTCGAAGGTGATATATCAGAGGACGACATTCGGCGTGCTGAGAAGGAACTGCAGGATCTGACCGATCAGTCGGTCGCAAAACTCGATGAATTGCTCGCTCACAAAGAGACGGAGCTGCTCGAGGTGTAGATCCTTTCCCGCTCACTCGCCGGCAAAGAGGTCCTCGCTGGGACCTGAACGCAGGAGGAAGAGTGAGCCCGAGGGCCAAAAAAGATGGCGGCGACTTCGCCCCCCATCCTGGAGATCCGTGGCACCCGACGTGGACCCCTGCGTCGGAAGGCGACGATCCCACACCAGATGACTTCCTGGTCGGTGTAGCCGAAGCGTCAGCGGAGACGAACGGATCCGTTCAAAGCCTCTACGACTCACTCAGCCGCGACGTCAACGGAGCTGAACCTGTGGTCTCTGACGATCGTCGCGCAGAGATCGAGCGCGAGATCCGCACGGCAATCGAAGCCGAGCAGGCAGAAGCGAAACTCACCGAAGCGCATCAGGAGGAACGGTCCCGCCTCGAGGATGCTCGGCGAGCCGCGGAGGCCGTTGCGCGGCGAGCGGCCGAAGAGCAAGCCAGAGTTGCCGCTGAGCGCGCAGCCGCAGAGCACGAGGCACGCCGCGCCACGGAGCGCGCCGCCGAACTCGAATCGCGTCACGCCGCCGAGCGACTGGCGGCTGAGCACGCTGCCCGTGAAGCCGCCGAGGAAGAAGTACGAAGAGTCAGCGAGCGCCTCGCCTCAGAAGAGGCCGCGAGGCGCGCCGCAGAAGATCAGATGCGAGAGGCCGTGGCAAGCGCGGCGAAGCAGGCTGCAGAACTTGCCGTGGAGCAAGCCGTCAAGGAAACGAAGGCACGCCTTGCGGCCGAGGAAGCTGCACGAGCGCTCGCGGAAGAAGAAGCGCGTGCCGCCGCAGACCGTCTCGTTGCCGCCGAAACGGCCGCCCAACGCGAAGCACAAGAAGCTGCCGAGCGGTTGGCAGCCGAAGCCTTGGCACGTCGCGAAGCCGAAGAAGCGGTCGAACTGGCTCGCCAGAAGGCAGCCGAGGCCGCGGAGGCCGCGCAACGGACCGCCGAGCACGCCGCCGAGATAGCAGCTGCCGAAGAAGCGAGCCGCAAGGCAGCCCAGGAAGAAGCTCGGCTGACGTCGCTCAAGCTCGCCGCAGAAGAGCAGGCGCGCATTGCCGCTGAAGAGGCGGCTGAAGCTGCCCGCACCGAACGTGAACTCGCAACCGTCGAGGCCAGCCGACAGGCCGAAGCCAAGGAGATGGCGCGTCTGGAAGCCGAGAAGCGCGTGACGCTGATCGGCTCGCAACTCGCTGCAGAACAAGCAGCACGCCGCCGGGCCGAAAAAGACGCGCTCGAAGCAACCGCAGAAGTCGACCAACAGCGCAAATTCGTAGACGCAATTCGTCAGGAAGAACTTCGACTCGCCGAGGCACGAGAGCAGGAGCGCCAAGCCCGGCTTTCGGCTGAGGAGCAGGCAGCTCAAGCTCGACGCGACGCGGCGAAGGCCGCTCAGCTGGCGAGCGAAGCCGACAAGGCGAGGAAGCTGGCAGAGGAACAGGCACGATTCGTGGCCGAGCGTCTCGTTGCGCTCGAGGCCGCCATGGCCGACGCCGAAAAGACCACCGCGGAAGCCAAACGGCGCGCGGCGGAAGAGTCGCAGCGCCGCGAGGCGGAAGAGGCAGCCCGAATCTCCGCTGAAGACAAGGCGCGAATCGCGACAGCAGAACGTCGCGCAGCTGAAGAGATCATCCAGGCGGCAAGAGCGGACGCCGAGCGAGGCACTGCTGCCAAGGACGCTGAAGTGGCAGCTCAGGTAGCAGAACGTGCTGCTCGCCAGGCAGCTGAAGAGAGGCAGCGCCTCGCCGCAGAACGTGAGCGAGCCGAGGACGCGGCCCGCATCGCGGCGCATGCGGCCCGAGAGGCCGCTCTTCGACTGGAAGCTGAGGACCAGGCCCGCCGGGAGGCCGAAGAGGCGCGGCGCCTCGCCGACTCCGAGGCGCGTCGGGCCCGTCTTGCATCCGAAGAACAACAAGCCCGTCTCAAGTCAGCCGAAGCAGCGGCGTTGGCTGCCCTTCACGACGCGCCGACGCTTGCCAAGGAGCGGGAAGCACAGAAGCAGCGAGCCCAGCAGCGATTGGCGTTCGAGGCTGCCCAACCCGCACCGGTGGCACCTGTCGAGGTCAAGCCTGCGCCGAAGATCGCAGCCGCAGCGTCGCTCCCCGTAGTAGACACGCCTCCGCCGGCAACCGAGGTTGCCGCATCAAGCCCGGAAGAGGACGTTGCCTCCGTCACTCACCTGGCGCCATATCGTGTGGTTGGGGTACGCGCCGACGCCAAGCCTGCGCTCGTCGATCCGTTACCTGCTGCCGCCGGTGCGGTCGCCGCGGCTGTAGACGACCTCGACTGGTGGTGGGAAGGCGAGGATACCG
>JABDJC010000023.1 GCA_013003395.1 Acidimicrobiia bacterium
AAGGTGCCGCTCGATCCGTTTGTGGTGGCTGGAGGCGACGACGGCAAACCAGTTGTCGCCGCTCACCCGAGCTCACCTGCGTCGGAGGCGTTGATCGGCGTCGCCAAAGCATTGACCGACCTCGTACCTCCAGCCGAGGACGAGACGTGTACCGCTCGAATCGCGGTACTTGCCGAACAGTTGGAGCGGCTTCCAGCTCCCTGACTCAGCCGCAGAGAGACGCGATGAGGTCGTGCGGGTAAGCAGCTGAACCACCCCCCGGGTGATACTCGAAATGCAGATGAGGCACGGTGTAGCTCGCATTGCCGGTGCTACCTACGGTGCCGACGGCCTGGCCCACGGCTACCGATTGGCCTACGAAGAGTCCGGCGGCATGGGTGTCCATGTGGGCGTAGTACCACTCGTCGCCGCCATTGCCTCGCAGCCAGATCGTGTTGCCGCCCAGTGCCGAGGTCGTGCCGATCCGCAGGATCACTCCGGCCTCGATGGCCACGAGCGGTGTGCCGCGCACGGCGATCATGTCGATGCCCTGATGCAACCGCCCGCCTGAACGCGGTGCCAGCCAATCGTTGTACCAGGTACTGGCACCGGCGACGGGACACACCCGGCTTGCCGAGGGAGCGGGCGGTGGAGCGGCGGTCGTGGTTGTCGTTGCTGCCGCCGCAGCCGCCGCAACGGTCGTCGTCGTGGTGGAGGCCGTTGGTGCAGACGTGGTGGTTGTCGTTGCTGCCGCTGCCGCCGCAGCCGCTTCGGCAGCTCGCTGAGCCGCAGCCTGCTCGGCGGCGATGCGCGCGGCTTCGATCCGTGCCTTCTCGGCTTCCTGCGCCTCGTACGCGGCGACGACGCCTCGATACTCGGCGTCCGCCGCTTCGAGCCGCGCCATCATCGTGTCGGCGAGTGCGGCCACCTCGGCGACCGCAACCAGCTGCCGGGCGAGCGCATCATCCAACAACGCCTTCTGATCGGCGTACGACGCCTCAGCTGCGGTCAGCCTCGCCATCGTCTCATCGTTCTTCTCGTTGACGAGATCCAGATAGCCCGTCGCCACCGGGACATCCGAGAAGGCTCCGACTTCGAAGAGCGTGGCGAATTGTGCGTTGCGAGCAGTCATGTAGATCTCGCCCGCCACCCTCTTTCCGTCCGCACGGAGACCCACGAGTGCAGCCTCCTGAGCTGACAGCTGCGCCGCCACATCGCGGATTCTGGTTTCGAGCTGGTACGACTCATCGAGGGCAGCGTCGTACTCGCCCACGATGGCCGATAATTCCCGAGCGATGGCTCTGCGCTCGGCGTCCGCGTTCTCGAGGTCACTCGGGGTGATCTCGGCGGCACCCATGGCGACGTTGGGAGCGATCAAGAGCAGGGCGACGATGATGGTCCCGACAAGGCGTTTCAAGCGCTGGTCCCCTCGATCAATTCGATCGGTTCGCCGTCCGCATTGGCCGGGTCCCAGGTTATCAAGCCGTCTGCTGCAAGCTTGGTAAGCATGGTGCGCATCTGCATCGCCGCTGCGAAGTGCCGCGATGAATCGACGTCAGAATAGACCTCGGCCACGAGGCCACCGATGTCGCCAACTCCGCGCTCGAGCGCTGCGACAACCTGCGCTTCACGCATCCTGCGATGGTCGATGTAGGCGCCGATCACTTCGTCCGGTTCCTCGATGACGGGGCCATGGCCTGGGTACAGCCGACTCATCTCGAGTCGCCGAACCCGATCCAGGGAGTCCATATACGACGCGGCATCCTCGATGATGACCGTGCTGCCTCCCATGATGTGGTCACCGGTGAACAACACCTCTCCCAGCCGGTAGCAGAGGTGATCGGGAGTGTGTCCTGGAGTGTGAATCGCCTCTATCTGGGACTCGCCCACCGATACGACCTCACCGTCGACCAGGTTGAAGTCCGGGTCGAACTCCGGCCCTGGACCGAACCCGTAGACCGGCACAGACAACTGCCGCCCGAGTGGATTCGCCGCCGGAGCGTGATCCGGGTGGGTGTGCGTGACCAACACGGCAACTGGCGAGGCATCACCGATCAGCGAGACGATGTTGGCGAGGTGATCTCGATGGACCGTGTCTGGCGAATTCGGACCGGGGTCGATGACGGCGGCCCGACCAGCAGAGATCACGACGTAGGTGTTCGTCCCGGGTCCTGTGAACATCGATGGGTTGTTTGCGGTCGTCGAGAGGACGTCCATCAGTGACCGCTCCCTTCGATGGATCGATCGAGCGGAACCCCGGCGTCGCCCGGGAGCAGCACGGTGGTCCCCCCTGCAGGATCGACGCCGATGTTCGGTTCGATCCGTGGCACCGATTCCATGGTGCGAAGTTCCTGCAGTACCGACTCGACCCGTTCGTGTTTCGCAAACACCTCCAACTGGGCCCTGGTCGGAATCGGCACTTCCCACTCTTCTGCGTCGTGGCGGTCGAGTGCTGCTCGAGGAGTGATCCATGTCGCATCGAAGACTTCGGACTCGTCAGCGACTGCAACGCTCCCGGAGAGAGCCTCCGCAGCGAAGAACCTCGCATCGAAACGAATAGTGAGTTGTGGCGGCGTCACCCAGTTCGAGAAGTAGACCAACGAGTCGGCATCGATCGACACGCCGTTTCGGGCGAGGATCTGCCACGGGTCCTCGGCGTCGACGGCTTCGGGCGGGACCTCATCGTTCGTCAACCAGATGCCCACCTCTTCCGCCAGCTCACGCACCGCCGCGGCTCGCCACGGCAACAACTCGGGGTCTCCGCCCAGAACGCTCACCGCGTGAGGACCGGAATCACCGGGCTCGAGACCGCCGCCCGGAAACACGTACGTGCCTCCCATGAAGCTCGACTTCGAACGGCGACGCACCATGAGTACTTCGAGCTGGTCGGCGTCTCGCAACAGACAGATGGTGGCGGCGGGCCGGATCACAGAGTGATGACCCGACCGCCGTAGCGATTGACGAGTTGCCGCTTGACCACTTCGCGCACCGCAGGAACGAGCAAGGCGAAACCGATCGCGTCGGTGAGGAAACCCGGAGTGAGCAGGAGAGCTCCCGAAACGAGAATCATTGCCCCGTGAGCGAGTTCGTCGCCGGGTAGTTGTCCACCCTCGAGGCGTCCACGCGCCCTCGCCCAGGTGGCGATACCTTGACGTTTCACCAGCGCCGCCCCGAGCAAAGCCGTCGCAACCACCATGGCGGCCGTCGGCAATATGCCAATGGCATCGCCAACCGTGACGAAGAGAATCACTTCGACAACGGGGATCACGAGAAAGAGGAGGAACAACACGGAAGCGAAGGATACCTCTCTCTGTAATCTGCCAGATATGGAACTTCGCGATCTCCCGTCCGTAACCGACCTCGCAACGGCCATGGGCGACGACGTTCCGGGGCCTCTCCGCATGGAGATCGCTCGTGGCGCGCTGAGTTCGGCGCGTGACACCTTGCTGGCCGACCGCACCGCCGAGGTCGATCCGGTTCGCGAAGCGCGAGAACGTGCCACCGCGCTTGCGGCGCATCGACCTCGAAATCTCATCAATGCGACTGGAGTGCTCCTCCACACGAATCTCGGTCGAGCACCGTTGGCGAGCGAAGCAGCCGACGCGCAGCGCGCCGCGGCCGTCGGATACGGCAACCTCGAGTTCGACGTCACCACTGGACGTCGAGGCGGGCGAGGCGCATACCTCGGCGAGCTCCTCCGAACGGTCACCGGGGCAGAGGCCGGCTTTGCCGTGAACAACAATGCGGGTGCGCTGCTGTTGTCCCTCGCCGCTCTTGCCGGCGGTCGACGTGCGGTCGTCTCGCGAGGTGAACTCATCGAAATCGGCGGGTCGTTCCGACTTCCGGACCTGATGGCTGCGAGCGGAACGACCCTCGTCGAGGTCGGGACGACGAATCGAACGCGACTCGCCGACTACGCGGCGACCGTTCACGATGCTGCACTCATCCTGAAGGTGCATCCCTCCAATTACCGCGTCGAGGGGTTCGCCGAGGAGGCCACCTACGCCGAGCTGGCAACGCTCAGCCACGAAGCGAACGTCCCTTTTGTTGCGGACGTCGGCAGCGGTCTCCTCGACGCCCGCACCCCATGGCTCGAAGGCCCGCCGCCGGCGTGGACTCGGGGCGAGCCCGCCGTGCGTCAGACCCTGGAGTCCGGCGCGGACGTCGTCTTGTTCTCGGGTGACAAGCTCCTCGGAGGACCCCAGGCCGGCATCGCAGTGGGGTCGGCTTCCTTGATCGATCAGATGCGCCGCCATCCTCTCGCGCGAGCGCTGCGCGCCGACGGACCCACGGTCGCTGCTTTGGGAGCAACCCTCGAGATGTATGCCACAGGTCGCGGCAGCGAGGTGCCGTTCTGGGCGATGGCTTCCCAGAGTTACGAGGTCCTCGAGAAGCGTTCGAGCGTCGTCGTCGAAGCCGTCGGATCGGTCACGTCGATCATCGCGGACGCCTCGATACCTGGCGCCGGGTCCGTGCCGGGTGAAAAGGTTCCGAGCCCTGTCGTGCGGATCTCCGCAGACGAAGAGGAGTTGTGGCAGGAGCTCTTGTCGTTGGGCCTGGTGGCCAGGCGCACCAACGGTGCCGTACTCGTCGACCTGCGGACTGTCGATCCGCACGACGACGACAAGCTCATCGAGGCCTTGATCTCCGCATGCCGATAGTTGGTACTGCCGGCCATGTCGACCACGGGAAATCGACGCTGATCGCGGCACTCACCGGGCGCGATCCAGACCGATGGAAAGAAGAGAAAGAGCGCGGCCTCACCATCGACCTCGGATTCGCGTGGATCGAACTCGAGACTGATCTAGACGTTGGCTTCGTCGACGTTCCTGGCCACGAGCGGTTCGTCAAGAACATGCTCGCCGGTGTCGGCGGTATCGACGTCGCGTTGTTCGTGGTTGCCGCGGACGAAGGTTGGATGCCCCAAACCGAGGAGCACGCCATGGTGCTCGACTTGCTCGACATACGCCACGGCGTCGTTGCGCTCACGAGGAGCGACCTGGTTGACGACGAGTTCGCCGAACTCGTCGAGCTGGAGGTTGCCGAGAAGCTCGAGGGAACGTCGCTCGAAGACGCATCGATCGTTCGGGTATCGGCGGTCACCGGCGCGGGCTTGGAAGATCTGAGGCGAGCGCTTGGCGAGGCATTGACTCGGGCTGGGCAACCGACAGACTTCGGGCGTCCCCGGCTCTGGGTCGATCGATCGTTCGTCATCAGCGGGGCCGGCACCGTTGTCACGGGAACACTGGTAGACGGATCGATCGAGATGGCGGACGAACTGGCGTTGTATCCCGGGCAACGTCAAGTGCGCGTCCGCAGCATTCAGAGCCACGAGCAAACGGTCACCGAAGCGGTTCCCGGTAGCCGAACGGCCATCAACCTCGTCGGCCTGGAGCGTACGGAGGTCGAGCGGGGATCGATGGTCGGTCGGCCAGGTCAATGGCGCGAGAGCGCAGAGCTGCTGGTGGATCTCCGAACGCCACGTTCACTCGGCGAGGCCGTCACCAACAGGGGTGCCTATCAATTCCACATCGGGTCGGCTGCGGTACCCGCACGTCTGCGACTCGTCGACGGCGGGAAGATCGAAGCGGGATCTGAGCCGACCGCCGCATTGGTGCGGCTTGACCGGACCGTTCCGTGTGCGAGCGGAGACCGGTTCATTCTGCGCGAAGTCGGACGACGTTCGGTCGTAGGCGGAGGGGTGGTGCTCGATCCTGCCCCACAGACCCGTCAAGCGTTCCGCGAGCAGGCGGCTGTCGCGCTCCGCGAAGCTCGACGAAACAACACCGTTGCTGATGCCCTGCTGGAACTCCGTGGGGCCGCCAGCGACACCGACCTGGAGCGCGACTCGGGTGGGGGAACTGCTTCGGGCGGCGTGGCTGCCGACGGACATCGCATGTCGCTGTCGATGGCGTCCCAAACCGGACAGAAACTACTGACGGTCGTCGAGCGGTTCCATTCCGCCAACCCGCTGCGAGCCGGCATGCCCAAGGCGGAAGTCTTGGCGCTTTCGAACTTGCCGGCTCGGCTGGCGGAGCTCGTGATCGAAGACGTCGGTCTCGTCGACGACGGAGCGACCGTCAGGTTGGAGAGCTTCGCCGGCGGATGGTCGTCGGCCAACGAGGAGGCTCTGGAAGCAGCCAGAGATGCGCTGCTCGCCGACGGCCTGGGCGTGAGAAGGGCAGGACAGCTCGAACTCGATGGCGAGCTGATGCATGCTGCGCTTCGAGAAGGACGGCTGGTGAAGGTAGCCGATGACCTCGTCTACCTACCGGAGCAGATCGACGAGATTCAACGGCGCACTCGCTTGCTGACTGACGGCTTCACCGTCGGCGACTTTCGAGACGCGCTCGGCGTCAGCAGGCGTCAGGCCGTTCCACTTTTGGAGTGGCTCGATCGCACCCACGTGACGCGCCGGGTAGGCGACGGCAGAGAAATCGTCGGCTGAGACGGCTCAGACGGCTTGGCGCGCAATCAGTTGGCGCCGTTCGCCTTCGGTCTTGGCGCCCCAGATGCCGTATGGCTCTTTGATGGTGAGGGCGTATTCGAGACAATCGGCTTTGACAGGGCAAACCATGCAGATGGCCTTGGCTCGTTCTTCGCGACGTTCCCGCTCGTCCTTGCGCTCTGCAGCATTGGGAGGAAAGAAGAGATGTGAATGATTTCCACGACACAATGCCACTGGCTGCCAAGTTCTATCGAGCGGTGCGAACACGCGTAATCCTCCACTGTTGCGTCGTATACCCCGCTTCCGGGGAGCTGAAAGCTAACAGTGGACGACGGACGGCACCAGGGAAAATTACCCAGATACGTCGAGCGTGCCTAAAACCACGAAATAGGGGGAATCAAGCACGCTCGTCTTCGGGTTCGAGGGGGTCGACCTCGAGCACGATCCCTCGCACCTCGATGATCTCGACCATGTCACCCTGGCGAATGTTGGCGGCACGCGTCGAGTGTGCCCGCCACAGCGCTCCTTCCACCTGCACCGTCCCCTCAGGCGACAACGCGGTATACGCAAGGCCCTGTCGACCGACGAGGTGGTCGCGTCCGATGGTGCGGGTCGAAAAGCGCGACCTCACGACGGTGGTCATGGCAAACCCGTAGAACGCGGCGATTCCGAGCACGGTGAGCAAGACCGCCCAGATCTTCGGCGAGAACTGTGGCGCAGCATCGGTCAACGCAAGCCCACCGACGAGGAGCAACAGCGTTCCCAGCAAGCTTCGCCACGCAATCCGGACCTGTTGGAAGTCCGCTGTATAGAGCAGGAGACCGATCAGGGTGAGACCAACGGCCCACCAACGAATCGGCAGGGTGGCGAGTCCGTACCCGGCAGGAAACAGTGCCAGCGCCGCAATCCCAGCGGTCAGCCCACCACCAGCTGCGTAGAACTCGAACGCCACTGCCGCGAGCCCGAACAGCAGGAACAAGAACGTGGCTTCGGGCGTCGACGCCAACCGGAGGAACCGAGTCCACAGTCCCGGACGAACAAAGCGCGTCTCGCCGGCAGGAACGGTGACTGCCTCGCCATCGTCTCCAACGATGGTTTGAGCCGTGGCAAGAACCACGGTCTCCCCGCGTACCTCGAACGAAACTCCATCCATGTCGATGATGAGCTGGACCAGCGACGGCTCGACGATGTCGATCACGTCGGGAATCGTGGACGCCACCACTTCGACGCCCTCATACAGATCGACAGGAAGTCCTCCGGGGGCTTCTTCGTCCGACCGGATGACCATGGGATCCAACAAACCGATCTCCACTCCTGGAGCAGCGATTCGGACCGGTGCCTCGAGGGCAATGACCCCTGCGCCACCCAGTGCACGAGCTGGGCGCAGACCGATGTAAGACGCCAACGGAACGGGAGGGTCGGCCAGGAGCGCTCTCAGCTCGGTCGGATCACCGGAAGAGATGCCAGGCGAGTCGATCTGCAACACCACGAGCTGCGCGCTGGACGACTCGATCGCGTCGACTGCAAAGTCCAGGAGGCGCTGATCCATGGGTCCCTCGAGCTCCACGATGTCGACAGCCGACGTGTCGCCGGCCGCGGCGAACGCGCTTGCGGCAGGCAGTGTCGCAAGAAGAAGACAGGAGAGAGCAATGAAGCGGCGGATCACGGGGCCGCATGTTAGGGGCCGACGCCGAAACAGAATCGGTGTGCGATGTGCGGCTTCAAAGAACGATGAGCGCGGTTCCGACCGTTGCCATTGCCGCGCCAAACCATGCACCGGCCGCAGGACGTTCCCTACTCCACACCCAGATGAGCGGTAGCTGGAGCACAGGAGCGGTCGACACCAAGATGCTGACAATTCCCGGGTCGCCTCCCTGAAGGGCGATGAGCACCAGCGTCTTGCCGAAAACCATCGCCACCCCGCCGGAGAGAAGGATGACTCCCCAGAGCCGCATCGAGATTTTCCTCGGATACGCGATGTCCGACTTCGATTCGAAGAACCGCCGCATCGCCACGAGCGCGGCGAGACCCGCAACTGCCCGGACCGCAGCCCCGGCCCACGGGTCGGCCGCACCGTCGAAGGCAGGATCAGCCAACAACACGCCGACTGCCTGACCGAGTGCGCCGAGCAGACCCCAGCCCACACCCACCAGCAAGCTGCCTTTGACGTCTTCCCAATGGTGCGACTGTCCGGATCGCGTCCCCCATGCGACTGCGGCCGTCACTCCCAGGGACACGAGAACCGTTCCGATCAGCGATCGCGTCGAGAAGCGCTCCCCAAAGATGATGGCGCTCAGGACCGCCGTCATCGGCGCATTCGTAGCGAAGATGATCCCTGTCCGCCTCGGGCCGAGCCGAGCGAACGCCGTGAAGAGAGCCACATCTCCGATGGCGAGGCCAATCAACCCGCTTGCGCCGAGAAGCAGGACTTCGCGCAGACCAAGGCTGCTCCAACGTCCGAGAACCGTGGCAATCACCACCAGCGCCAGGGCAACCCAGTACAGGCGCAAACGAGTGAAGCGCGGCCCGCCGAGCGTCTTGGTCGGACCTGCCGCAATCAGTCCGCCGAGCGCCCACGCGATCGCGGCACCGAGCGCGGCTGCTTCGAATCCGAGTGTGGTGATGCCGACTCCAGGCGAAGGAGAGAACGAGGCTACTCGCAAGCCTGTGGCGATCGGGCCGGTTGCTGCAACTAACCTCTGGGCCATGTCACGAGTACTCGTCATCGCCGATGTTCCGTGGGTCCGCAACGAGGTCCACGCTGCGCTCACCGGATCAGACTTGGTCCTGATCGACCATGCAGACCCCGAGACCGTCAACGAGGCGGTCATCAGCAACCGGGCGGACATCGTGGTCAGCGACATGCAGGTGGCGTCGATGGGCGGCATGGCCATCGTTCGTCGAGTCCGCTCCGCAGCCGGCATGGATGGCATGTCGATCCCGGTGGTGCTCTTGCTCGACCGCACCGCTGACGTCTTCCTTGCGCGGCGAGCTGCGGCAACCGGGTGGGTGCAGAAGCCCTTCTCCTCACGCGAGCTGGAGACGACCGTCCGGGCCGCTCTCAAAGGCGACCCTTTTCCGGTGCCTGATCGTTTCCTCGATGGAGAGGACGCGACGACCGTGCCCGCATCGCAGCTCGGCACGGCAGTCACCGTCGACGACGGCGACGCCGAACCTGCCACCTGAGCATGAGTAGCTGGCTCCGGCCGTGACCGCTCTGCAAATCACCTATCTGGTCATTCTTGGCGTCTGCATCCTGGCGTCTGGCTTCTTCTCCGGCTCGGAGACGGCGCTCATCGGAATCGGCCGCGAGCGGGTACGCCAGCTCGCCGAAAAGGATCCGCGCGGCGTACACGTAGAACAGCTCTTCGTGGACCAAGATGTGCTCCTGAGCACTCTCCTCGTGGCCAACAACGTCGTGAACATCCTCGCGGCGTCTGTGGCGACGGTGCTGTTCATCGACTTGCTCGGGGAGCAATGGGGGCCTTGGGCGGCGACGGGTGCCGTGACCGCGGTCATCTTGGTGGTGGGCGAACTCACGCCGAAGACACTCGCAAGCCGATTTCCCGAACGCTTTTCGCTGATCGTTGCCCCGACGATCTGGCGGCTCTCGAAGGTGCTGGCGCCTGTCGCCGGGGTCTTCTCAGCCATCACCCGCGTGCTGCTGCGGATACTCGGTCTTCATGACGGTGGCGACGACGGCGCAGTCACAGAAGCCGACATCCTCACCCTCGCCCAGCTCAGCGAAGAAGGCGGTGAGATCGAAGCGGCCGAACGAGAGATCCTGCACGCGCTCTTCGGACTCGCCGACCACACGGTTCGCGACGTGATGACTCCGCGGGTCGACATCCACACCCTGGCTCAGCCGGTTTCGGTCGAAGACGTCAGAGCAGCGGTGAACGCAACCGGTCACTCGCGGTTTCCCGTCATTGCCGACGATCTCGATCAGCTCGTGGGCGTGCTCTACGTGAAGGACCTGTTCCGCGCTTCGACGGATGCCGACATCACCAGCATGACCCGGACGCCGTTCTTCTTCCCCGAGACCACCACCGTGCTCGCCGCGATGAACGAACTGCGGCGCCGTCGCCTTGGATTCGGGTTCGTCTTGGACGAACACGGTGGAGTCGAAGGCATCGTCACCATGAAGGACCTGATGTCCGAATTGGTCGGCGAGCTCCAGGACGAATACGACCCGACCGCTCCGACCGTCGTGCGAATCGGTCGTTTGCAGTGGTTGGCCGACGGCAGACTCCCGGTCGAGGAGTTGTCGCAACACACTGGCATCACGCTCCCGACCGGACCGTATTCGACGGTAGGCGGTCTCTACCTTGCGTTGGCGGGCGCGATTCCGGAAGAAGGCGATCAGGTGACGGTCGACGGTGGCGCTCGCCTCGTCGTACTCCGGATGGACCGCAACCGCATCGACCGAGTACGAGTCGAGACCCCTGAAAATCAGGTGTGAGCTCGACCTCAGGTGACGTATCATGTGTTCCCGATCGGGACGTGGCGCAGCTTGGTAGCGCGCATCGTTCGGGACGATGAGGTCGCCGGTTCGAATCCGGCCGTCCCGACAACTGGAGGCCCCGCAATGCGGGGCCTCTCCCGCGTTCGATTCGCTCAGGCGACCGCGGCAGGCTGCCGATGACATCACCCATGACCGTGGTCACCACATCCGATCGCACCGTGCTTGGTTTGCGCGCCGCGCACGCCGTTGCTGTCGTGACGGTGGCACTCGCTGCATGGGTTGCGCACGGCGAACCACAACGACACGTCATGCCGCCCTGGCTCGACGCAGGAGTCATCGTCGGTGTGGGTGCCTACACCTACTTTGCGGCGCGTTTTTGGCGCATCCGCCCACTCCCGCCCACCGCACTGGACCAATACGCAGCAACCGTCGCCGTGAAAACCGCCTTCGCGCTCGCGCCCGCCATCGTCGCAGTGACGCTTCGCAGCCTCGGCGGGAACACCGCGGCGCTGATCGTTGGTCTCTCGATCTCAGGATTCGTTGCAATGGCTACCAGACCATCGCCGAACGATCTCGCTCGGCACCAGGCGCTGTGGACCGAAGTCGGATTCACCTCGACCGACGACGTTTGGGGCACCGCGGACCCCGATGCCATTCCGCCGTGGGAAGACCCAGACGGTGGACACGGACACGAACTCTTTCACACCCACTAGCGGCTAGAGCAGCTCAGCAATCTGCACGGCGTTGAGTGCCGCACCCTTGCGTAGGTTGTCGCCGACGGCCCAGAGACTGACGCCACCTGGGCGTCCGACCGTTTCTCGCACCCGTCCGACGAGGACGTCGTCGATGCCGGCCGAGTCCAACGGTGTCGGAGTCTTCTCGTTCCACACCTGGATCCCCGGCGCGCCCGCCAGCAGCTCGAGGGCCTCGTCGCGGGACAGGTCGCGGTCGAACCACATCGAAGCGGCGATCCCATGGCCGACCATCACTGGAACACGAACGCACAGCGGCTCGACAGCCACTTCCGGCGCCTCGAGAATCTTGCGGGTCTCGTTGACCAGCTTCCATTCCTCGTCGGTGTAGGTATCGACGAGCGAGCCGGCCATCGGGAGCACGTTGAAGCCGATCGGTCGTTCATAGAGCCCTGATCCTGGGTCTTCCCAGGTGCCGGTTGCGAGTGCGTCCGGATTGTCACGCATCGCGTCGATTTGGTGGGAAAGCTCCTTCATGCCCTGCATGCCGGACCCCGACACCGATTGGTACGACGATGCGATCATCTGGTTGAGGCCTACCGCGCGATGCAGCGGACCCGCAGCCATCATGATGGTCATCGTGGTGCAGTTCGGGTTGGCGATGATGCCTTGATGGTCGCCCGCAGCGTGATCGTTGACCCCTGCCACCACCAGCGGCACGTTGGGTTCCATACGGAACGCAGACGAGTTGTCGACGACCACGGCGCCCGCTTCGACGAACTTGTGGGCAAACGCTTTCGATCGCGCCCCACCGGCGGAAAACAGCGCAATGTCGATCCCCGACGGGTCGCACGTGGCGAGATCCTCGACCTCGACCTCGCCCCACTTCGTCTCGACTTTCGAGCCTGCTGATCGTGCGGACGCCATCAGACGCAGCTCCGTCAACGGAAATTCTCGATCCTGAAGGATCGACAGCATCGTTCGCCCCACGGCTCCGGTGGCTCCGACGATGGCGACTCGCTTCATGAGTTCACCGCCGACATTCGTGGAGGATCGAAGCCGTCGTGCAATGACGTCACCGCTTCGGTGACCTGGTCGCCGCGAACGACGCACGAGATCCGAACCGGTGAGGTCGAGATCATCTCGATGTTGATGCCGTGATCTGACAGGATGCGGAACATTCTCGCTGCCACGCCCGTCTCCGACTTCATGCCTGCGCCGACCAACGAGACCTTGGCGATGTTCTCGTCGACATCCACGCCGGCGGCGCCGACGCTTTCTGCAACGGTTTGGGCAATGGTGCGTGCCGCGTCGAGTTGTTCAACGGGAACAGTGAAGCTGATGTCGGTGGTGCCTGCGTTCGAAACGTTCTGAACGATCATGTCGACCAGAACTCCCTCGCTCGCCAACGGCTCGAACAGCGCAACGGCGACGCCCGGCTTGTCCGGCACGCCATGCACGGTGACCTTCGCCTCCGAGGCGTCATGCGCGACCCCTCTGATGACGGCTTCTTCCATCGTCTTCTCCTTAACCCATGTGCCCGGTCCATCGTGGAACGAGGATCGTACGTGGATCGGTACGTTGTACCGCCTCCCGAACTCTACGGAGCGCGCCATCAATACCCCTGCGCCCGAACTGGCGAGTTCGAGCATCTCTTCGAACGACACTTCTTCAAGCTTCCTGGCAGAAGCAACCATGCGAGGATCCGCTGTATACACGCCATCGACGTCTGTGAAGATTTCGCACGCGTCCGCAGACAACGCAGCCGCAAGCGCAACTGCGGTGGCGTCTGAACCGCCGCGACCGAGCGTCGTGATCTCTTTGGAGTCAGGGTCAACGCCTTGGAAGCCGGCGACGATGACGATGCGTCCTTCGTCGAGGCCGGCTCGAACCCGGTCGCCTCTGATCTCCGTGATCTTGGCCGAACCGTGAGCATTTGTCGTGAGGATCCCGGCCTGCGATCCGGTCAAGCTCATCGCGTCGAGGCCGTGGTCTTGTATCGCCATGGCGAGCAGCGCCATCGATATGCGTTCGCCCGCCGTGAGCAGCATGTCCATCTCCCGCAGGTACGGCGTCGACGAGACCTGGTCTGCCAATCGGATGAGTTCGTCGGTGGTCTTACCCATCGCAGACACCACGACAACGACGTCGTTGCCGGCGCGGCGCGTCTCTACGACTCGGCGAGCAACATTGCGGATCCGGTCGGCGTCAGCAACCGACGTTCCGCCAAATTTCTGAACTACGAGGGCCATGGGCGCGCAGTTTACGGTGCGACGGCTTCCATTCAGCCGACCGGCACGACTCCTTCGTCGGCTCTCTACAATGCCCGCCGATGTCCCAAGACAAACGAGCCAGACAACACGAGAACCGTCGCAAGCGACTAGCCGCAGAGGCAGAAGCGAAGCGGAAAGAGGCGAGGCGCAAGCAGATCCGTAGCGCCGCGATCGCCGCGGTGTTCGTAGTGATCGCAGGGATCGGGTTTGTCCTCCTCACCGACTCGCCGGACGACACTCCGGCGGTCACAACCACGCTCGCGAGCGGGTCGACCGCCACCACACTCGATGTCGTTCTCGAGGAAGGACAGGTCGCAACTCAGCAATACCTCGCATTCCGCCAGCAGCCGGTCGCCTGCGGTGGGTCGCAACCGCCGCCTGCGCAAGAGATGACGTTCACCGAACCGGAAGACCTCGGCATCGACCCGACGTCCAAGCCGACCGCCGTCCTGACCACTTCGTGCGGCGACGTCACCATCGAACTCGATCCTTCGGTGGCCCCTGAAACCGTGAACAGCTTCGTGTTCCTCGCCGAGCAGGGCTACTTCGACGGGACGATTTCGCATCGGATAATTCCCGGATTCATGGTGCAGATGGGCGATCCGACGGCATCAGGCACCGGCGACCCCGGCTACGTCGTTCCCGACGAATTCCCCGAGGACGGCTTCGTGTACGACCGAGGCGTTGTTGCAATGGCAAACGCGGGAGTTGGATCCACGGGCAGCCAGTTCTTCATGATGCTCGGTACCTCGGGACTCGGTCCGACTTTCTCGGCGTTCGGTACCGTCGTTGACGGGTTCGACGCGCTGGACGCAATGGCGACGGTCCAATTGGCACCTCGTGGCAACGAAGTGTCGCTTCCACTCGAGACCGTCTACATCGAGTCCGTCGACATCGAGCGCTGAGTGGGCGTCGACCTTCACCTTCACAGCACTGCGTCGGACGGCACCGAGACCCCAACTGCCGTGGTCGAATTGGCCGCCGCCGCAGGCTTGTCGGCCATCGCACTCACCGATCACGACAACCTGGACGGCATCGCGGAGGCGAGGATCGCCGCGAACCGGGTCGGCGTCGACCTGATATCCGGAGCCGAGCTGTCCGTTGGTTGGACCACGGGAGCCATGCATCTGTTGGTCTATTTCCTCGAGCCGGGCCCCGGCCCGCTTCAAGATCGTCTTGTGGAACTCCAGCAATCGCGCGCCAACCGAAATCAGGAGATGGTCGGTGCGCTCAACGAGCTGGGAATTGACATCACGTACGACGAGATCCTCGCCGAGGCCGGAGGGACCGGAGTTGGTCGGCCCCACTTCGCCGGAGTCTTGATCAAGAAGGGAGTCGTGCCGGACGTCGAAACCGCATTCGATCGCTACCTCGCCGCCGGGCGACCCGCCTATCGGGGACGAAAACGATTGGATGCCGCCGAAGCCATCGAGCTCGCACGAGAGTCCGGGGCGGCTACGTCGATCGCCCACCCGCACACGATCGGGGCGGGAGCGCCCGACTACGAAGCGGCGTTCGCGGAGCTCGCCGCAGTCGGGCTGACTGGTGTCGAGTGCTGGTACCCCGAGTACGAGCCGACGCTGCGAAATCATCTTGCGGAGATCGCAGAAAGCCACGGTCTGGTGGCGACCGGAGGCTCCGACTTCCACGGTTCCTACAAGCCGAGTATTCAGGTTGGTGTCGGCAAAGGCGACCTGGTCGTGCCCGAGTCCACGCTGTCGGAACTGCGAGACACGATCGCCTGAGTCCGGACCGGACAACGAGTGTGCCTAGAACCGCGACCACGGCGATCCCAAGCACACTCGACGCGACCGACACTGCGAACGACCCAACGAGTGTGCGTAAAACCGCGACCACCGCGATCCCAAGCACACTCGACGGCTGGATCAGTCTCTGGGCGTTGGTGGCCGCGGCTGGCGTGGGGCCGCGTCGAAGTCACGACTCAGGACTGGTGCCTCGATGTTTTGCGAGCGCCATGACGTCACCCAGCGGCTCTGGCTCGGCGGACGGGCCGGCACCGCGGCTGCAGCCGCCTCCTGCGCGAGCACCTCGGTGATGGCGGCGCTGATGGCAGCAGCCTCCATAGGGCCGGCACCACCTTCGATCACGTAGATCGGTTGTTCACCGTTCACCTGACTACCTCCACGAGTTCGATCAGCGTACCGCCGAAAGAAGACGGGTGGACGAACGCAATGCGGTGACCGCCTCCGCCGATACGGGGCTCGGTGTCGATGAGCCTCACTCCGGTAGCCGCGAGGTGCGCCAGCGACGCTTCGAGATCCGAAACCGCATATGCGATGTGGTGAAGTCCTTCACCGCGCTTTTCGAGAAACCTCCCAACGGGTGAATCAGCGCTGAGTGGCGTGAGGAGCTGCACGCTGGATCCACCGATCGACAGCATCGCTTCCTCGACGCCCTGGGACGAGACGACTTCGCGGTGTGATGCCTCGATGCCGTATTGGAGTCGATGGGACTCGAGAGCAGCGTCGAGATCATGTACCGCGATGGCGACGTGATGGAGGTTGTAGGCGAACACGAATCGCCACTCTAGGACTCCGCAATCTTCCAGCCGGGCGTCGCAACGGTGATCCGCAGTACCATTCGCTTTTCGGTCAACAACCCGTGGAGGAGACTCGTGGGAAGCGTCATCAGCGCAATTGCTCGTACGCCGCTCGGGCGATTCGGCGGAGGCCTCGCCCCACTCAATGCAGTGGATCTCGGCGGAGTCGCCATCAAGGCGGCGCTCGAACGCAGTGGCTTGTCTCCAGAGAAGGTCGATGAGGTCATCTTCGGCCACGTCCTACAAGCCGGTCAGGGCCAGATCACGTCACGCCAGGCCGCTGTCAAGGGTGGCATCCCGATGACCGTGCCGGCGACGACGATCAACAAGGTCTGCCTGTCCGGGATGACGGCCATCGCAGAAGCGGATCGGCACATCCGGCTTGGCGAAGCCACCTTTGTTGTCGCCGGCGGAATGGAGTCGATGAGCAACGCTCCGTACGTGCTTCCCAACGCGAGATGGGGCGAACGAATCGGCGACGGCTCGATGATCGACTCGATGAATCATGACGGCCTGTGGTGCGCATTCGACCAATGCACCATGGGCGAGTCTTCAGATCGCAAGAACGCCACGCTCGGCATCGGCAGAGAAGCCCAAGACGCATGGGCGGCAGAGAGCCACGCCAGGGCCGAAGCGGCAAGAAACTCGGGAGTGCTCGACTGTGAAATCGTCGCCGTGTCGGTGCCTCAGCGGAGAGGCGATCCAGTGATGGTCACCGCCGACGAGGGCGTTCGCTCGGGGACTACTCAGGAGAGCCTTGGAGGTCTCCGTGCGGCGTTCATCAAGGACGGCACCCTCACTGCGGGCAACTCGTCGCAGATTTCGGACGGAGCGGCAGCTGTTGTCGTCGCCGATCGAGCAGCCGCTGAAGCGGCCGGACTGCCGGTGCTTGCCGAAATCCTCGCCTACGGCCAGGTAGCCGGTCCCGATGCGACTTTGCACGAGCGGCCTGCCGAAGCCATGCGAGTTGCCCTCAAGCGGGCAGGCCTCGAACCGGGTGACCTCGATCTCATCGAACTCAACGAGGCCTTCGCTTCGGTCGCTCTCTGGTCTGCTGAGCTTCTCGGAATCGGGCACGACCGGGTGAACGTCCACGGCGGCGCAGTGGCCCTGGGCCATCCGCTCGGTGCGACGGGAGCAAGGTTGGTCGTCACTTTGATCAACGCTCTCGCCAATCGTGGCGGCGGCATCGGAGGGGCGGCGTTGTGTGGTGGTGGAGGACAAGGCGATGCGATCATCGTGAAAGTGGAGGCAGCATGAGTGAACGACCGCAACGGAACCTGGCCCTCGAACTCGTTCGAGTAACCGAAGCTGCCGCCATGGCAGCGGCCCGGTGGCAAGGCAGAGGCGACAAGAACGCGGTCGATCAAGCAGCAGTCGATGCGATGCGCAACATCCTCGGGACCGTCGAGATGGACGGCGTAGTGGTGATCGGCGAAGGCGAGAAAGACGAAGCCCCGATGTTGTACAACGGAGAGGCCATTGGAAACGGAGCTCCTCCCGAGGTCGACATCGCCGTTGACCCTGTCGACGGCACGACACTCACTGCCGAAGGTGGCCCTGGCGCGCTGGCCGTACTTGCCCTGGCCGAGCGTGGCTCGATGTATGCCCCGGGCAGCCTCGTGTATATGGACAAGATCGCGGTTGGCGAAGAGGCTGCCGGCACGGTCGACATCGAAGCACCAGTCGCCCACAACCTCAAGCAAGTGGCCAAGGCGAAGGGGAAAAGCGTGTCTGACATCACCGTGATCATGCTCGACCGCCCTCGGAACCGTGACTACATCGATCAGGTGCGCGCCGCCGGCGGCAGAATCCGACTCATCCGTGACGGTGACATTCAAGGGGCGATCGCAACTGCCAAGGAGGACTCGGGAATCGACATCCTGCTCGGCATCGGCGGTTCTCCAGAAGCGGTGACTGCCGCGTGCGCCATGATCGCCCTCGGCGGGGAGATTCAGTGCAAGCTGTGGCCGCGCAACGACGAGGAAAAGCAGTATGCAAACGACGCCGGCCTCGACCTCACGCAGATTCTCGGCAACCGTCAGCTGGTCAACTCGGAGAACACCTTCTTCGCGGCGACCGGCGTCACTGGCGGCGAACTCCTCGACGGAGTGCGATTCGATGCAGGTCGCGCCACCACCCACAGCCTGGTCATCAGATCCCGCACCGGCACCATTCGATTCGTGAAGGCGACACATCGCTTCGATCGCTTGAAGTCTCTCAGCGAGATCGACTACTGATCATCGTCTGAGGGATTCGATCGCGGCGTCGTAGCTCGGGGCAACCTTCGACCAGTCGAATTCGGCCATCGTAGACCGCAACGCCCGGGCCACTTCGTCGGCGTCCTGAGGATGCTCGATCGCCCACGCCATGCGTTCCACCAAGCCCTCGTTGGTGTCGTACAGACAAGAATCGTGAAACTCGGACGGAATGCGCTCCGGATACACGAGGCGGTCGGGAAGCACCGGGAACGCTCCGGCGTAGACGGCCTCGGTGAGTGAGATGCCGAAGAACTCGTGGAGTGCTGTGGAGACGATGATCGATGATCGCTGCAGCAGGTCGGTGTACTCGCCGGCTGAGGCGTAACCGAACCGGACCACACGGTCACCCAGGCGTTCACGTGCTGCGGAAAACTCGGCCGGATGTTGCCTGAAGTTCTCTCCGGCAAGCGCAACCGAGAAGTCGAGGCCGCGCTCGACCAGCACGTCCAAGGCATCGAGGAACACCCCGGGTGCCTTGTCGTGCTCCCAACGGTGATTCCACAAGATCAAAGGTCGGGTTCCACGAATGGGATCACCACTCAATCTGGAGAGGTCGACCCCCACCGGGAACACGCTGCTCCGATGGAGCACTGCGGCAGCGAGTTCGTTGTGCCGTCGGTCAGGGAAACGCCCCAGGAACTCCGGAAGATTGCCCGCCAGATCGGTTCGGTGGAACTCAGAGTTGAACCAAATGGCATCGGCGGCTGCCATCGAACGCCAATTGATGGCGGCGTACGTGAGATCCTCGGCGAGTGCCTCCGACAACGGGTACGAAAGCTGGTTCTCGTGCATGTAGAGCACCGCAGGGATCGACCCTAGACGGCGTCGAGTGTGTCCCAGGAACGCGGCGAGGTCGAGCATGTCACTCGCGATGACGGCATCGAAGTCACCGTCGATCTCTCGGAGCTCCTCGGCAAGCGTCAACGCGCTTCCCTGCATTCGCCATCGCCAGAATCGGGCTTCGTGCGTGATGACGTCGACGTCATGGGCAGAGTGTTGCGCGTACCCGTCGGCCCAAGCCTTGTGCGAGCCCGCGTAGTACGGCTCGACAAGAAGTATTCGCACTCGAGTTAGAGCTCTTGGCGGCCGATGAGCGCTCGGCCGAGCGTCACCTCGTCGGCGTAATCCAGATCGCCACCAACAGGAAGCCCGCTCGCCAGCCTGGAGACCTTCACACCGAGCGGCTTGAGCAGCCGAGCCAAGTACAACGCGGTGGCGTCGCCCTCGACCGTGGGGTTCGTTGCGACTATCGCCTCTGAAATCGATTCGTGGTCGATCCTTCGTACGAGTTCCCGCATACGAAGCTGATCGGGGCCGATGCCCTCGATCGGCGAGATCGAACCGCCGAGCACGTGATATCTGCCAGAGAACTCTTGGGTCCGTTCGAGCACGGCGATGTCCTGCGCTCGTTCGACGACGCACACCATCGTGGGGTCGCGCCGCAAGTCACGACAGACCGAGCATTCCTCCTGCGCGGTCACGTTGAAACAACGCGTACAGAGGCGAACTTCCTTACGCAGGTTCGTGATCGCAAGACCGAGACGATCGACGTCGGCCTCCTCGACGTGCAACAGGTGGAACGCGAGTCGTTGCGCACTCTTGCGGCCGATGCCGGGGAGCCGCGCGAACTCGTCGATGACCCGCTGTACTGGTGGCTCGAACATCAGCCGAGCAATCCGCCCAGGTCGAGTCCGCCTGCGACGCCGCCCATGGCATCTTCGGATGCAGCCTTGGAGGACTGCAACGCCTGATTCACTGCTGCGACCACCAGGTCACCGAGCAACTCGGGGTCCTCGGGGTCGATGATCGACGGATCCAGGACGACCCCAACCAGAGAACCGTCACCCTTGACTGTGGCCTTCACGACGCCACCGCCTGCAGTACCTTCGAATTCGCGATCGTTGAGCTCGGACTGCGTTTGCTGCAACTGCGCTTGCATCTTTTGCGCCTGCTCCATGAGCTTGCGCATGTCTTTTGGCATTCTTCCCATGCGTCTCAGCGTAGCCGTGAACGATGGCGGAGCTTCACTCCTGGATGATTTCCCCGCCGAGTTCGTCCTGCAGCAACGCCAACGGATCGATGCCCGCATCTTCGGCTTCCACCAGGTCAGCCTTCTCCGGGGCTCTCACCGGATCAGGCCGCATACCGGCATCGTGGCCGCCGACTTCGCCGTGTTCGAAGGCGACGCTGACTGCCCCACCGAAGATCTCGGCCGCAGTCGCCTCGACGACCCGAACGAGGTCTTGATCCTGCCGGAGGCGCATCAGATGGAACTTGTGCTTCTCTGGCACGTGCAAGACGATCTTGTTCCCGGCGGCGTCACCGGGGGCGACGACTTGGAGCATCGCGTGGCGGCTGGGCCCTACAGCGTCACGCAGCCTGGCGTACAACGCGGGCCACGCCGCCTCGACTTTCGAGAGATCGAGATCGGTCGCCGGATCCATCACGACCTCGGGTTCAGCCGGTTCGGCGTCCACCGGCTGAGGGTCCGGATCGGGATCGGTGAATGGCGCATCGGGAGCGACCTCCAATGCCTCCGACTTGGGTTTCGCACGCGGTTCTTCAGGTGAAGGGTCCTCCACCGACTTGAGCGGAGCCGGTTTCGGATCGTTGGTTGGTGCCGACACTGCAGGAGACGCCGCTGGTTTGCGGGCGGGCTCGGCAGCGAGATGAGATATCTGGGGGGCCGAGGTCATGTCGCGAATCCGATCTTCCAACGCCGAAAGCCTCGACGCCAGCGAAGCCGCATCGACTGACATTTCTGGGCGCGCCATTCGGATGAGGGCGAGTTCGACGACGAGCCGTTCCTCACGACCTTCGCGAAGCTGGACCAACGCTTCGGCGAGAACGTCGACAGCGCGCAAGACATCGCCGGGAGAAACGGCTTTTCAGTGCTTTCGCCACTGATCGAGCGTGTCAGACGACTCGTCGGCAACCTCTTCCAGATTGGGCGCGTACTGCGCGAGGAAAATGCCGCGCAGCAGACCGATGGCGTCGGCGACGAAGCGCCTGAGATCGGCACCTTGTGCCGCGAGCTGTGCGACCAGTCCGAGCGCAGCCGCAGCGTCGCGATTCTTCAGCGAATCGATCAGTCGGCTGTATACCTCACGATCCGCCAGACCGAGAGCCCTGGCGACGTCCTTGGAACGGACCACACCCGCACCCAGCGCCGCTACCTGTTCGAGAAGACTCATTGCATCGCGCACCGAGCCACCTGCATGAGACGCGATCAGGTCGAGCGCCGGCTGCTCGGCATCGAACTCTTCACGACGAGAGATGTCTCCGAGATGCGAGACCAACGTTTCGACGCCTACGGGGTGGAAGTCGAAGCGCTGCGACCTGCTCCGGATGGTGTCGAGCAACTTGTACGGCTCGGTGGTCGCCAGGACGAAGATCACGTGCTCGGGCGGCTCCTCGAGCGTCTTGAGAAGGGCATTTCCTGCGGCACGCGACAACATGTGCGCCTCGTCCAAGATGTAAACCTTCCGAGAGCCTCCGGTGGCGGCGACCGTGCTCACATTCATTCGGATCTCGCGAATGTCCTCGACCTTGTTGTGCGAAGCAGCGTCCAGTTCGATGACGTCGAGCGATGCTCCGTCGGTGATGCCGATGCACGAGAAGCACACGTTGCACGGCTCACCGTTGTCACCGCGATCTTGACAGTTCAGAGCTTTCGCCAGCAGCCGTGCAGTTGTCGTCTTACCGGTACCTCGTGGCCCGGCGAACAGGTAAGCGTGAGCGATCGTGCCCTCGATGACCTCATGGGACAGCGTGTTCGTCACGTGATCTTGGCCGATCACTTCGTCGAATCGCTGGGGTCGGTACTTGCGGTAGAGCGCCTGATAATCCATTCCCGGCGATGGTAGCGGCCTGCTCAGACCTGCTCGCTGAGCCTTGAGGCCAGGTCAGGTGGGTTCGCTGTCGAATTCGGACTCCGGTCGAACCTCCAGGTAGCCTCGTCGATCGTGCGACTCGCAATTGATCTCGACGGCGTCGTTGCCGACTTCCACAAGGGCTGGATCACGAGATACAACGACGACTTCAACACCACGATTCCGGTGGATGCGGTGACCGTGTGGGACGGGCTCCATCTACTCACGCACTTCGAATCGATGCGTGAGTTCTGGCGTTGGGCCGAAGGCGGTGACCGGTCGAGCATCTTCCGAGGACTGACCACCTACGCCGATGCCGTCGAGTCTCTCAATGCGCTGTCACGAGATCACAAGATCGTCATCGTGACCCAAAAGCCTCGCTGGGCCGTGCACGACACGTTTGCCTGGCTGTCCGACAACCGCATTCCAACCACCGAGGTCCACATCACTCATGACAAGGCAGGCGTATCTGCCGACGTCTACCTCGACGACGCTCCTCACCATCTCGTCGCAATTCGCGACCGGCGACCCGACGCTCATGTCGTGCGGATGGTCAGACCGTGGAACGCTCCGCTCGCTGGCGTCCACGACGCTCATTCGTGGCCGGAGTTCGTGGAGATCGTCAAGAGTCTTGCTGCAGCGCGATAGCGCCAGTTGGGTTTTCGGGGTCTGAACGCGCGGTATTCTGCGCCCTCGACTACTAGGAGTCACCAAATGCACATCCGACGGACACTGTTGTTGCTCGTCGCCCTCACCCTCGTAGCCGCAGCGTGCGGCGACAGCGGGACTACTGAGACAACGGCAGCACCAACAGCCACAACACAAGGAACCACGGACACCACCGACGGCTCGACAGATACGACCGTCGACGAGATGGGCGACTGGCCAGAAGAGATCGTCTTCGGCTTCATCCCGTCAGAACAGCAAGAAGGCTTGCAGACGAACATCGAGCCATTCATGGAGGCGTTGTCCGAGAAGCTCGGCATCACCGTGACTGGTCTCGTCACCGCCGACTACACCGGACTCGTCGTCGCTCTGGGCACCGGCCAAGCCGACCTGGGCGCCTTTGGACCGTTCGGGTACGTTCAGGCCAAGGACCAGTACGACAACATCGAAGTGATGATTCAGTCGATCCGTTTCGGTTCCGACCTATATCACGGTCAGTGGTTCACCAACGATCCATCGATCTGTGACGCTCCGCCGGTGCCTGGCGCACTCGAGAACGAAGCAGGCAGCCCAGTGCTCAAGGCTCCAACCGAGGTCGTAGCGCTCCAGGTCGGATGGACCTTCGGCGACTCAGGCCTCGAGCCAGAGGTACTCGAAGACGGCACCGCGGTCGACCCTGGTCTGGCGTGCACGGCAAGCCTCGACAAGGTCGTTGGAAAGCGTGTCGCCTTCACGAGTTCGACGTCGACATCTGGGGCCGTGTTCCCGCAGCTCCAGTTGATCAACGCAGGCATCGACATCGAAAACGACATCGAGTACGAGTACGTCGGCGGCCACGACACGGCTGTGGAAGCGGTGTACTCGGGCGACTTCGACATCGGCGTCTCGTTCGACGATGCTCGCCGCAACCTGCGCACGGAAAACCCTGACGTGGGTTCGAAGGTGATCGTTTTCAACATCACCGACGACATCCCCAATGACGTCGTGGCAGCCAACAGCAACCTGCCTGAGAGCTTGCTGGACGCCATCTACGACGCCATCGATGAGTACCTGCAGACCGAAGAAGGCGAAGCCGTACTCGACGAGATCTACGGCTGGACGGACATCCGGCGCGCAGACGAAGCCGATTTCGCAATCATCCGCGAAGCAGCAGAGAAGCTGGGCGTCACCGAGGACTGATCGCAACCAGCGATACTCGGACCATGATCCGCTTCACCAACGCGTCAGTCGTATACCCGGGAGGGCTCAAAGCCCTCTCGGGTGTCGACTTGACCATCGAAGATGGCGAGTTCGTGGTCATCGTCGGCCTCTCCGGCGCAGGCAAGTCCACGCTGCTCCGATCGGTCAACGGTCTCGTGCCGGTCACGGGCAGCGTCACGGTCAACGGTGCCGAGGTGGTCGGCGCATCGAAGTCCGAGATTCGGGCAATTCGCACCGATATCGGGATGATCTTTCAGACCTTCAACCTCGTGGGACGAGCCACGGTCATGGCCAACGTCTTGATGGGCCGACTGTCGATGGTGCCAAGGTGGCGTTCGATGCTCGGTCTGTGGCCCGCCGAGGATCGGGAGCTTGCGCTCCAAGCGCTCGAACGGGTTGGCATCGTGGAGAAGGCGTACGTTCGAGCCTCTGACCTTTCTGGAGGCCAGCAACAGCGGGTCGGCATCGCTCGGGCTCTCGCTCAGGATCCGAAGATCATCCTCGCCGACGAGCCTGTCGCCTCACTCGATCCTGTCACCTCGCACATGGTGATGCGCGACCTCCAGCGGATCAATCGCGAGCTCGGAATCACGACGATCATCAACCTTCACTTTTTGGATCTCGCACGGGCTTACGGAAAGCGACTCATCGGATTACGCGATGGCCAAGTCGTCTACGACGGTGACATCGCCGACGTCAACGACGACGATTTTCGCGAGATCTACGGTCGGGCCATCACGCCCGACGACCTTCTCGAGGGCGCCGCTACGTGACGAGCTTGGCGCAACGGCCTCTCGCGCCAACGCAGTCCCGTCAATTCACGCGGCCGATACTTGCGGCCATCGGCGTTGCAGCCGTCGCCTCCGTCGCCTTTTCAATCCCCTTGTTGTGGGGAGCGTTGATCGGCCTCGCCCTGTTCGCCGGGCTCGCGCTCGCAGACATCAGCCGAGCCACGATCGACGCGATTGTCCTGGCCTCCGTCGGCGCCGCAGCCGCGTGGTGGTTCGACAGTGTCCTCGACGGCCGGAGCGCTGCGATCGAGTTGCTCATCTCGCTGCGCGCCGGACTCGGATGGCTCGTCGTAGGCGCAACGGTTGGGGCGATTCTCGTCTTGCGACGTCCAACGGTGAACCCCGTCGCCGTCCCGGTCACGGCAGTGAGCGCCTATCTGGCCACCGCCCTCATGAGCGCGTCAGGTGCTTCTGTCGGTGTGCTCGCGGATCTCGAGGCGCGGCAGCTACGCGAAGGCATTCTCCAAGTCCTCGGAGCTCCTTTTCATCTCGTGATCGGGTTGAGCGTCGTAGCGGTGGCCCTGGCGATCGTGTTCGGGTATCTCGCCCAGAGTGCTGCCGTTCCCGGAGTCGTCGGCTCGGCGCTCTTCACGCTCGTGGCATACAACCTCGTCGGATTCTCGGTGGCCGAGATCGTCGCGGAAACCAGTCGAGTAGGCGATTTGGCACGGGAGTTCTGGCCACCACAGTGGACTTGGCCGAAGACCATCGGAAGCGAACCCACCAACGTGATCATCGAACCGATGATCGAAACGCTCCAGATCGCCGTGATCGGAGCGACGGTCGGATGCTTGCTCGCGATCCCCCTCGCCTTCTTCGCTTCTCGACCGACCACTCCAACCGAGCCCACCTACGTCGCGGCGAGGTGGATCCTGAGCGTTCTTCGAACAATTCCTGACCTCTTCTGGGCCGCCCTCTTCGCTTCGGCTGTCGGATTCGGTGCCCTGGCAGGAGCCCTGGCGATGATCATGTTCTCGTTGGTGATCATGGCCAAGCTCTTCTCGGAGACGATCGACTCGATCGACGCCGGGCCGCTCGAAGCCGCACGAACTTCGGGCGCGCGCTACACCCAGGTCATCCAGTACGGAGCCTTCCCTCAAGTGCTCCCAACCTATGTGGCATACGCCCTCTACATCTTCGAACTCAACATCAGAGCTTCAGTGGTGATCGGCGTCGTCGGCGCCGGCGGCATCGGTCGTCTCCTCGACGAGCAGCGCACGTTCTTCCAGTGGGATCGAGTGATGGCGATCGTCATCGTCATCTTTGCTGCCGTGATCGTCATCGAGCTGTTCAGCATCTGGGTCCGCAGGCGGCTCCTGTGAACCGACCGATCGCGCCAACCGCGCCACGCGTCATTCGTTGGGTCGTGACCACGGCGATCGTCGTGCCGTTCGTCTGGGCAGCGCTCGGTCTCGACGTCTCACTGGACCGTCTTGTGGAAGCCCCTGGTGCCATCTGGAGTCGTGTTGCGTCGATGTTCCCACCCGATTGGGGCGACATCTCGGAAATCCTCGGCAAGGTGCTCGAGTCGGTGAACGTCGCCTGGGTCGGCACCATCATCGGCGCCACGCTCTCGCTGCCGCTCGGCTATCTCGCAGCGACCAACATCTCGCCCCGCTGGGTGACCGGTCCGGTCCGGGGTCTCCTGTCTGCCATCAGGGCGTTCCCTGAACTCGTGCTGGCGATCATGTTCATTCCGGCATTCGGGCTGGGACCTTTTGCTGCAACCCTCGCCATCGGACTGCATTCCATCGGGACGCTCGGCAAGCTCACCTCAGAGGTTCTCGAAGGAACCGATGCTGGTCCTGTCGAAGCCATCGCGTCGGCAGGCGGCACGAAACTCCAACAACTCCGATTCGGGGTCTCGCCGCAAGCCATGCCGAACATCATCGCCTACTGGCTCTACCGATTCGAGATCAACATCAGAGCGTCCGCAGTACTGGGCGTGATCGGAGCGGGCGGCGTCGGTGATCTGCTGATCGGCCGGCTGCGTTTCCGCGAATGGGAGAAAGCCGGCGCCGTTCTGATCATCACCGTTGCGGTCGTGCTGATCATCGATTTCGCATCGTCGGCGATCCGGAGACGAATCATCACCGGACACTCGGGCACCGGCCGAGTATCGAAAGCACTCAGCCTGCTGGTCCGACCGAGGGCAACATGAGCCTCTTTCAAGAGCGGAGCCGTCTCGACATCGAGCGACAACTCGACGCCAACATGTCTCCTGGTGCCACTCGCACCACTCGGGGACGCCTCGAGTTCGAGCACCCCGACCCGCACCGCTCGGCCTTCGACCGAGATCGGGACCGAGTGCTACACGCGAAGGCCTTTCGCCGCCTCAAGCACAAGACCCAAGTGTTCATCAACCCAGAGGGCGATCACTACGTCACCCGTCTGACCCACACGCTGCAAGTGACCCAGATCGGCAGATCGATCGCTCGCTACCTCGGCCTGAACGAACCGCTGGCGGAAGCCATCTGCCTGGCGCACGACGTGGGTCACTCGCCTTTCGGGCACACCGGCGAAGAGGCGCTGAGCGACTACGTCGAAGGAGAGTGGCTTCACTCAGAACAGGGCGTTCGTGTGTTCAGCGTTCTCGAGCCGCTCAACCTGACATGGGAGGTGCTCGACGGAGTCCGAGCGCACTCGTGGAAGATCGCCAAAGGTCCAGCAACGCCGGAAGGAATGGTCTGCCGATTCGCCGATCGCATCGCCTACCTCACGCACGACGTCGAAGACGCGGTGCGTGCCGAAGTCATCACCGTGGCCGACCTGCCGGCGAGAGCCAAGAGAGCGTTCGGCGTTCTGGGGTCCGAATGGATACACACGCTGGTGCAAGCCGTGGTTTCGGAGTCTGCCGGATCCGAAGCCATTTCGATGGATCCTGAGACACTCGAGGTGATGAACGAGCTACGCGAGTTCATGTTCGAGCGGGTCTATCTCCGCCCAGAGTCGCTCCCCCAGCGCAACCAGGCCATGCAGGTGGTCCATGACCTCGTGGACCACGTCTCTCGCACCCCAGAGCTCATACCGGAGACCTACCAGCACTCTGATGCAACCCAGATGCGGCAGGTGCTCGACTACGTGTCTGGCATGACCGATCGCTATGCACTCCGGCTACACGACGAGCTGACGTGAGCGGTCAAGACGCCTGAGCGACCGTCGGATCTGACATCTCGGATTCTGCGGGCAGTTCGAAGCGGAAGATGGTTTCCCTCCCGACTCGTCGATACGTCAAGTCGCCTCCCATGAGGCGGGCGAGGCGTCGTGACAGGGTCAATCCGAGACCGACTGAACCGGCCTGAGTTCCAGCATCGTGCGCGGAGACATATGCGCCGAAGATCGATTCCGGATCGGCCGCACCGATGCCGTCGCCGTCGTCTCTGACCTCGATGTACGCGAGTCCTGGGTCTGATCCGACGGCAATCGCCACTTTGGAACCGCCGTAGCGAGCAGCGTTGGACACGAGGTTTCGCACGACCTGCCGCACTCGCAACGGGTCTGAGATGACCGAGACTTCGTTCACCTCCAGCGAGATCGGGCCGTCAGCGGCTGAAGCGACCACCTGAGTGGTCAACGAGACGAGATCGACTTCGACGCGGCGGATCGCCAAGACACCGAGATCCATGCGTGCCGCCGTGAGCAGGTCGTCGACGATGTCGCTGAGGTCGTTCGATTCGCCGGCGATGACAGAGGCCATCTCCCCGATCATCTCCGGACTGAACTCCTCCGGGCTTTCTTCGAGCAGCGAGGCATATCCGAGGATCGAAGTGAGTGGAGTCCGCAGTTCGTGGCTCACGGCAGCGATCAGCTGATCCTTCGATCGGATGAGTCGCTGCTTGTCTTCGATTTCCTCGCGCAGTCGATCTTCGGCGACAGCCCGAGCGGCGCTACCCCCTACTTGGCGACCCGCCGCTTCGAGCAACTGAAGGTCGCCATCATCAAATCGAGGCGCAGGACTCTGGCGACCCGATACGGCGAGGACACCGACAACCAGATCACCGACCAGGAGCGGAGCGGCGATTGCGGAGGGGAAGGCGTGCCCGCCGGCAACCCAACGACTCAGCGGCGACGTGCGCTCTGTGAGTCGGTGCGCCGAACGGCCGATCTTCGCCACGACTTCGTCTCCGGTTTCGACTGGCCGAACACTCCAATTGTGCTCATGGCTGCATCTGGCCTCGAACCAGCGGTCACCGTCGCTCAAGAGCACGACAGCCTCGTCGGCTCGCAGACGTCCGGTGATCTCGTACAAACCGTGTTGGGCCACGTCGTCAAGCGAACGCGCTTCGCCGAACGCCTCAGCGAATGCGTACAGCGCCGTCAGTTCTTGCGTCCGTCGCACGTTGCGTCCGTAGATTCGCAGAGACAAGATCCCGCCGGCAGACAACACGATCATCGGGCCGATGGCCCACAGATTGATGGACGCGACGAGGAGACTCGTGACCCCGATGATCGCCGCAATCAGGCTCGTCGCCCATGCGACAACGAGGCTCTTGAGCATGGCGGTCACGTCACGTTCCGGATCGTTGATCGCTATGACTGCGGTGACCGTGAACCCGAGGACGACGGCTTCGGCCAAGACCGCGGCGAGAATCGCCAACCATAAGCGCGTCTCGCCAATCGAGGCGCCGGCCTCGGTGAGGGCGTTGCGGACCACGAGAAGCGCAATGGCCGAACCGAACACGCTGTTGGTGCGATTGAACGCGAGCTTCAGACGGCGTTGGCCCTTGAGGACCTGAGCGAGGCCGCTCCCGATGAACCGGGCGACGATGTAGCCGAGCGGTCCGACGGTGGCCAGCCCGATGACCGCAGGAATCTCGATGAACGTCAGCGTGTGCGCTCCGCGCCTGGTGTGAATGTGCACCGCCACCCACTCCGCTACGAAGAATGCGGCCGCCAGAAGCCAGAGCGGTGTGGAGAACGGTGCCGCCGACAGCGCTTCTTCGCCTCGAAGCGAGAACGCAACTGCCAGTCCGAACGCGGCCATGGAGGCCACGAGGGTCCACGTGGCACGTTTCGGATGACGCCGGGCGAGCGTCAGCCAGTCGACGCGCCGGACGGCTCCGCTGCCGGAGCCGTCTTTGAAGCGCACGTCAGTGTTCAGGGTGTGGATCCTGGAGTCGGGAGCATCAACAGTTCGAAGCCTGTCCAGGTGTTACCCAGCGGGTCGAAGCCTGTCCAGGTGTTACCCAGCGGGTCGATGCCTGTCCAGGTGTTGCCGTCGATCTGTTCGAAGGTCCAGGTGTTTCCCAGCGGGTCTACGCCGGTCCACGTGTTGCCGTCGATTCTCTCGAACGTCCAGGTGTTCCCGAGCGGATCGAGCCCGGTCCAGGTGTTCCCGAGCGTACGTTCGAAGGTCCAGGTGTTCCCGAGTGGATCGACGCCGGTCCAGGTGTTCCCGTTGACACGTTCCACGGTCCAGGTGTTGCCGAGCAACGCGTGAATCGAATTGCCTTGCACGGGACGGTCTTGGCGCTCGACACGCTGACCTCGGTCACCGCGGTTGCTCGCTTGTGCTGCCGGAACCGCAAGGATCGAGACCGCCAGGGCAACCACACCAAACAGGGCAGTGAATCGTTGGGCACGTCGTCTCATTTCAGGTCTCCAGAAGTAGAAGAGGTGGGCACTTCTTCTATCGGCAAAAGACCGGTCTAATACGAGGACTAATGCGGCGTATGACGCGTTTGGGTGGTATTCCCAGCACACGAAGTGACTAGTCAGCTTTGGCCCTGTCCGGACTCGGTCAGCCGAGTTCGGCGAGCATCTCTTTGCGCCATCGCTCTGTCGACTCGACTTGGTTGAACGTATAGATGTGAAACCCGTGAATCCCGTTGCTGGGCTCGGCGATCGCGTCGGCCATCCCGATCAACAGGGCATCCGGGCTGTACCCGCCCGGCCGTACGAGCTTGCCGACGAGGCTCGTGTTCTTCGTCAAGAACTTCAGCGAGTCCCCGACTCCAATGCGAGCAGAGATGCCGATCAACTTTCGGAGTTCGGCGACGCCAGGGATTCCGAGGTACGCGGGAAGGTCGATGCCTTGCGCTCTCCGGTCTCGCAACCATCCAACGATCGTGTCGGGCGTGAAACACATCTGGGTGGTCATCGACGAGGCAAACGGAGCTTTGTCATGCAGTGCCTGATCCAGGGCGTCCTGTGGAATGACGGGGTGTCCTTCCGGATACGCGGGAAAGCCGATGTCGACGAGCCCATGGCCGATTTCCTTCATGGCTTCGAGAAGGCTGAGTCCGTCGTAGAAGTCTCCAGGAGGATCTGCATCACCGCCGACGACAAATGCCTTGGTGATTCCCGCGTCATCGAGTTGGCTCAAGATGCTCTCCAACTCGGCGCGATCGGTGGTGAGTCGGGCCGAAAGGTGTGGAACCACATCGAAGCCGAGATCGAGAAGCTCTCGACTCAAATCGACGGTGGCCTGCATGCCCTTGGCCGGCGACGCGGTGACGGTGACGGTCGCCCCGGTAGGCAAGAAGGCCGCCTGCTCCATGGCGTTCTTGAGCGGTATCAACTCATATTTGGGATGCTCCAACAGCGGCCGCAGGGCCGCGGCGCCCGCTTCGCTGATTCGGATTCTTCGCTTGGACAAGATGCTTCCTCCTAGACGCCCGAGTCTGGGAAGGACGCCTTCTTGCGATCGATCCACTCACGGAGCTCTTCGTCTTTCGCCTCATCGAGGTGCGGCGCCTCGTATTCTGCCAACATCTTGGTCCACGTCTCGTGGGCACGCGTTCCCGAGTCTTTGCCGCCGTCTTCCAACCATTGTTCGAAACTGTTGTTGTCTGCCTGCTCGGAGCGCCAGAACGCGGTCTCGAAGTTGGCCAACGTGTGGGCCGAGCCGAGAAAGTGCTGTCCCGGGCCGTTGGTGAGCATCGCGTCGAGGGCCTGCCCCGTTTCGGACAGATCAACGCCCTGCACCCACGTTTCGGCCATCGATGCCTGATCGGCATCGAAGATGAACTTCTCGTAGCCCATCGTCAACCCGCCCTCCAGCCAGCCGGCCGCGTGCAACACGAAGTTCACTCCAGCTTGCACCGTGGGTAGAAAGCTCATCGCCGACTCGTACGCGGCTTGGGCATCGAGCGTCTTGGAGGCCGTGAAGTTGCCGCCACTTCGCACCGGGACCCCGAGTCTGCGGGCAAGCGCAGCCACCGTGTAGAGCACCATCGCAGGCTCAGGGGTACCGAACGTCGGCGCTCCGGTCTGCATCGACATCGAGCTCGCGAACGATCCGAATATGACCGGCGCACCTGGACGAACGATCTGTGTGAAGGTCATCCCGGCCATCGCCTCGGCAAGTGTCTGCGTTGCGGCGCCGGCAGCCGTGACCGGAGCCATGGCTCCGGCCAGGATGAACGGTGTCAGCAACGTTGCTTGGTTGGCCTGTGCGTACTCCTTGGCCGATCCGAGCATCGCGTAGTCCCACGACATCGGGGAGTTGGCATTGCACAGTGCGAGGACCACGGTGTTCTCCTCCACGAACTCTTCGCCAAACAAGACTCGACACATGTCCACAGTGTCGCGAGCGCGGTCTGGATTCGTCACCGACCCCATGAACGGCTTGTCGTGATAGCGCATGTGCGAATACACCATGTCGTAATGTCGCGTCTCGACCGGCAGATCGACCGGCTCGCACAGCGTCCCACCGCCGTGATGCAACGATCCGGTCATGTGCGTCAGCTTGGCGAAGTTCCTGAAGTCCTCGATCGTTGCATAGCGGCGTCCCCGGTCGAGATCCCTGACAAACGGCGACCCATAGGCAGGCGCCAACACCAGATGGGGATCACCGATCACGACCGAATTCTTCGGATTGCGAGCGACTTGGGTGAAGGTCCGCGGCGCCGACGCCTGAATTATCTCACGGCACATTCCGGTCGGGAACCGAACGCGATGGCCATCGACTTCTGCGCCCGCGGAGGCATAGATCTCAAGCGCTTCGGGATAGTTGTCGATCTCGATTCCGACCTCGGCGAGGAGCCGATCGGCGTTTTGCTCGATGAGGGCCAGACCCTCCTCACTCACTACTTCCACCGGAGACAGACTCCGGGTCAGGAACGGAACCTGGTCCATCGCCTTAGACGTGCGGGCAGCCTGGCGGGCGGCTCGGCCTCCGGAGCGCCTACTGCGAGTTGAGTCGGTCATCCGGATTCCTCCTGCCGGCGCCTGCGGCGTCGATTGTCGTTGCGAGCTGGTGCGGTTCGGGCGGGAAAGTCGAGCACCTGGCTCAGCTTCGGAAAGTTGTCCGAGGTGTGCGGAATACCCATGGCTTGTACGAAGTGTTCCTGGAATCTGGGCTCTACGGCCGTTTCGATCTTTTCGACCTTGCGAACCAATCGCTCGATGTCGCTTCGCTCCTTGCCGCTCAACAACGCGATGATGGCCCCCGAGCCCGCGGCGTTGCCTGCGGCCGACACCCGGTCCAGGTCGCAGTCGGGGATCATTCCGAGCGCCATCGCATACTTCGGATCGATGTGGCTGCCGAACGCTCCCGCGAGACGTATCTCATCGACCGCATCAACTCCGAGGCGATCCATCAGGAGGCGCACGCCCGCATACAGTGCCGACTTGGCCAGTTGGATCGCTCGCACGTCGGACTGTGTGATCACGATTCTCGGCTCGACGTCCCTCATGACGTACGACCAGGTGCGATAGTCCTCGATGATGCGTGGGTGGTCGCCGGACATCACGCCATCGGTTGCGATGACCCCCGCAAGGTGCAGTTCGGCAATCGCTTCAATGATTCCCGAGCCGCATATCCCCGTCACACCGGTCCTGGCGATCTCGGCTTCGAAGCCGGGTTCGTCCGACCAGAGATCGCTCCCGATGACCTTGTAGCGAGGCTCGAGAGAGTCCCGAGCGATTCGAACACGCTCGATGGCCCCCGGTGCCGCTCGTTGGCCGCTGGAGATCTGCGCCCCTTCGAACGCAGGCCCGGTTGGGCTTGATGCGGCGAGTAACCGATCGGCGCTGCCGAGCACGATCTCTGCGTTGGTACCGACGTCTACGAGAAGCTGGACCGTTGGGCGACGATGCGGTCCTTCCGACAGGATGGCGCCGGCTGTGTCTGCTCCGACGTGGCCTGCAATGCACGGAAGCACGTAGAGGCGCGCCCCGGGCCGAAGGTCGAGGTCGATGCTGGTTGCGGGAGCACGGACCGCCTCATCCGTCGCGAGCGCAAACGGAGCTCCTCCGAGCGGGGTCGGATCGATGCCGAGGACGAGATGGTGCATTATCGGATTGCCGACCAGGGCGACTTCGAGGATGTTCGACTTGTCGGTCTCGGCATCGACCACGAGGTCGTCGATCAACCCGTTGAGCGCTTCTCGCACCACTGCGGTGAGCGCCACCTCGCCGCCTGGATTCATCATCACGTAGGAGACCCGGCTCATGAGATCTTCGCCGAAGCGGATTTGGGGGTTCATGACTCCTGCCGACGACAGCACCTTGCCCGAGGCGAGGTTGAGGAGATGTCCTGCGATCGTCGTAGAGCCGACATCGAACGCCACGCCGAGGGCGACGTCGTGGAAGCCCGGCCAGATGGCACTGATCTCCTGACCGTCGTGCACCGCGACGGTCACTTTCCATTCGCCGGCTCGCAGTGCGTTCTGCATGTTCCCGAGCAAAGCCGGAGGCATGCGTATGCCGGTGACGGCCCATTGGGTCTCCAGCGCACGCAACAGTCTTCTCAGGTCACCGGACGGCTCATGCATGTTCGGCTCGTCGACCTCCAGGTAGTAGAGGCGAACCACGGGATCGACGATGAGGTCGATGACCTCGGCGCGTTTGCGGACCACTTGCCGATGCACTTGGCTGTCGGCTGGTACGTCGATGACCACGTCTCCACACACCTGTGCGGCGCATCCGAGGCGACGTCCATCCACCAACGGTCGTTTGCCGTGATACTCGAGCTCGGTTGGTCCTCTGGGACTCAGGTGCTCTTCCACCGCCGGTATGCCTGGTTGCGAGCCGACCTCGATCTGACAGCGTCCGCAGATTCCTCTGCCACCACACACGGAGTCGACATCGACGCCGAGTAAGCGAGCGGCATCCAACACGGTGACGCCCGCAGCCACCGAACCTCTTCGTCCGGACGGCGTGAAGACGACGGTGTGGCTGGTTGAGGTCACGTCGAGGAAGCGCCTCTCCTTCGGTTTTCGCGGCGGCGAGCACTCGATCCTTCAGGCACCGGCTCGCGATACTGCTTGATCCACTTCGCGCAGTCCGCGTCGTTTCCTGTCAGCACGTCGGCGGCGCGAATCGATTGCATGATCTCGGATTCGAGCGGGTTGGTGATTGCCGACGTCAGGCCACTGGCGATGGCCATCGCAAGGAACGCACCGTTGACGCCTGCTCGATTCGGCAATCCGAAGCTGACGTTCGACGCTCCGCAGGTGGAGTTGACGCCTAGCTCGTCCTGGAGGCGACGCACCAATCGGAAGACCTGCCGTCCCGCGGTGCGCATGGCACCGATCGGCATCACGAGAGGATCGACCACGACGTCCGCTTTGGGGATACCGTGATCTGCGGCGCGGTTCACGATCTTGCGCGCCACTTCGAACCTCACGTCTGGGTCTTCCGAGATACCGGTCTCGTCATTCGAGATCGCCACCACCGCAGCACCGTGCTTGGCGACGAGCGGCAGGACGCGCTCCATGACCTCGTCCTCTCCAGTGACCGAATTCACCAATGCCTTGCCTTCGTAGACCGCAAGGCCCGCTTCCAGTGCCTCGATGATCGACGAGTCGATCGAGAGCGGGACGTCGGTGAGCGACTGAACCAGCTTGATGGCCTGCGCCAAGATTGCGGGTTCATCGGCCAATGGGATCCCGGCGTTCACGTCGAGCATGTGGGCTCCGGCGGCGACTTGAGCGAGCGTGTCCGACTCGACCCGACTGAAGTCGCCGTTCTTCATCTCTTCGGCGAGCAACTTTCTACCGGTGGGGTTGATGCGCTCCCCGATGATGACGAACGGACGATCGAAACCGATCACCACTTCCTTGGACGCTGAGCTGATGACGGTGTCGGTCATGATGGTTCCTGGTATCCCTTGTTCTCCACGAGCTTGTTCAATACGGACATTGGGTAGTCGTTGTCGAGCCGCGTTGCAGCAGACGCGACCTCCGCTTCGAGGTCGTCGCCGCACGGTGTCGCTTCGCGACGCCACTCTTCGATGTAGTCCTCGAAGTCGGTGCGACCCGCCAGCATCGCTGCTCGGTCGATGGCTGCTGCGAAGCGGGGCGGCAACTGCAATCGTTCACTCTCTCGACCTCGTTTGGCGACCACTTGCGCCGGGATGTCCCGCCACTTGATCACGACGAGGGATGCTCTGCTCATCTCACGTCTCCGAGTGCGACCAATGCTGGTTCCATCTCTCCGTACCCCACCAGGCGGGTCTCGAAGTTCAAGCCAAGTCGAACGGCGCAGATCTCTGCTTTCTCGACGAGGTCAGGGTCATCGACCTGAGCGAGGTACACGACCCTGGTGTAGTTCCCGAAGTAGTCGTCGCGCAGCTGCGGATGCCGATCGAGGCCAAGGCCTTTCCATACGAAGAGGTCGAAGTGCTTCACCAAGTAGTCGGTGAGATACAGGGTGCCGGGCTCAGCTTCGTGGAGAGCAGCGAACACGTTGCTTCCCGCGAAGAACTCGTAACAGTGCGCGCCGGGAAGGCGTTCGACTTGCTCCTCTTCGATCAGCGCATCGAGAAGGCCGCCGGTGCCGCAGTCTGCGTAGCCAACGAAAATCGTTTCGTAGTCTGGACGGGCCCGATCGATCCGCTCCTTGACCGCGGCAGGGATCTTCGAGGGAGTGTTGTGAAGAATGCCCGGAAGGCATTCGATGGTGACATTCGACAGGTCGTTGACTTTCACTACGTCGAGCAACTCTCTCGCCAGTGCCCCACACCCGATGACGAGCACACGGGGCGCCGGGGTACTAGGCATCCTCTGCCAGGAGAATGCGACGCTCGAGCACGAGCTTCTTCGCCGTCTCGGAAGCGACGGCCGCGTCGCGGCAATAGGCGTCGGCCCCGATGGCCTTGCCAAACTCTTCATTCAAAGGCGCGCCGCCGACGAGGACGATGTAGTCGTCGCGAATTCCGGTCTCCTTCATCTTGTCGATGACGACCTTCATATACGGCATCGTTGTGGTGAGCAACGCCGACATACCGAGGATGTCAGGTTTGTGCTCCTCGAGAGCTTCGAAGAACTGGTCGACGTCGGTGTTGATACCGAGGTCGATGACCTCGAAACCTGCACCTTCGAGCATCATCCCGACGAGGTTCTTGCCGATGTCGTGGATGTCACCCTTCACGGTACCGATGACGATCTTGCCGATCGTTTCTGCGCCGGTCTCCGCGAGAAGCGGGCGAAGGATCTTCATGCCGGCCTTCATGGCGTTGGCGGCAAGCAAGACTTCCGGCACGAAGAGGATCCCATCCCGGAAGTCGATGCCGACGATGCGCATTCCCTCGACGAGGGCTTCCTCGAGCACGCGGGTGGCCGACCAGTCCCGGCCGAGAAGAATGTTGGTGCCCGTGGTGATTTCGTCAGCGAGGCCGTCATACAGATCGTCGTGCATCTGCTCGACAAGCTCTTCATCATTCAGCGCGCTGAGATCGAGCTCTTCTTCGTCCGACATGGTTCCTGCCTCGGGGAGTGAGAAATGCCATCCGCGTCCCACGATGCGGGACTGTGCTGTATGTCGGAACAATACTTCCCGAAAGCGCCCTTTGTCCACGGATTTGTTCGACGACACAAGGCGGAATGTGTCGCTGGAGGTATGGGTTGCTCGAGGTGCACACCGAGGAGGAACGTATGCCGTCGATGACCCTTTCCCGCCACATCGGGGCCCCCATAGACCGGGTGTGGGAGGTTCTCGATGACTTCGGTGGCATTCACACGTGGAATCCAGGCGTGGCGACGTCGGCCCTCACGACCGACGGCCCGGTCGGCAGCGGATCCGAGCGATTCTGCGAACTCAAACCGGCGGGCGTCATCCAGGAGCGGATCACCCACCATCAGCCTGGTGAGCGCATGACTGTGCACATCTATGAGATGACGAAGGTCCCGCTGAAAGAAGGCATTGCCGACTTCAGACTGACCGAAGCTGCAGGCGGAACCGACGTCTCGATCGACTACGAGTACA
>JABDJC010000029.1 GCA_013003395.1 Acidimicrobiia bacterium
GAGCTGTCGATGCCCTTCACCCGAGACGTGTCGACGACGACGTAGTCGACAGCTGCGTCCATGTTGGTGACGCGCTCTGCGATCTGGCGCGCCGTTCCGAAGAAGACGAAGCCCTCCAGTTCGAGGATGCGGCCCCGGCTGGATGCCGATTCGAGCGCTTGTCGTTCCTCCGGCGAGCGGTCCACCAGGCCCGGATAGTCCATCACGTCGAGATCCCGATTCACCACCGTGATCTGTGCGTAACGGAAGACGAACAGCAGCACGGCACCCAACAGGCCGAGCACGATCGCCGCGCCGAAACCGAACACCAAGACTCCGAGCGTCATTGCGGTGATGAGGCCGTAGTCGAGCCGCGACACCGCAGCCCAACTCGAGCCGAGGGCGTCGTCAAGGAAGTTGAAGGCGATGAAGACCAACACGCCGCCGACGAGCGCCGTAGGGATGGCCGAAAACAACGAAGTGCCGGCAACGGCTACTCCGAGTCCGACGATCCCCGTGAAGACACCGGCGAGTCGGCTCAACCCGGCGATCTTGTACACCGCCACAGAGTCACTCAGCAGAAGAAAGCCCGGCAGACCACCGATCATCCCGGCTGCGACGTTTGCCAAGCCGGTCGGCCCGAGGTCGAGATCAACGTCGATGTCGGCACCCGTCGTCTCGGCCACGGCGGGAGCATTCAGGAGGAAGCCGATTACGCCCACCGCAACCGCGGTGAGGAGAACCGCAATCTGGCTTCCGAGGGCGGACCAGTCGGCGTTCACCACCTCGCGCATGATGAGCAAGTCAAGCGCCTGACCCTGTGCGAAGGGTCCGAGAAACCATCCCTCTTCAACAGCGGCGTCGCGGCCATGTCCGAGATTGGCCCAGAGGTTGATGGCCGCCGCCGCACCCACGATCAGCACGGGCACGCCGTATTTGGAGCCGCTCCACCGGGTGATCGCGTACATGACGGCGCCGAGCACGAGGCCTGGCACGAGGATGGCCAGATCGTCGAGCACCGCAGCACCGCGGGGTGAGAGGACACCAAGAGCGCCTTGGAATATCACGATGCCCGTGGCTCCGATGAACCCGAGGATCACCGGATACGGGACGAACTGGAGAGCGCGACCGAGCCGCCAGCGTCCGGCGGCCCACAGCGTCGCACCGAATGCGATGGTGGTGAGTCCCACCGCGGCGAAGGCGGTTGCCACCTCGGTGCCGGGCGCAGCGGTCGTGGCCACGACGGCCGTTGCCGCAGCGATCACGGCGGCGATGGAATCCTGAACTCCGCTGATCATTCCGGGGGAACTGCCGTACAGGCCCGAGACGATGGCGACGACGCTGCCGCCGATGAGCGACGCGCTGATGGCAACTCCGAGGCCATCGCTCATCGGTCCACTGAAGATGAGGCTTGCAAGCGACAGGGCAATCGATGCGGCGATGAAACCGCCGAGAAGACCACCGACGAGGATCGGGACGGCTTGTCCGCCGCTCAGTTCTTCCGACAACGAGGATGCAGCGCCTTCGGACTGAGTCGCCACAGATACTCCTACGCCGGGTGGAGACGCAGGATACCGGTCGCGCTTCGCCGGTACCGGATGCCTACTCGATCCAACGGACTGGTCTCGAGTGATGAGCGACACATCGCTGCGCACCGAGTGACGCACGGCTACGTTTGCAGACTGTCAGCTACGGGCATACTCCACAGGGCATGACCGAATCGAGAGAGGTGCGCAATGGCGGATGTGAACGTTGGGGACACCGTGTCGTGGAAGTGGGGAGAGGGAACGGCGTCGGGCACGGTGAAAGAACGATTCGAGTCAAACGTCACTTGCACCATCAAGGGCAACGAGGTCACCCGCAACGCCAGTGCTGACGAGCCGGCGTTCCTCATCGAGCAGGATGACGGCGACGAGGTACTCAAATCGATCACTGAGATCGAATAGCGACATGGTGAAAAAATCCACCTCGGTGGTCGAAGACGAACGCATCCACGTGCGTCGAGACGTGGAGCCCCGACCAGGATTTGTCCTGTATTGGATGCAGCAGGCGCAACGGGCAGAACACAACCCCGCTCTCGAGTACGCCATTCAGCAAGCCAACGATCTAGGTACGACGCTTGCAGTGGTGTTTTGTGTGGTCGCCGACTACCCCGAAGCGTCGGCCCGCCATTTCACCTTCATGCTCGAAGGACTTCAGGAGACGGCCGAGGCACTGGAGCGCAGAGGCATCCGTTTTGAAGCGCTAGTTGGACGCCCCAGTGACGTGATCGGGTCGCTCAGTCACCGGATTGCTTTGCTGGTGACGGACATGGGCTACCTGCCGGTGCAGCACGACTGGAGACGCAATGTCGCCAAGGCATACGACGGACCGATCCACGAAATCGAAACCGACGTCGTCGTGCCCACCCATCTGGTCTCCGACAAGATGGAGACCGCAGCACGCACGATCCGACCTAAGATCAACAAGCACCTCGACGACTTCATCGTCGAACTCCGAACGACTGCGCTCGATCGATCCTCCATCCCAGGAGGCGCCGAGCCGGTGAGTCTGTCTCGGACGGCGAAGGGATGCGACCGACTCGACCTTGGTGACGTCGCCGCTGCGGTCCGATCGCTCGGTACTTCTGACACGCCAGCCCCCGTCGAGGGGTGGCAGGGCGGCACGTCGCGAGCGAAAACTCGACTCCGCAGGTTCCTCGACGATGTGCTGGACGACTACGCGAGTCTCCGCAACGAATACGACCGTACGCACAGCTCCTCCGAGCTGTCGCCCTACCTTCACTACGGTCAGATCTCGCCGGTATACGTGGTCGATGCCGTCCGATCCGCAGGCGCGCCGAGCGAAGATGTGGCGTCATTCGTCGACGAGATCGTCGTGCGACGCGAACTCGCCATCAACTTCGTCCTGCACTGCAACGATTTCGACAGCTTCAGTGGGCTTCCCGAGTGGGCGCGCACCACGCTCGTCGACCACAAAGA
>JABDJC010000068.1 GCA_013003395.1 Acidimicrobiia bacterium
CGGCGCGCGCCGACGAACCCGACGTCGTCTACTTTCCGATCGACAGCACTGCAGTCGATTTCACCGGCGACTTCGGTGTCCGCGCCAAAGGAAGAGTCCATCAGGGCGTCGACCTGTTCGCTGCCGAAGGCACGCCAGTCGTGGCCGTCTCCGACGGCTTCGTGAAGCGCCTCAGCTACGGTTCGCGCCCCGGCTGGTATGCCGTCGTACGGCATGCCGACGGCGTCGAGTCGTGGTATCTGCACCTCGATCATGACAGCGCCGACGGCGAACCCTTCCCCGCCGATCTGAAGGTGGGCGATTTCGTGGCGGCCGGAACGGTCATCGGATTCGTCGGCGACAGCGGCAATGCCGCGGGCACCGACCCTCACGTTCACTTCGAGCTGCACGATCGAGGCCGCCGGGTGAATCCGTTCCAAGAGCTCGTCGATGCCAGCAACCGCCTCATCGAGCTCGATCGAAAGGCTGGGTTGATCCAATGAGGAACGCCCCAATCCGAATTGGCATAGATTTCGCGGTCGCCGTATGGTTGCGCCCGCACGACCTAGGTAGGTAATCCCCCCATGCGCATGTTGTTAGTCGCGCTCGCCGCGATTCAGATTGTCACGTTCCAATCTTCCCCGGCCGAAGCCAGCGAAGAGTTCCGATTCGAATACTTTCCGCACATCGACGTGGAAGTCGAGTTCCACAACGATTGGGGCGCTGGGCGCTCGGGAGGTCGCCGCCACCAGGGCACAGATGTCTTCTCATCCAAGATGACGCCCGTCGTCGCGGTTGCGGACGGATTCGTCGAACGAGTCCACAAGGGTCCCCGTTCTGGCTACTACGTGTGGATTCGCCACTCAGCCGGCTATTCCACCTGGTACATGCACCTCAACAATGACACCCCGGGCACCGACGACGGACGGGGAGGCGACGAGTTCGCCATCGCCGAAGGCATCGAAAAGGGCGCCTTCGTCCAAGCCGGCGAGACCATCGCCTGGGTCGGCGACTCGGGCAATGCGGAACCGACCCGTCCTCACACCCACTTTGAGCTCCACCGCAACGGGCGCCCGATCAACCCGTATCCCTACCTCGCCGACGTTTGGGAGCGGGAACTCCGCCTCACCGAACTCCACCAGACGTTGGTGTGATTCCAGCAGCGCTGATGGCCGCTCCTACAGCGGCATCGAGCATGTCCTCAGTCAGCCTGCCGGTGAAGGTGTTCTGCTGCGACGGGTGATAGCTCAACACGATTCGCCTTCCGTCTTCGAGGTCGATCACGGCACCGTGCCCGAAACGCGGACGGGGCCTCGGCAACACCGTGCCTGCCGACCCGAGCGCTTTCCACAGCGCCTGGAAACCGAACTGACCGAGGCACAAGATGGCCCGATGATTGGGCGCCGCAGCCAGTTCCCTGAGCAGCCACGTCCCACAGGTGTCGCGCTCTGTCGTCGTCGGCTTGTTGTCAGGCGGCGCGCAGTGCACGGCTGACGTCACGTACACGTCGCGCAACGTCAATCCGTCGTCGGCGTGCCTCGACTCTGTCTGGGACGCGACACCAGCTCGGTGCAAGGCGCCGAACAGCCAATCCCCCGACCGATCACCCGTGAACATCCTGCCCGTCCGGTTCGCTCCGTGCGCCGCGGGCGCGAGCCCGACGACGAAGAGTTTCGGATCAGGGTCACCGAAACCCGGTACCGGTCGGCCCCAATACTCCTGATCGGAGAACGAAGCGCGTTTGGCGACCGCAACGGCTTCGCGCCATTCGACCAGCCGGGGACACGCTCGACAGCCGATCAGCTCGGCAGCAACCTCTGGAAGCGAGTTCAGGATCCGCCTGGGAGATATGACGGGTCGTAGGACGTGATGCCTTTGCCGTCCCACAACAACCACCCGAGGTTGTACTCCTCGGCGAGGGCTATCTCCGCGAGGACCGTTGGCGCGTCGTACGGATTGAACTCGAGCCACGGTCGGTAGTGGGCAAACCCGATATCGCTGAGACGCGGCACTCCCGCCGACAACGCTCCACCCAGGATGGCCAGCGGATTCTGTCCAGGGTTTTCGATGCCTCGCCAGACGCTGCCGTAGTGGGTTGGATAGATCATTGGAGAAATCACGTCGACCGAACTCGCCAGGGCCTCGGGCATCTGTCCGATGCCTTCGTCGGTCTGAGTCTCGATCACGGCAGCGAAGATGTCCGCCGAGACCGCGCACCCGAGCGGAGCGATGTTGCGTCGTGCCTCGGCGAGAAAGGCGGCGATCGTCGCAACGCGATTCTGCTGATCGTACGTGCCATCAAATTGCATCGAAGAGATCACGCCGTCAGAAGGGAATCGCACGTAGTCGAACTGAACTTCGTCGAAGCCCATCTCGCAAGCCTCGACGGCCAGAGCGATGGGATAGTCCCATGAGTTGCGGTCTGTCGGATCGACCCATGCGAATCCCTGGTGGTTGCGCCAGATGTCGTTGTTGTCTTTGTCCCAAACTGCGAGCTCAGGTCGCGCTTTCGCCATTGGCGAGTCTTGGAACGTCACCACCCGGATGATCTTGTAGATCCCAGCGGCCTCCATGTCTGCGAGTCGCGCCTCGACGTCGTACAACACCTGCACCGCGCCTATCTCATGGGCTGTGGCCACTGACGTGTTGTAGGGAACGTTCCCATCCTCGGACTTCGCGTCGAAGACGATGGCGTTCGCACCTGTGGTGTTGACAACGTCAAGGAGGTCCTGCCAGCGATCGAGGTTTCCCGCCGTCGTGCTGTTGATGCGAACACCTCTGATCACCCGAGGTTCGAGAACGATCTCGATCTCGTCACTGACACCGTCCCATGCGACCGTCGTGTCGAGCCAGGCGGGTCTCGAAACCGATAGCTCGCCGGGAACCGCTCTCGTCAGCGTGAACGAGCCATCGACGGCCGACGTCGTGTCAGTGCTGCCGGTCGAGATCGTCGCATCAGGCAACGCCCGCCCGTCATTGGCGAGGACGACGCCATGCAACACCACTGGCTCCATTTGCACCGTCATGGTGCTGTCTTCAGGCAGCTCATCGACCGTCACAGACTGCGGAAGGAAGCCGGCCGCCGAAAGCTGGAGGTCGAGCGGGTTCTCAGGCCAGACCACCGAGGCGACTCCCGTCGAGTCTGTCGTGACCGTCTCGGTTCCGGCGACAACTGCAGCTCGGACCGGACTGGCGTCATCTCCGGCAATCACTTGAATCTGCAGGAGCACATCTGGAGGTTCAGGCGAACGGATCGCTTCGCCTGCGATCAACGTGGCCGGCCCTGCACATGCTGAAAGCAGCAGGGCGACCAGAACTGAATACCGCCTCATGGTGAACCTCGGTAGATGAACATGGGAAACGCGCGTCGGCCAGCATGCCAACAGCACCGTGGCGCACAATAGTGCCAATTGCGGCCGAACCCGTCAGGTGATAACTTCGCGCGTGCTTCTCCCGAACCAGGGGGGTCTGTGGAAGGAGGGAAGCGTGCCGAAGACTGCGAAGGAAACGCATCTCTCAGACGGCATCGGGATGTATCTCGAAGAGGTCGCCTCTCACGATCTTCTGACCGCCGAAGACGAGGTTCGATTGGCTCGCGCCATCGAGAAGGGGCGCAAAGCTCAGGTTCGTCTCGAATCCGATCCCCGACTCTCAGCCAAAGACCGTGCGGGGCTGTATCGCGACATTCATCGAGGAGACGAGGCAAAAGCCACATTCATTCGATCCAACCTCAGGCTGGTCATCTCCATTGCAAAGCGATATGCGGGCCGAGGTCTTGACCTTCTCGATCTGATTCAAGAGGGCAATTTGGGCCTGATTCGGGCTGTCGAGAAATTCGATTGGCGCAAAGGTTTCAAGTTCTCCACATACGCCACATGGTGGATCCGTCAAGCGATCACTCGCGGCTTGGGGAACCACGGAAGAACAATCCGCTTGCCGGTACATATGGTCGACGTTGTTCGGACGGTGCAAGAAACCGAACTCAGTCTCGTCGAGGAGCTCCGCCGTGCTCCCACGGTGGCCGAGATCGCTTACGTGAGCGGCCTGGACGAGGAAAAGGTGCGCATCGCTCGCGAAGCTCCAGGAGACACCGTTTCTCTGGATCGACCGGTAGGCGACGACGGGGACGCCCAACTGGGCGACTTCGTCGAAGACAACTCAGCGATCGACCCGTTCGCGGTTGTCGCCGAGAACGCACGACGTCGCCAACTGGAAGAGGCGCTGCAGATTCTCGACGGCAGGGAACGCGAAATCGTCATCCTCCGCTACGGGTTGGACGGCACCGACCCTCGAACCCTGTCGGACGTCGGCAAATACCTGGGCATAACTCGCGAGAGGGTGCGCCAGATCGAGGGCAGGGCTCTCGCCAAGCTGCGACACCCGGCGTGTGCCTACGACCTCGAAAGCCTGCTGTAGCGAACCCGAAGCCGAGCTGCTCAGCACAGACGTGTCGTCTCTTGTCAGCCGATACCCGGCCCAACCGACAGACCGCGTCGTCGGTCGGCAGAATGGGTGTCGATGCCCACGAACGTGACACCGGAGTTTCGGAAGGTCCAGAAGCAGTACCGCAAGGTGCGCGAGCCGGCAGAGCGGCTCGCTCTGCTCAAGGAGATGTTGCGACTGATCCCCAAGCACAAGGGAACCGAGCATCTTCAGGCAGAGATGCGCACGAAGATGAAGGAGCTCACCGATGAGCTGTCCGGACCTGCTCGGGGCGGCACGCGTACTGGACCGCAGGTGGCGTTTCGCCCAGAAGGTGCCGGCCAGGTCGTACTGGTCGGTCCGCCGAACAGCGGCAAGTCGGCCCTACATGATCGACTCACGGGCTCTCACGCAGCGTCAGAGGCATACCCATTCGCGTCGCAGTTTCCGGTTCCAGGAATGTTCCGACATGGCGACGTTGCGTTCCAGCTGATCGACGTTCCGTCGTTGGGCACCGAGCATCCCGTTCCCTACGTGGGCAACACCGTGCAGCACGCCTCCGGCTGCCTTCTCGTCGTTGACCTCAGCGCCCCGGATTGCGTCAGCCGAACCCGAGCCAGCATTGACCTCCTCGCCGAAAAGAATGTGGATCTGATCGCCGATTGGTCGGGCGGAGACGATTTGGAAGCCGACGCAAGCGACGACTTCTTCCGGCTGGCGCTGCCGACGCTGCTTGTCGCCAACAAGGCTGACCTCATCGAGGATCCGATGGCGGAACTCGAGGTCCTCGAAGAGTTGATCGACGTCTCGTACCCGACCATCGCGGTGTCGGCCGTCACCGGATTCGGACTGGACGAGCTCGGATCATGGTTGTTCGATCAGCTCCAGGTCGTTCGGGTGTACACGAAAATCCCTGGCCACCATCCGGACACCGAGAATCCGTTCACCCTGCATCACGGCGATACGGTCATCGACCTCGCCGAGCTCATCCACAAGGATGTCGCAGCAGCCTTCTCTCATGCACGAGTCTGGGGATCGAACACCTTTGATGGACAGCGGGTCGGGAGACATCATCAACTCGTCGACGGCGACATCGTTGAGATCCACACCTGAGTCGGCGACTGGTAGCCGACTGGGTCTCGTCACACGCTCCAGCTCGGCGCCCGACCGCTCAACGCCAGCATCGTGTCCATGTCCGAGGCGCCGTCACCGACGGGCACGGGCGGATGGAAGAAGCCATCCGGACTGCCGGCCGCGGCTCCCTCGACGACCTGCTTGGTTGCCGCTATGACTTCTGGGGAGTACTCGACCGTTTGACCGCTCGCTGCTGCAAGGTCCCAACCGTGTACGACGAGCTCCATCAACGTGATCCCTGCGGCGTACTGCGCGGCCAGCGGTCCCGGCCCGAAGACCGTCTCGCCTTCCATGGAGCCCGGTGTCGACCAGGCGGCTACGAGCTTGTCGGCCAGGTCGTGGTACGTCGCCGACCAGTCCCCTGCCGTGAAGTCGGGAGCCTCGCCACCTTCTGGTAGCGGGGTGTTCTTCGTGGCGGCAGCAGCGCTGTAGGCGAGGAAGCCCGTCATGTGGTTGCCGAGTTCCTTGACGTCCCAGTCTGAGCACGGTGTTGCCGCGTCGAGGCAGCTCTCGGCACCTTTCACGACGCCTCCGGTCGTCGCGGCGGCGCTCTCGATCAATTTCACGAAATCCATGGTCACTCCAATGTCAGAAGAGCCGCAACGCCGGCGACTCGATACCTTTCAACAGTTCGTAGTCGACTTCGACCCAACCGATCTCCCGATCGGACGCAAGCACCTTGGCTTGTGGCTTGATCTCCTGGGCAACGAACAAGCCGCGGACGGGAGCAAGCCGAGCGTCACGGTTGAGAAACTCGAGATATCGCGTCAGTTGCTCGACGCCATCGATCTCACCACGGCGCTTGATCTCTATGGCAACCGTAGTGCCTTCGCGATCTCGACACAGGAGGTCGACGGGACCGATCGGCGTCGGATACTCGCGGCGGATGAGTTCGAGACCGTCCTCGATCTCCTCGGTGCGTTCTGCGAGAAGCTTCTGGAGTTCTGCCTCCACTCCGTCTTTCTGCAGCCCCGGATCTTCACCGAGGTCATGGGCGGTTTCGAAGTGAATCGTTTCGAAAACGATCGTGAGCGTTTCGCCCTTGGCGTTGGTCACCACCCAACTGCCTTCATGCTCGGTGAGGTGGTTGGGTGCGTTCATCCAATTAAGTGGTTTGTAGGCGCCGCCGTCTGCATGTATTGCGACGCATCCATCGGCTTTCACCATCACCAGTCGGGTGGCCAATGGGAGGTGGGCGGAAAGTCTGCCCGCATATTCAACGGTGCAGTCAGCAACTACGAGACGCATCAACCACGACAGTAGCGGTCGGAAAACGCGCTCGGGGCTACCCTGGGCGAACCACGCACCGGGAGGCGGAAGAGTGCTCCTCATCTGGGGTTTCAAGGCCCGATACAAGACCCTCGAGTCCGGAACATTCTTCTGCCCGCACGACGGCGGTGACCGCACCTACGTGAAGCGCGAGGTGCGCCGCTGGTTCACGTTGTTCTTCATCCCGCTGATTCCACTCAAGGTGCTCGGCGAATTCATCGAGTGCACGTCCTGTCGACGTTCCTACGATCTGGTCGTCCTGACCACGCCAACGGCCGCCCACGTGATGGACAACCTGGCCAACGCGGTCCGACTCGCCGTCGTGACCATCGTGACCGCCGACGGACGAGTCGACGACGACGAAAAGCGGGCAGCTCTGGAAGTAGCAAGTCGCTACTCGGACACGCACTATGAGATGGCGGACCTCGATCGAGATCTCACCGAATTGGCCGGCGGCGACCTGAGTGCCGCGCTTGCTGGTGTCGCCGGGAGTCTCAACCCTGACGGCAAGGAGCTGCTGCTCGTTGCATGCGTCGAGATCGCGGGCGCGGACGGATCAGTGGACCCGAGCGAAGTCGCCGCCATCGAACGAGCCGGAGCAGCACTCGGGTTGTCGGCGGCCCACGTCCGCGGCGTTGTCGCCGAAGTCGTGGACCGCCTCCCCAACAGCTGACGATCAGCCCTCTGAACCTGCTTCGGGGCTCGGAGGGGCAATCACGGAGAACGTTCCACCTTGCGGATCGCCAAGGACCGCAATCCGCCCGGCAGGAGTGTCGAATGCCGGAACCGATACGGTTCCGCCGAGTTCTGTCAGCTTCGCTGCAACGGCGTCGGTGTCATCGACGTGGAAGTACACCATCCAGTGTGGAGGAATCTCCGCCGGAAACGAATCGTCCATCGGCATGATTCCGCCATTGGCGTTGTCTTCCGCGTACGGTGCGTCGGCGGCTTTTCCGTCGAGCGTCACCACCCAGTAGTCCATGGGACTCTCCATCTTCTGGAAACCCCAGCCCAATGTCGAACCCCAGAAATCCATCGCAGCCTGAGGGTCACGCGTCATGAGTTCATTCCAGGTGAGGGCGCCGTGCTCACCGAAGACGCCACATCCGGCGTGGTCTCCGGCCTGCCACAGGGCAACTGTTGCCCCATGTGGGTCGGCAACGATCGCCATCCTTCCAGCGGTCATCACGTCCATCGCCGGCACGACAGTGGAGCCACCGTTCGCCTCGATGGTGGCGACTGCGCCATCCAAGTCGTCAACGGTGACGTAGGACAGCCACATCGGGGGGATGCCCTGGTTCTGCATCTCCGCAGGAAGTTGTCCCATGCCGGCGGCGTCTTTGCCGTCCTTGCGGAACATCGTGTAGATGTAGTTGCCGTCGGGATCGCGCTGATCCTCGGCTTCCCAACCGAAGAGCTCCGAATAGAACGAAGCCCCTGCAGCGGGATCTGGCAACGAGATGTCTGTCCAGCTGAAAAGACCATGCGGATACTTGCTCATAGAAACTCCTCCCAGGCGCTCGACGCGGCGACCAGCGCCAATGCAGCCTATCGGCGGGCTACGACATGTTCTCAGATAGCTGATTCGAGTCACGAAAGAGTACGACTCCAGTCGTATAGGCACGGCTTGGTCGATCACGTAATGTCCCGCGCGAAGAGACTTGGTGGTAGGTATCTAGGAGGTTCCGTTGCAGCAAGTCACGCGTCGCGAGATGCTCAAGCGAGGCGCCGTAACCGGCGTGGCGCTTGCCTGGGCGACGCCAGTTGTTCAATCCGTTTCCATGTCCAAGGCATTCGCCCAATCGGTGAGTGAGCCGACGACGACAACCACAACAACAACCACAGCTCCGCCTGTGACGACGTATTACGCAGTGAAGATCGAGCCGACCAACAAGTGCGTTGACATCTCCGGCCAGACCAACCCGACCGGCGAAGGCCAATGCCTCGACGTCGACGCCATCGTGACACCTGTAGCAGGCGGCTGTGCGCGCATTGCGTCCATCAGCAATGCCCATGAGAACAACAAGCCCACACCATGGGTAGTGGTACTCGAGGACGGCTGCACTCCATTGGACATGGCCTGCTACATCAAGACCGGTGGCAGCCTGAAATGTCAGTCCGTGGACCATGGCAGCGTTTGGAACGCGGCGACCAACACGCTCACGTTCCAACACCCGACGGATCCGGCAAATGGGAAACTGAAGGACATCTCGCACGTCGAGATCGTCATCTGCTGCGAGATGTAGGCGAGACAACGACAGTTCTGTCGATCATGCAGGTACGGCCCGCTCCCTCAGCGGGCCGTACGTCGTGCTGAACCTACTTTCTCGAATACGACACCGGTCGTATAGGCAAACGCGCATGCGACCCGTACGCTTCAAGGCGTAGGGGGTCAGTGGGTTTTCGAGGAGGTTTCCCGAGTGAAGCAAGTAACGCGTCGCGAGATGCTCAAGCGTGGCGCCGTCACCGGCGTGGCCATTGCGTGGGCGACACCAGTCATTCAAACCGTTTCGATGTCGAAGGCCTTCGCTCAAACCGCCAGCGACATGCCCACTACCACGACAACCACTGAACCACCGCCACCGGCGACGTACTACGCCGTGAAGATCGAACCGACCAACAACTGCGTCGACATCTCCGGCCAGACGAACCCGACCGGCGCGGGCCAATGCCTCGACGTCGATGCGATCGTCACTCCGGTCGCGGGCGGATGCGCACACATCGCGTCCATCAACAACGCTAACGCCGACAACAAGCCAACGCCTTGGGAAGTTGTGCTCGAAGATGGATGCACTCCATTGGATATGGCGTGTTACATCAAGACCGGCGGCAGCGTTCAGTGCCAATCCGTAGATCACGCCAGCGTCTGGGACGCCGCAACCAACACGCTCACCTTCCCGCATCCAACCGATCCAGCAACCGGCGAACTGAAGGACATCTCGCACGTCGAGATAGTCATCTGCTGCGAGATGTAGGGCAACCGCAACAACTCACGAATGTACGGCCAGCCTTTGAGCTGGCCGTACATCGTTGTTGAGACGCCGTCTGAAAGAATTTTTGGGTTTACACCACTACTCTGGGTAGCGTATAGTGACACGCAGAGGGTCCGTGGGGGACCGCCTCAATCGTAATATCTAGCAGGGGTAGAAATGGCCAGCATCACTCGTCGTGACGCGCTGAAGCGCGGCGCGCTCATCGGCGTCGGAGCAGTTTGGGCGACTCCCGTCATCCAATCGATCGGGATGTCGCGGGCCTTTGCCACGGTGGTTTCTGATCCTGACGCCACCTACTACGCCATCAAGATCGAACAAGGCGGTTGTGAGGACATCTACAACCAGACTGGCGTCCCATCGGGTGGCCAATGCCTCGACGTTGATGTGTCGGTGACGCCGATTTCCGGTGGGTGCAGCTCCATCGTCAACCTCGTCGATGTCGCAGACGACAACGACCCGACGCCCTGGAAGATCGAACTGGCTGACGGGTGTTACCCCATCACGATTGCCCGGAAGTCCTCGACAGATTGTGACGTCATCTCATTGGACGATGCCTGGGACTCCGGCACTCAGACGATCACCGTCGAGCACTCGAGCCACGCCATCAGCCACGTCGAAGTGGTCATCTGCTGCCCTGCCTGAACTACTGGGCAGTTCGGCGATCAGCCAGCCGTAACCGAGTCCTGTTGTTCGTTCAACCATCGTCGAGCACGTGACCGATCACGCCTGGGACCATTGCGAGCCAACCGTTGCATGGCGGTGAGCGCCGCGTCGGGATCGAGCATCCGCATTTCGACTGCGAGTTCGACGGCAACCGGGTGCAGAGGTACGGCGGCAAGCGCAAGACGGCCGGCCAGCACCACATCGGACGCCTCGAGCAGGCGGGCGACCTCCGTCGCTCGCTGCGCCTCGAGACGAGCGGTGCGGGCCATCTTCGCCCAATCGTTGGACTCGGCGATCGCCGGCGGATCAGCCTCGACCTGACGGAGCGACTCCGCGTAGAAGTCGAGCCAGGGGATGAGCACCTCGGCCGCAGCCCGTAGTTGGGCATCGGCAACGGGCTTCCCACCCGCGAGCCTGGAGAGAATGAGCTCAGGTGGGCCCGACCGCGAGACTCGGCTCCATGGAGCCTCGATCCGTCTCACGAGCTGGGTGTGCAGCACCAATGATCCAAGGCCGAAGAGGACGAGCCCGAGCCCGTACGCACCAAACACCCTGGCCACCGAAGTTGGTGGTTCCGGATCGACGACGATCACCGGGAACACCACCAGGGCTGGGATTCCGACGAGCAGCATAAGGCGCCTGTATCCGAGCAACTCAGCGGGTGGGCCGGTGAGCACTCCCTTTCCATCACCGAATACGCCGCGCCAGAGCCGCATGATCATGGGCGTGACCGAGGAAGCGGCCATCAGGGTGACGATCACGAGGGTGACGCTGAATGCCGCGACCGACAACAGACCTGGAACGATGCCGAGCCGATGACCGAGGCCGATGAGCACGCCAACCTCGACGAGGAGCGCCAGAACGAGCATGAAGATGATCATCTGCGCCGGGAATGGGTCTGGGAACCCGCGACGGTACAGCTCGTGCGATTCGACGTACCCCCACCATCTCCACAGGTAGGAGAGTCCGACGTAGATCAGCAGAACAGGAACGACGAGCGTCAGCACACCGACGACCGTGTTCTCCGACCAGTCCAACGCCCATCCGGGAACCCAGCTCGAAACCGCCCTGGCGCCCACCAATGTGGGACGACTCAGCCCCAACAGCTGGTCCTTCCACCCGAGGCCGAGCAGCGCAAAGGCCCCGGCCGCCACGGTCATCCACCTGGCGACCTGGAGCCACCGCACCCGAAATCGTCTTCGGAGGGCTCCCGCCACGACCCTGCTTTGATCGAGTGGGTCAATCTCATCCAAACGCAGTCCCGGCGAATACTTGGCGATGGCAAGCGCCACCATTGGTACCACTCCATCGCGATTGAGCCAGTACGCGTTGTGGTCGCTCGTGAAGGAGCCGTAGTTGTGGGCCACGCCGGAGCGGGGCAACGACTTCTCACGCGGACCATATTCAGGATCGAATCGGCTCTCCACCCACGACAGAATCCCGCATGCCGGATCGACCTCGTCCGTGTCGAACAGTCGCCCATGTGGGACTGGATCCTTCGCCGCAAACAGATCGATCCACTCGACCCACCCTGGCAGCGCCACCTCTTCTATCTTCGGAACCCTGCCCACCCAGGCCGACTGTGTGGCCACGCCTACGAGAATCAATCCGAACACGCCGGCAAATGCGCTCGCCGCCCAACCGTTGGTGCCCGCCAACCCGTAGTACAGCGCCCAGGCGATGAGCGCCATGCCGATCGATCCGGCGAAGGGCGCCGCTGACGTCTCTTTCGGGGTTCGCTGCGTGATCTGCACGGTCTCTCGCTCGTTGCGCAGCTCCAGCAACTTGCCCAACCCGGAACCCAAAGAAATGAAGGCCACAATGTCGTGACGTGGATCATCTTTGATGACCTCGTGGGCGACGGCGGCACCTTGGGAGTGCGCCACGACCGCCACTTTGCGGGAACGCTCCCCCAGCCATTCGAGGTCACGCCGGACCTTCTCGTGGATCGCGGACGCCTGGATTGGTTTGCGCACGAAGATGAAGCTGTCTCCGAGGCTGGCCGACAGGATCCGCTGGGCGCCTCCCGCGAAAGCTCTCACGCCACCGATGGGGATGGCGCCAATGAGCGCAATGATCGCAACGAGCAACACGAGGATCGGAATCACTGCGAACACGATCAACAGTTGGATGAGGCGGCCCACGAAAGCGACGAACCACCACGAAGTCCGCAGCAGCCCAGAGGCGGCGGCGGTTCCGAGCCATGCTCGGCGAACACCTCTCCCGTAGTGCGTGGCGAGCGTCCACGGCATCACCTGGAATGCCCAGACCGCGAGGTCGAAGAACTTGGGAGGAGGAAACGATTCCGCCCACCAGGACTCGGCCATCAACCAGTTCGACTCGGTTGTGGTGTCATCCGCGAACGTCTGCTCCATCGAGGCGTAGACATGGGCAGGCGCTGCGGGATCCGCAGGGTCCGGCATCAAGACGGCTCGCGAGGTTCCTTTGGCCACGTTGCCGGTGGTGAACCACCTCGCCAAGAACTCGTGCACCGCATCGCCCGCGGCGATGAGCGTGTCGCCCCGCTTCTGCTGACCGATGCCGTGCACGAACAACACGCCGATGTCGGCGAGTTCGGTCTCCTCCGTCGATTCAGCTGATGACACAACCACAGAGAGCCCCCTCCGAAGACAATCTAGAAGAAGCGCGCCGGAGCTGGCCGCGGCACCAGCGCCAAAAAAAACCCTCTCCCGGGTGGAGAGGGTTTCTGTCGACCGGTGAATCTGTCAGAGCTTGCTAGCCGACCGAGCCTTCCATCTGCAGCTCGATCAGACGGTTCATCTCCACGGCGTACTCCATCGGGAGTTCCTTCATGATGGGCTCCACGAATCCGGCGACGATCATCGCCATCGCCTCCTCTTCCGAGAGTCCCCGAGACATCAGATAGAACAACTGCTCGTCGCCCACCTTTGAGACCGTCGCCTCGTGGCCGATCTGCGTGTTCGATTCCTCGATCTCCATGTACGGATACGTGTCGGACCGGGAGTCCTCGTCGAGGATCAGCGCATCGCAACGGACAAACGACTTGGCGTTCTCGGCGCCCGGCTCGACTCGAACGAGACCGCGATACCCACCGCGACCTCCGTCTTTCGAGATCGACTTCGACGTGATCAGCGACGTCGTGTTGGGAGCTGCGTGAACGATCTTGGCGCCGGCGTCCTGATGCTGACCCTCGCCGGCGAACGCGATCGAGAGCACTTCACCGTGGGCGCCTTCCTCCATGAGCCACACGGCCGGGTACTTCATCGTCAGCTTCGATCCGAGGTTGCCGTCGATCCACTCCATCGTGGCGTTGCGGTATGCGGCTGCTCGCTTCGTCACGAGGTTGTACACATTGTTCGACCAGTTCTGGATGGTGGTGTAGCGACAACGTCCACCTTCCTTCACCACGATCTCGACAACCGCCGAGTGCAGCGAGTCCGACGAATAGACGGGCGCTGAACAGCCTTCGACGTAGTGGCACGAGGCGCCTTCATCGATGATGATCAGCGTACGCTCGAACTGTCCCATGTTTTGGGCGTTGATCCGGAAGTAGGCCTGCAGGGGCTGATCGACGTGCACCCCTGGAGGTACGTAGATGAACGAGCCACCGGACCAAACGGCCGAGTTGAGCGCGGCGAACTTGTTGTCGTTCGGCGGAATGATCGTACCGAAGTATTCCTGAACCAGCTCCGGATAGTCACGGACAGCAGTGTCCATGTCACAGAACAGGACACCGAGCTCTTCGAGGTCTTCCCGATTGCGGTGATACACGACCTCGGACTCGTACTGTGCGGTGACGCCGGCGAGATACTTGCGCTCGGCCTCGGGAATACCCAGCTTTTCGTAGGTGTCCTTGATGGAATCGGGAACCATGTCCCAATCCTTGGCCTGGCCCTCCATCGGCTTGATGTAGTAATAGATGTCGTCGAAGTCGATGGTGTCGAGCAGTCCGCCGCCACCCCACTTCGGCATCGGCTTACGGAGAAAGCGCTTGTACGCCTTGAGGCGGAACTCGAGCATCCACTCGGGTTCTTTCTTCATGGCGGACATCTCGCGGATGATCGCTTCGTTCAGGCCCTTCTTGGGCTTGAAAACGTACTCATCCTCGGAATCGGACCAGCCGAGCTGGTATCCACCGAGGTCGATATCTACGGTCGTCACGTTCGATTCCTCGCAATACGAATTGGCGGTGGCTCTGAGTATCTCACAGTCCGGGGACATCCGGAACTTGGGCCAAAAGGTGGGCGCACCGTGACGGTAATGGGAGTGGGGAAGACCGGTTCCGTCCCCGGTGCGCCCGTGGTACTCATTACAACGCCGATGCCGAGCTATTTGTTCCGTTTCGGGAGGGTCAGATGACCCAATGCTGGCGCCTCGTCACCGACCGTGACATCCGCCTTGTCGGCGACGGCTGCAGCCTCCACGACCCAAAACGTGGCCGCTGCCGCATCCCAGTCGTCGAGCACAGCCGATCCGGTGGCCGAACCGGTCTCGGCAACGTGTTGTGAGACGAGATCTCGCACGTCCGCGAGTTGTTTCGCGGTCGGTCGCTTCGCCTGTGGCGCGGTGTCTGCCAAGTGGCGTGGTGCGATGCCTTCGGGATCCCAGAGATACATGGTGCCGCCGGTCATTCCAGCGCCGGCGTTGCGGCCGATCGGACCGAGCACCACGACGGTGCCTCCGGTCATGTATTCACAGCCGTGATCGCTGAGCCCCTCGACCACTGCCTTCGCTCCCGAATTCCTCACTGCGAAACGTTGACCGGCGCTACCTGCCAGGAACAGCGATCCTGCCGTCGCCCCATAGAGACAGGCGTTGCCTGCAACGTGTGCGTTGTCGTGAATCGGGCGAACCGCGATCATCCCGCCGCCCATGCCCTTGCCCACGTAGTCGTTGGCAGTGCCGGTGAGCCGCAGCGTCACGCCGGCAGCCAAGAACGCACCAAATGACTGTCCGGCCGTCCCAGACAGACGCACGTTGATGGTGCCCTCGCTGGCTTCGTCAGCAACGTCGAGTTCTGCGATCTCACCAGAGAGCCGAGTTCCGATCGACCGATCCGTGTTGTGGATCGGATACGCGAGGTCGAGGCGCTCACCGTTGCGCATCGCTCGACGACCCTCGGCCGCAAGTTGCTCCCCGAGAGGCGACCGCTCGATGCTCTTGAACGGCGATCGCTCGTCGGTGAAATCGGTCCTCGAGAGTTTCGCGACGAACTCTCTGGCCACGGGATGGTCAGGATCCACGGGCTGCAACAGATCGGCGCGACCGGTCACCTCATCCAGCGTACGAGCCCCGAGAGACGCAAGGTGAATCCGCACGTCTTCGGCGAGCAGCCTGAAGACGTTGATGACCTGATCGACAGACCCTGTGAATTTCGCCCTCAGGTCTTCACGCTGGGTGGCTATGCCCACCGGGCAGGTGTTCTCATGACATTGTCGGACCATCTTGCATCCGAGGGCCAGCAACGGAACGGTTCCGAATCCGAAGCGGTCGGCGCCGAGCAACGCTGCAACCAAAATGTCGCGTCCAGTGCGCATCCCGCCATCCGTCTCGACGGTGATGTCGTTGCGGAGCTTGTTCGCCAACAACGCCTGGTGGGCCTCGGCGAGGCCGAGCTCCCATGGCGATCCGGCGTGCTTGATGGAAACGATCGGTGACGCCCCCGTTCCCCCGGCATTTCCCGAGATGAGAACCGCGTCGGCCTGGGCCTTGGCCACGCCAACCGCGATCGTGCCTACGCCAGGACCAGAAACCAGCTTCACCGAGACTCTCGCGACGGGCTTGAACGTCTTGAGATCGAAGATGAGCTGGGCGAGGTCTTCGATCGAGTAGATGTCGTGATGAGGCGGTGGCGAAATCAGCGTCACGCCCGGTTCGGTGTGGCGGAGTCGAGCGATCTCTTCGGTCACCTTGTGGCCTGGAAGCTGCCCGCCTTCACCCGGTTTCGATCCCTGCGCCATCTTGATCTGGAACTCTTCGGCCGAGGCGAGATACGCCGGGGTCACGCCGAATCGACCCGAGGCGATCTGCTTGATTCCCGAGTTGCGGGGGGTTGCGAATCGTTCTGGGTCCTCGCCTCCTTCACCCGAATTGGACAAGCCGCCGATGTAGGCCATGGCTTCTGCCAACGTTTCGTGGGCTTCTTTGGAAAGCGCCCCGAGGGACATTGCAGCGGTCGAGAACCGGCGCATGATTCGCTCCGCCGGCTCGACCTCATCCAGTGGAATCGGGTCTCGAGTAGTCGTGAACTCGACGAGATCTCTGAGCTCCAACGGGGGCCGGTTCTCCTGGACGATATCGAGGTACTTGGTCCACTCCGAGGGATCATCGGATCGGGCTGACTTTTGCAGGGCGAGCACGGCTCGGGGCGAGGCGATGTGCGGCATGCCACCACGACGGTGCTTGTAGAAGCCGCCTGGATCTTCCTCCCCTGAATCGAACAACGCGTGATTCTCGAGCACTGCTGCTGCGATACCGGCGAAGCCGACCCCACCGATGCGGCGCTTCACGAATCTGAACGCCAACTCGCAGACGTCCTCGTCGAGTCCGATCGCCTCGAAGAGCTCACTCCCCCGGTACGCCGAAATGGTGCAGGTCCCCATCTTCGACATCACCTTCAGCAGCCCCTTCTCGAGGGTTGCCCGGTAGTTCTCCTGCGCCTCGACCGAATCGATCTCTACATCTTCGGCGAGGGCTCTCACCTGTTCGATCGCCATGAACGGGTTGACCGCTGACGCTCCGAAACCGATGAGGCACGCCAGATCGTGGGCGTCCCGCGGCTCGCCAGACACCGCAACGATCGAGCAGTGCAGGCGAAGTCCTGCACTTATGAGCCGGTGATGTACGGCACCTACCGCGAGCACGGTCGGGATTGGTGCTCGGTCTGCGTCGACTTCGCGATCACTCAGCATCACGATCGCGACACCGTCGCGCACCGCCTGCTCCACGTCATCGCACAACGTCTCGATGGCTGCGACGAGACCATCGGCGCCGGAGGAGGCTTCGAACAGGGAATCGAACCACGCCGAGCGGAAGTCTGGATGGTCGGCGTGACCGATCTGTTCCACCTCGGCGTCGCTGAGCACGCAACTCGACAATTCCATGAGGCGCGCCTGCTGCGGCGTTTCCTCGAGCAGCGATCCGCGACGTCCGAGGTACGTCCGGAGCGACATGACCAAACGCTCTCGAATCGGATCCATTGGTGGGTTGGTCACCTGCGCAAACGCTTGATGGAAGTAGCGCGACAGCCGCTGTGGCACTTCAGCGAGCGCAGCCAAACCGGTGTCATGGCCCATCGAAAGGATCGGCTCGACACCTTCGGCCATAGGTTGGAGCAACAAGCGGCGCTCTTCAGCGGTGTAGCCAAACACGCGTGCGAGTTTGTCCGAATCGAAGCGGTCGTCCTGCAACGAGTCGAAGGGATTGCGCACGTAAGCGGTCTGCGTGGAGATCCACTCGGCGTATGGCTGGCGGTTCGCCAGGCGGGTCTTGATCGCATCGTCGAATTCGATGTCGCCAGTCGCCAGGTCGACGGCGATGGACTCGCCGGGACCCATCTGCCCGGTTCTCTCGGCGAGAACCTCTTCTTCTGGCGCAAGCCCGGCTTCCGAGGCAACGATGAGGAATTCAGGAGTGATCGTCCATCGCGCCGGACGGAGGCCGTTGCGATCCAGACCAGCCACCAGCATCTTGCCGTCGCTCGCAGCGACGGCTGCGGGACCATCCCAAGGTTCGGTCAGGAACGCGTGGTACTCGAAGAATGCGTGTCGCTGGTCGTCGAGATCGGCGACGTTCTCCCACGCGGACGGAATCAACATCTCTTTGACGTGATCGACAGACCGGCCGGAGCGCGTCAGCACCTCGAAGGCATTGTCGAGACTGGCCGAGTCGCTTCCCGTGTGGGTGACGAGCGGAGCGAGGTCGGCGGTTCGGTCGCCCCAGACGTCGGAACGGAGGTCGACCTCGCGAGCCGACATCCACGACCGATTCGACTGCACCGAGTTGATTTCTCCGTTGTGCGCCAGCACCCGGAAAGGTTGCGCCAGCGACCACGACGGGAACGTGTTCGTCGAATAGCGCTGATGGAAGATGGCGAAGTCGGTCTCGAACATCGGATCGGCCAGGTCCCAGTAGAACTGCTCGATCGTGGAAGCGGTGAACAACCCCTTGTACACGACGGTCTGAGCCGACGCCGAAGGGACAGAAAAGCCGATGGCGTTGGCGGCGATCGCGTTTCGTTCAGCTGCCTTGCGTGCCAACAAGAGGCGCCGATCCAGTTCGTCGACGTCCCCGACACCAGAACCGTCGACGATCACCTGCTCGATGATCGGCATGCCGGCCCTGGCCGTGTCGCTGAGCGAAGTGGCTCCAACAGGGACTCGACGCCAAGCCGCGACCGCCAACCCCTCGGCTTCGAGAGCGCTGTGGAGCAGCTTGCGGGAGGAGTCCGTTTCTCGCGTCGGGAGAAACACCATCACCACACCGAGCGAATCACGCGGTGGCGGAGTGATGCCCCGACCCGACAGATCGTGCTCGATCAGTCGATACGGGATTCGCGTCATCAAACCCGCACCGTCGCCGGTGCCGTCGGCCGATTTGGCACCGCGATGGTCGAGGCCGTGCAGACAATTGACAGCAATTTTGAGCAGGCGGTGGCTCGACCGGCCAGAGCGGTCTGAAATGAACCCAACGCCACAAGCATCGTGATGCTGCGAAGGGTCATAGAACGACGGTATCGACACCATCGGCGGTCCCTCCTTCCACTGCAGCCTGCGAGCTGTCAGGCCCTTCCACCTGCTGTCTCGTGGAACGAGCAGCGTAGCAGTGCCCCAAATGGCCAGATTTGAACGGGCCACAGACAGGCCGACGAGTTGCCGTATTCTGAGCGAATGCCAGTCATCGTCATAGGCGCAGACACACCCCTCGGCGGCGTGATCCTCGAAGGGCTGATGCCGCGCGAGAGCGAGGTGAGAGCGTTCGTCTCCGACGTCGACACCGGACTCGAGCTTCGACGTCGCGGAGCCAAGGTGGCGATCGGCGACCTGTCCGATGGATCCCACGTCGGAGGTGCCGCGACGCGAGCATTCTGTGCCATTTTCGTCGCAAGCGCTGCAGTCGATGATCGAGAACGCTCCTTCGCCGATTCACCGCTGGAGGTCTACCAGCAGTGGCGCGACGGACTGGTCGGCTCAGGTGTCGAGCGCGTGTTATGGGTGGACGAGAATCCTCCTCCGTCGTTCATCGCAGCTAGTGCGCCCGAGACCGTTCACGTCGACGTTTCGGCGAAGACTCCACAAGAAGTGGCGGAAGAAGTCGCTCGCCTCGAGGACGCACAAAGCGTCTGACAACTCGGCGGGCAACTCTCAGAAGACGTCTGGGCACCACGGGACGGTGTCTGCGGCCAAAATCGCCGACAGCGTCGCAGCGGCGCGACGATCACCTTCGACGAGGCCGGCGTCCATCAAGGCCACCGCGTCGCGACCACCGAGGAACATCGCACCGAGCGTCGAGACGTCCATCGTCAGGTCAGGCAGCTGAGTGGTCTTGGTAGCCGTGGCCTGACCGTCATCGCCGACGATTCGGTAGACGCCGCGATTCCACGGGCAGAAGGCATCGATGACTTCCACGTTGACGCCACCGACAGCTGCAGCCGAGCGACTTGCGAAGGCCGCGGCGACGTCGATCAGGCGAAGCCAGAGGCCATCTGAGATCGACCGACGAATGGCCCGTCGATTGCCGACCTGCCAGGCCAGATTGACGTCGAGGGGCATGTTCCACGACTTGACGTTCGGGAAGAGATCTATGCGAGCAAGGAAGCGCCACAACGACGCATCAGCTCTGGCGTCCATCGAAAACAGGTCAACCACGTCGATCGAGCCTTCCGCTTCCCAATTCTCGAACTTCTCTGTTTGGCGATAGCTGCAATAGCCGACCACTTCACCATCCCGCTCGGCCAGGGCGAAACGCAACGCCGATGCTCCGCCACGCCACTGCTCGGGGTCGCGCAAGATCCTGTGGGTCCACCAGGCATCCGTCCTCACCAACGCGCCGGGTCGTGTGGGAAACCATTCGGCAAAGAACGAGCGCACGAGAGGATCGGCAGTCTCTTTGTCGACCATCCGCACCGCATCCAGTTCGCGGTCGACCCAGGGTCCCAGTCGTCGTGCGTCGAACGAGAAATCGAGTCGATCGGTCGCGCACCCGAATCCGAATCGTCCGTAGATGACGGTCTCAGAGGCCCACAGGCCCGCCAGAGGCTCACCACGGTCGTGCGTTTCGTCGACGTGAGCTCGCATCATCTGGGTGAGAAGGCCTCTCCGCCGATGAGTTGGCAGCACCACAACGATGGTCGTTCCTGCCATCGGCACCACCCGGCCAGGAACCGCCACCTCGAGCGCAAAGTCAGCCGCAGTGCCCACGAGGGTGCCGTCTTCGAACGCGCAATACGTGCGATCGAGCTCGAAGACCGCTCTCGATCCGGCCAGTCCCTCGGCGTCGTCAGGGCGGATGTCTCCCCCGAACCCTCGATTGACGAAGGCCCGCATGTCTTCGAACTCAGACTCGAGGACGGGTCGGATCTCAATCATGGAGAAACGATATCAGTCGGTTGGTGGATCAGATTCGAACCGTGCCACACAACTCGCCTCTACTCTGCGGGGCCATGAAAAGACCGTCCTGTCTCACAAGCGTTGACGCCCCGCCGTGGCGGCGGCCAACGACGTTCGGAGCACCTCGTGATTCCTGAAGACCTGCTGAAATCGCTCTACACCAGAGGCAGCCTCGAGAATGTGGGTGCCGGTGTGCAGATCTCGCTCAAGAATCGTCTGGCTGACGCCACGATCACTCAGGTTTGCGGGCTTGCGATCGCAGGCACCGAAGTCGACCACTCGCAGATCACCATCCGAATTCGTGACGGAAACGTCATCCAGGCGTCGACGGTGACCGAATCCGACCCGATCGTGTTTCCACTGGGAACGGTGATCGACGTGATCGCCGATCGGCCCGCCCTCGAGGCGGGTTCGGCCGGTATCACCGTCGATGTCGCCACGACGGAGTTTGGACAGCTCCGGTTCGAGACTGAGGACGAAGTCTCCGACGGCCAGCACCTCATCCGGATTCCACGAGACCGCAACGACGACTACACCGAAGATGCGGCACAACTCAGACGGTCCTTCGTCCAAGAGCACACTGGCGTGACGCTGCATCACGTCCCGACGTACTCCGTCGATCCGTCCATCACCAAGGGCAACATCGAAAACTTCGTCGGCGTGGCTCAGGTCCCGATGGGCCTCGCGGGGCCGATGACCGTCCATGGCGAGCATGCCAAGGGAGACTTCATCGTCCCCCTTGCCACCACGGAAGGCACGTTGGTCGCTTCGTACAGCCGCGGCATGAAGGTCATGAATCTCTCAGGTGGCATCTCCACCACCATCGTGGACGACCGGATGCAACGCGCTCCCGCGTTCGTATTCGCCGATGCACGAGACGCCCGCACCTTCGCTCACTGGGTCGCAGACCACACCGCCGACATCGCTGAAGTTGCGGAGTCGACAGGAACCCGCCACCGGCTGCTCGAGATCGAGACCTACCTCGCCGCCAGGACCGCGTACCTCAGGTTCGACTTCTCCACGGGCGACGCTGGGGGCCAGAACATCGTGAGTCAGGCCACGCACACTGCGTGTCGGTGGATCCTCGACCAGTACGAGGGCGTCGACCACTTCTACCTGGAAGCCAACATGGCCACCGACAAGAAGGCGTCTCAGATCAACATCCTGCGGACCCGCGGCAAGCGAGTGATAGCTGAAGCCAACGTAAGCCGGAGGGCGTTGGTCGAGCACATGCGGGTCGAGCCGGAGAGCCTGCTGCACCACCACGGCATCGCCAACGTCGGATCGATGCTTGCCGGTTCCAACAACAACGGACTCCATGCCGCCAACGGATTGACGGCGTTGTTCATCGCCACCGGCCAGGACGTCGCCAACGTTGCGGAGTCCTCGGCAGCGATCCTGCACGCCGAACCGACGGCGTCAGGCGACCTCTACATGTCGATCACCCTGCCCTCGCTGATCGTGGCGACCCATGGCGGCGGCACACAGCTGGCAACCCAGGCCGAATCGCTTCAGATTCTCGGATGTCTCGGGACCGGCAAGGTCGGCAAACTCGCTGAGATCGCCGCTGCCCTCGTCCTGGCGGGCGAGCTGTCCTTGGCGGCCGCTATCTCGTCGAGCGATTGGGTCTCCAGCCACGAAGAACTTGGCCGCAACCGCTGAGCAACGCGCTGAAGTACACAAACATCACGGTGGAAATCTGCAACTTATCGCGCGCCTGCGGCGTCTGATATGCACAGTCGGTCAACAACGAGAAGGAGCGCCGATGCGTATTGGGATCAGTCTGATCTTCGTGCTGATCATGGTTGGGGGAATCGCACTGTGGGTAGCGGCATTGGTGGATCTACTCAGACGACCGGCCGGCGAATGGGCCGCAACCGGACAGAACCAACTCGTTTGGGCAGCAGTTGTGTTGCTCGCCAACGTTCTCGGAGCGGTGCTCTATTGGTTCATCGCTCGGCCGAGATTCACCCGCAACGGTGGCCTCGCAACCAACTGACCGCAAGTACCGAAGTGACCTGCCCAGGCTCTCCTGATGGCAGGTCACTTCACCAGGCTCGAATCTCGTGGGTCAACCGACCCACAACAAAGGAGTGCAGTGAATTTGGCCGTTTTGGAACTACTCATGGCTGTGATCTTCTTGGGAGGCTTGGCGCTGTGGCTCGTCGCGCTTGTCGACCTCCTCAAGCGTCCGACTGACCAGTGGAACGCCACTGGACAGAACCAGATCGTATGGGCAGCAGTCGTGCTCTTCGCAAGCGTCTTGGGTGCGGCGCTGTACTGGTTCATCGCTCGCCCTCGTTTCCGTGCGTCCGGAGGCGTCACCACCGCCTGACCAGTCTGCACCGGATGCCAGTGAGCTGGTGAGCGCCCGCACGATTAGTGTCGGGCGCTCACTGCGTTACGAGGAGTATTCGATGACTGACATGCGAATCGCCGTCCAGATCCATCCACAGCACGGCAGTTATGACGGAATCCGTCGGGCGGTTCACCGTGCTGAAGAGCTCGGCGTCGACGTCCTCTACAACTGGGATCACTTCTATCCGCTCTACGGCGGCGAGCCAGACGCCAACGAAGGGATGCACTTCGAGTGCTGGACGATGCTGGGCGCCTGGGCAGAGCAGACCGAACGAATCAAGTTCGGCGCCCTCGTCACGTGCAACTCGTATCGCAATCCAGAGTTGCTCGCCGACATGGCCCGCACCGTTGACGTCATCTCGGGCGGCCGTCTCGTCTTCGGCATCGGATCAGGATGGTTCGAGAAGGACTACGACGAGTACGGCTACGAATTCGGTACCGCAGGTGGCCGTCTCAGGGCGCTCGACGCTGCCATGCCTCGTATCAAGGAGCGGCTGTCCAAGCTCGATCCACAACCAACCGGGGATTTGCCGATCCTCATCGGCGGCGGCGGCGAGAAGGTCACGCTGCGGATCGTCGCTGAACACGCCGACATCTGGCACGGGTTCGGTGACCCGAGCCAGATTGCGCACAAGAGCAAGGTCCTCGACGAGTGGTGCGCCAAGGTCGGCCGAGATCCTGCGGACATCGAGCGCAGCGTCGGCGTGCAATCCATCAGCAAGGGACTCGAGGATGCCGATGCCTACTACGACCTCGGCGTGCGAGAGATCACCATCGGACTCAATGGACCAGATTGGCCCGTCGATCTAGTGAAGCCGTGGCTCGACTGGCGCGACTCCAAGAACGGCTGATCAACCGCCGCTCGCTCAGCCGAGTTCCGCAGCCATCAGGGCAGAGGCCTCGAACGGGTCTCCGTAGGTGAGGCGCCAGCCTTTCACCCGGCCTGCGACCGAGGCAATCAGCTCGAAAGCCCCTTTGGGATCCTTGTAGTTGTTGAAGGACATCTTGAGGAGCTCGGCCATCACGACGCCGGCACCCACTGGCTCGAGGGTTGCCGCGTCATGCCCGTATTCAGGAAAGACCACGTGCTCGAGAGGTAGCTCGTCCGTCACTACGCGGCCCAAGTCCGATGGAACCACTGCGCCTTCCTGCGCGCTGCGCACAACCACCGATTCGATACCGAGCAAATCTCGACTGTGATCCGAGAGCAACAGCGGTCGCGAGTACGGACGCACCCGTTGGTTCTGGGGATCGATGCACAGCGCCTCGTCGGAGAGGTACCCGAATCCGGACATCACTGCCGCGGCCGTCAACGTGGTTTTACCGTGCCCTGACTCAGCGGGCATGGCGATGGCCCTGCCGCCGATCTCGATAACCGCGGCGTGGGCGGCGAACGTGTCGAACGACTCGATGGCGCGCCGATTCAGTTCAGCGAGCAACGCAACAACGGCTCCTTGCCGCTCCTCGCCCCGGTAGACCGTCTGGCAATCCCGAAAGAGACTGAATTGCGGGCGCCGCTCGTCTGGCTGTCGTATGACGAGCGTGTTGGCTGACCGCGCCGCCCGCCTTGACGCGAAGTGGCCCAGCAGCTCGTTGAGCAACGGGCCGACCGCCTCGTCGTTCGACGCCACCCTGAAGGGAGTGTCCAACAGCTCGTAACGAGCATCAACGACCCGAACCAGGTCGCTCAAGTCCGCTCGTCAACCGGATCTGTCGACGAACTTCACGACACCAGGAATCCCTCTTCACGGAACTGCTCGATCGTCGTCGTCACGTGCGGTCTGATCTCGTCAGGCCGCTGATCGTAGGCCTTCGCGATGAGGTCGATGACTTCGTCGAGTGTTTGTTCACCGTCACACAGCCGCCAGATGTCGCTCGCCGTTGCATTGAGAACGACGACGCGCTCAGACGTCGGGTCGTAGAGCGAGATATCTCCACCGACCTCTGTTTCGATGAGATGTTCTGCGGTCGGTCCTACCTTGGTCATTCTTCGCCACCTTCGTCGATCGTGATGAGTCCACCGCTGTAGAGGTCGTCCAAGGCGCGTCGCACGTCGATCTCGGCGCTCGCAACATCCAGCCCGGTGACCTCGGCGATCGCTTGAGCCATTTCGCCGGCATGAGTCGCGCCGTCACACAATTCCCAGATCGCCAACGCGCTGGCATTGAGGATGTGCAGCGAATCACCGTGGTAGACCGCGGTCTCATCGCCTGAGCGCCTGGTCCAGACCTCACCAACATTTTGTGGGGTCCTGTCGGTCCAATCAATCACTCGATTCTCCCATCACATCGAAGCCACATCGCATTGCGAAAGCGACCAATTCGGCTTGAGCGTGGAGATCAAGTTTCTTGAATATCGACTGCTTGTGGGTGCGTACGGTGCCAGGCGAGATGAAGAGCTCAGCAGCGATGTCGTCATTGCTGCGACCCAGCGCAGCCAGCCGGAAGACGTCGTTCTCGCGTGGGCTGAGGACGTTCAGGCGATCCCTATGTTCCTGCTCGGCGCGATTTCTGCGCACCACTTGTCGCAACAACGTTCCCAGCAACGCCGGAGGGATGGTGCCGACGCCGCCGGCGACCGATCGCAACGCAGCGACAACCTCCTCCAAAGGTGATTCGATGTCGACGTAACCGATGGCACCTGCGGTGACGGCGCTGAGCATCGAGTCAGGCCCGGTCCCGAGCACGACCGCCGGCACATCGTCGACCACGTCAAGCAGCTGGTCGACGCCTGACTTCTCCGACACAAGCAGGACGTCGAGGTTTGCCAGGTCGCCACCTCGGACGAGCTGATCTACGACGACGTTCACAACGAATCCTTCGTTGCTCGCAATAAAGGTGGCCAAGGCGCCACGGAGCTCTTGCTCCGTAACGACGACACCTACCCGAATCTCCACGTCCCCACCACCTTGTCTGCCTCTCACCATCGGTAAAGTCCCGACCAACATGAGCCGACGTATTGTATCGGCCTGTACAACGCCGCTCTGTAGCGCCATCGAAGCAATGCACATCCGAGGGGGAATCCGACGCCATGATCGATCCATGGAGGGCAGGCGACGACGTTTCCCAGCTGTTGGTCGACCTCGTGGCAGGCAGGACCCAGACCCTGGAACGCCAACTCAGCGAGGAAGAACTCATCCTCGCGGCAGATCACGGCATGCTCGGCGTCTTGGCGTTATCGGAAGATGCAGTGATTCGACAGCAAGCGTTTCCGCCGTTTGCTCGGCTCACCGCGAGAAGCCAAGTGATGCGGTCAGCGCTCCGCGTCGTGCTCGAAGCGCTTCATCAGGCGGAGGTTCCTGCAACCGTGCTCAAGGGACCACATCTCGCAGAGTGGGCGTACTCCCAGCCAGAGATGCGCACGTACACCGACCTCGACTTGTTGGTGCGCCCGCAAGATCTCGACCGAGCACTCGAGGTGCTGGGCGACGTGCCCGGAGTGCCTGCGATCCCGCCGAAGACTCCTGAAGCCGACAAGCGCAACATACCGATGGCGCATTCCGGGATCCGCTTCACCATCGATCTGCACTGGGACCTCTTCAGCTACAGCCAGTTGGCGGGTTGCGCGGCCGATGCGACAAGCGAAGCGTGGGATCACGCGGTGCTCGACGTCGACTCTTCCCTGGGACCGCTGTGGGTACTCCCAGACGCTGCGCGCCTGGCGTTCCTCGCCACCCACGCGATCCTCGACCATCGTTTTCGGCTCATCTTGTTCCGCGACCTCAAGGAAGTAGCAGCGCTTCCGATCGACTGGGATGCTGTGATCTCATTCGCGGAACGCCATGACCTCCGCACCACCACGTACACGGCGCTGCTGTTTGCCTCAGCCGTGACCGCAGCGGACATCGACGAGGAAACGCTCGCAGCACTGCGACTGCCTTCAATCGCCCTGTCCGCGATCGAGTTCCTGGCGCCGAGGACCGATCTCGTGCGATTCGAAGGTCACGAATCGCATCCGCTCAACCTGGCCATGGTGATGCTCCACGACCACAAGGCAACCCGTCGTGGGAGATTTGTGAAAGCGCCGGCGGCCTTCTTGAGCTGGCGGCGCAAAGTGAAGTCACTGCCTGGTGTGCATCACCACGCCCAAGCGGCACGCGCCCAGAGCCCCGGAAAACTGATGATCGTCGTGTCGAGCAATCGCAGGCGCGGTGCCGAGGTGTTCGGCGAGCGGTTGGCAAGCGGGCTTCGTGGCAAGGGTTGGGCCACGACCATGCGATCGTTGACGACCGACACCGACGGACCATTCGTGAACGCAAAGCCGGTTTCGGACAGGGCAACTTCGGATCTCAGCGGACTCAAGATCGACGTGGTGCGTGCGCTTCGAGCCGAGATCAAGAGGGATCGTCCAGACGTCGTATTCGCCAATGGCGGAGCGACACTCAAATACGTGGCGGCAGCACTGACCGGTCTCAAGCCGAAGCCCAGCCTCGTCTACTCGAGCATTGGCGAGCCGAGCTACTGGTTGCGAGGCGTCCGACACAGACTGCTTCATCGATTCCTTCACAGTCGAGCGGACTGGATCGTGGCCGTTTCGCAACTGACTGCAGACCAGTTGTCGACACACCTAGGCGTGAAGGCTGACAAGATTCGCGTTGCACACACCGGTATCCCGGCCGATTTTCTGCAGGTGCGCGGCGATGAAGAGGCACCCAGCGAACGGCTCAGAATGCTCTTCCTCGGCGCGCTTTCCCGCGAGAAGGACCCGCTGGCGGCTCTCGAGGTCGTCGTGAGACTTCCAGAAGAGCTCGAGCCGACGCTGAGGTTCGTCGGTTCTGGACCGATGGCCGACGAACTCGCAACCGCGGTCACCGACCGTGGGCTTTCGGATCGAGTGGAACTGATCGGATCGGTGCGCGACGTGCGCCCCCATCTCGCATGGGCCGACCTCCTGATCCTGCCGTCCAAGACCGAGGGCTTTCCTGGGGCCGTGCTCGAAGCAGCAGCCGCCGGTGTTCCGACCTTCGGCTTTTCTGCCGGAGGGACGGCCGAAACGATGATCACCGGCACGACGGGCGTGGTGGTCCCGGTGGGCGACGTCGGTGCGCTTGCTCGTGCGATCACCGATGCCGCCCGAGGCCTCGACCGGCTGCGGGAAATGGGCGAAGATGCCAAGGCGCTCGTGTCCGACCAATTCCTTGTCGAACACAGTGTCGACCGCCACCATGAACTCCTGCTCGAAATGAGACGTCGCAGATGAAGATCGCCCACCTCACCACCGTGGACCTGAGCCTCAAGTACCTCATCTTCCCCCAACTGACCGCGGCGGTCGCTGCGGGTGCCGAAACCATCGCCATCAGCGCGCCTGGACCGGACGTCGACTACATCGAGGCGGCAGGAGTCCGACACGTTCCGTTGACCGCCTCGACGAGAGGCATGAACCCGCTCGCCGATCTGAAATCCGCATGGCAACTCTGGCGAATCTTGCGCAACGAGAGGCCAGACGTGTTGCACACCCACAACCCGAAGCCTGGCGTCTACGGGCGAATTCTCGGCCGATTGTCCGGTGTACCCGTTGTGGTGAACACGGTCCATGGGCTGTATGCGACCGAAGACGATCCGATGCTGAAGCGATCCGTCGTGTACGGACTCGAGGCGATAGCGTCGAGATTCTCTGACGCCGAGTTGGTCCAGAGCTCCGAAGACCTCGAACTGCTGACCCGTCTCCACATCGTCGCCGAGGCCAAAGGCAGCTACCTGGGCAATGGCGTCGACCTCGATCGGTTCCACCCAGACACGGTTGGGGACGAAGCTCGTCGAACTCTTCGTAAAGAATTCGATGTCGACGACGATCAAATCGTGGTGGGCATCGTTGGCAGACTCGTTGCGGAGAAGGGCTATCCAGAGCTGTTCGAGGCGTTCGAACTGCTCGACGACAGGTTCGTTCTCGTGTGCGTCGGACCCGACGAACCTGACAAATCCGACGCACTTCCCAGAGCGATGATCGACGCGGCGACTCGGCGCGGCGTCCGATTCCTCGGCATGCGCACTGACGTGGAGCGACTGTATCGAGCGTTCGACCTCTTCGCCCTCCCTTCACATCGAGAGGGCTTCCCCCGATCTGCGATGGAGGCGTCAGCGATGGGACTCCCGGTGATCGCAACCGACATTCGCGGATGCCGGGAGGTGGTGATCGACGGCGAGAACGGAGTACTCGTGCCCGTGCGATCTGCACGTGACATTGCCGCAGCAATCCGACGCGTCGGCGGCGACCCCGAAACCATGCGCGCCATGTCCCAAGCGGGCCGTGAGCGCTCCAAGTCACACTTCGACGAGCGCACGGTGGTCGACACAGTGATGCGTAGCTACGCAGACGTTGCGAGAAGAAAAGGCCTCGACCTCTTTCCTCCTGGCGCCGAACCCGTCTCGTACCGAGCAGCAGTTGCCAGTGACGCGCCGACACTCGCTCGTCTTCACATGAATGGCATCCATGAGGGATTCCTTCCGAAACTCGGCCACCGCTTCATGACCCGCCTCTATCGAGCGATGGTCGAATGGGACGGCTCGGTCATTCAGGTGGCAGTCGATTCCACCGGGCCGGTCGGTTTCGTGGCCGGGACGACGTCGACCGGAGCGTTCTACAAGCACTTCATCAAGACCCACGGTCTCACCGCCGGAGTCGTGGCCGCGCCGAGCCTGGTGCGCAATCTCGGACGAGCAATCGAGACTCTGCGCTACGACGGCGGAGGGGTCGACGTTGCGGCAGAGTTGCTGTCGATGGCGGTGGCCGGTCCTCTGCGTGGCCGAGGCATCGGCAGGCGGCTGGGAGCGGACTTCCTCGATGGCATGCGGGCCAAAGACGTCGAGGCCGTCAAAGTGGTGGTCGCCTCGCACAACGCTGGAGCGATTGCGGCGTACCGGTCGATGGGTTTCGTGGATCACGCGAACATCGAGGTACACGAAGGGGAATCATCCGAGGTGCTCGTATGGTCTATCTGATCGCAGGCGCGATCTCGCTCATCGTCAGTGGCCTGATGATCAAGATAGGTCCGCGCCTCGGCTGGATCGACATTCCTGATGGCTCTGCGTTGAAAGCTCACGCTCGTGCGGCGATTCCGCTCGGCGGCGTCGGCGTGTTCCTCGCCGTTCACACGGCCATGGCGGTCAACGCGTCGTTCGATTGGGGACTGTTCATCGCATCGGCACTCGTGTTCGTCGTCGGGCTCGTCGACGATCGATTCCAGCTCTCTCCGAAGGTTCGCGTCATCTTCGAACTGGCTGCGGCGCTGCTACTGCTCGGATTTGCCGACCTTCCGCTCGAAATCACCAACCCGATCCATGTGCTCGTCGTCGTCGTGCTCGTCGTCGGAGCAGCCAATGCCGTCAACCTGTTCGACGGGCTCGATGGTCTCGTCGGTACCGCCGGTGCGGTCGCGGGCGTCGGCCTGGCGCTCCTGGCAGCAGGACGCTCGATCGACGGTTCGTTCGGTTGGATCCTCGCCAGTGCGCTGGTCGGCTTCCTGGTGTTCAACTGGCACGAGGCGAGAGTGTTCCTTGGCGACAACGGGGCATATTCCGTAGGGGTCTTCCTCGTCTACGGCTTGCTGACGGTGAGCCCAACCGCGACCGCCGCCGACATCCTCGTTGCGCTCGCCGTGCTTGGTGTCTTCGGTTTGGACATGGTGTCGACGCTGCTGCGTCGCCGACTCGCCGGAGTCCCGATGTTCTTGGGAGATCGCTCTCATCTGTACGACCAACTCAACGATCGAGGGGTCGCCGTCGGCGTGATCGCAGTCATCGTCGGAGCCGTACAGGTTGGGTTTGTCGCCGTGGCACTCGGGATCGACTCGATCGCCAACCCGTGGTTGATCACCGGCATCTGGGTGGTCATCGGGATCATGGCTGTGGGACTCGTCAGAGCAGCCGGCCTGTTGTCCACGACGCAGATCGTGGACGTCTGAGCTGCATTCGAGCAGCGCTCAGCCGACCGGCAGCCGAGCAGGTTCGTCCGAAGCTGCTTCGGAGTCTTGCGGTCGCAGAATTGCGAGCTGCTCGGCGCGGCGCTCCTTCCGTTTTCGGATTCGCTCTTCAGCTGCGTCGCCGCCAGGCGCGATGAGCAGGATCAGCAGGAATGGCAGCACCTGCGATCGCTGTCGCGCCAACAATCCGAGGTTCAGGAACGTGCTGAACGCAACCACGAACCCTGCGGTGTATACGACGGCATACGCGAAATAGGGTCTTCGCCTGGAGTGGATGAACTCTCGGACCATGGCCGGAGCACGAAGAATCGTCAGCAACAGCAGCACGGCACTCTCCAGCGAGGCAGCCAACGCCTGAGCGTTGTCAGCCTCGTTAGGCAGCGGGCGGAACAACACTCGTAATGTCCCTTCGGGGACATCGGCTGGACTCCGGATGGGCTCTCCTTCGACTTGGGAACCACCGGTGGAGGTCGTGCTTTCAAGCGTCTGCAGGAACGGATCGACGTCCAACTCTTCCGTGCTCAGCACGATGTCGAAGTTCGCAGCAGTCAGTGACACCAACAATCCCATTCCGGCCAGGCCGACAACGACCATGGCTAATCGCCTTGAACCAGCGCCCCTGATCTTTGGGGTCTTGGCCCACATGACGGTCACGGCCAGCGCACCGGCCACGAGAGCAGCCATGTGGATTCGGACGCCTCCGGTGAGCCCAAGCCCGAATGCGATCGGTATCACCCAGATGATCCGGTAGTCCTGCAGGAGCTTGCTCACTCCCCAGGCGGCGATGCCGATCGAGATGTACATCACCGACTCTTTGCCGATGCTCGCCGGCCAGAAGATGATGGACGGCAGGAAGAATATGGCGATCGCATACCAACGCCATCGAATCTTGGCGAAGGAGTTCCGAAAGGCCACGTAGAACAGGATCTGCCCGAGGAACGCAAAGGATCCGAACAACACGAAGCTGCCGAACAGCGAAGGCTTGTACGGAACGTACGAGATCCCAGACAGCAGGTACATGAACTTGGTACCTGAACCGAAGTTCTGAATCTCAGGAACCTGGAATGACCTGATCACGTCGGCGTAGAGCTGGCCCCTGCTGTGGTATCCGATCGCATCGCCGCTGCCGCGGTACACGACGATGAGCACGTACCACCGGAGATAGGCACCAACGAGCTTCGCCATGAATCCGCCGATGATCAAGCTCACCAGCCATGGGTCGTCCTTGGTGACCACCTTCTTGGCGACGGCGACAATGACCCCGAAACACACGATCAGCATCACGAAGAATCCGAAATCGATGTTGGAGCCGAAGCTTCTGTCGATCACAGCAGTTCCAGATCGCTCGTGGCGAGGTCCCAGGAATCGAGAGTGAACACATCGAGCGGCACCTCTCGCAGGGGCCGTGCGACCAACTGCAGGGCAGCCATGCGAGGAACCGACACGAAACCGGCCATGGCGACTCCTTTCCGCTCAGGGCTTCCGTCTGAGAACCACGTTGCAAGGTAATCGCTCTTCGATGCTTTGCGTGCGGCAACCGCCGCTCGTCTGGGGTTCGGGCCCATGAGCTCGGAAACGACGAGTTCCCTCCTGCCCGATCGATGATTGGGGCGGACGAGTGCCGCCGAGTCGTCCGCACGAACAGCGAAGTACCGGGCGGTCGGATGTTGCGTGAACCGCCATGACCGGTACTCCGGCGACCGTACGGTCCTCAGCCCCAGAGCTCGACGGTCTGCTCCATCGAGCGCTTCTGCGGCCACCGGGTCTTTCAGGAACTCAGCGGGGTCGGGAAGGACGTCAGACGCAACCGACTTGGTTGCCAGCCGATATGTCGGATGGACCAACACACCGATCGGTCCGACCGTGCCCCAACCCATCTTGAGGTACCCGGCCCCAGATTTCTCGTTCGGAGTGTTGAAGACCATGTCGACTCCGGCAGCTTCTGCCTCCTCCAGCGCCGCCATCGTCAGCGAAGAGAAGATCCCGCGCCGCCCGAAGTCTGGGTGCGTCGCCGTGTCGACCGCCCGAACACATCGGAGCACGTCGCCGCCAGGAGTCTGGAGATCCCAACGCATGAAAGCTCGAACGCCGGCTACGCGGCCCTCCGACTCAGCCAGCAGAATGATCGATCTGCCGAACGGATTGTGAAAGTGTTTCCAACCGAAGAGGGCCTCCGTGCGCTTCAGCACCGCCGTCTCGCCGAGTGCGGCTCGGAGCACTTCGAGTACCGCCGGCAGATCGCGATCCTCGAATCGCCGGATGGAGACGCCGTCAGCCACCGAGTGCGAGTTCGTACTGGGCTTCGTTTGCCTTGACCATCGCCTCGAGGGAGAAATCGCGCTCGACCAACTCCCGCGCATTGGCGGCGAGTGAGGCTGCGAGCGATCGGTCGTCGACCAATCGCGCGATTGCGCCGGCCAAGGCACGAGGATCCTTCGGTTTGACCAGCAGGCCGGTCTTCTCATCGTGGATGATGTCTGGCACGCCCCCAACTGCCGTAGCCACGATCGGCTTCTCGAGATTCATGGCCTCGAGCACCGCAACAGGCAGCCCCTCCACATCGGCGGGGTTGACGAAGCCATCGGCCGCACCGACAAAAGCCAACGCGTCTGGCCTGCGACCCAAGAAGCGCACAATCGGGTCGGCACCGGCGCTGGTGGCTTCCTGACGCACCCTGTCGAGGTCTCCGTCGACCTTCTCGCCACCAATCGACACGATCTGCAGGTCGGCGCTGCGGTCGGCCAACAGTGCCGCAGCAGCTATGAGGTTCGAGTGACCCTTGTGCGGTCGGATGTTGCCCACGTGCACATACAACTGCTGGCCCTCCACGAGGTCCAACTCCGCCCTCGCCGCCGCTGCAGTGTCCGCGTTCACCGCAACGGCAACTCCGTTCACCACGACGACCGGTGCAGGTCCCGAAAACGACTGGAGCGAGTCAGCAACCGGCTGTGAGACGGCAATCACCCGGCGGTTGCGCCGGTACGTGAGCCGGTTGGCCGTACGCGTCGGCTCTCTGTATGAGCTGGCAACGTTGTGTTCGGTATACACGAGGGGCACCCGCGAGAATCGCGCCATCACCCCGATCATCGGCGAGTGGGCGTGCACCAATGCGGGGTCGAGATCCCGAATGAGACGTCGCAAACCCCGCCACGTTGCCGCAGTCGATCCTTTGGGACCGCCGACACAGGTCACGCCGATCCCGAGAGCTTCTATCTCGGAAACCAACTGATCTTTCCACGGCAAGGCGTATGCGACGTGATAGTCGTAGCGATCGCGATCCCAATACCTGGCGCCTTCGGAGATGAGCTTTTCCGCTCCGCCGATGCCAAGACCCTTGATGGCGACCAGCACCCGAGGCCGGTCGTTTGTCACGACTCAGCCCTCGGCTTCTACAGAATCCATCAGCTCGTCGAGTCCCTCGGAGAACGGCTTGTCAGCAGTCCAGCCGAGAACTTCGGTGATGCGATCGGACGAAACGGCGGCCGAAGGAACATCTCCCGGTCGGGGGTCGCCGAAGGTGAGCTCCGTGGGGAATCGCGCCGTCACCAGCTCAGCCAGCTCTCGGATCGAGGTCATCTTGGGAGCCACCGTATTGAGCGCCATTCCACGAGCGTCAGACTCGAGGGCCAAGCTGAAGGCCCGACACAGATCCGAGGCGTGCGTGAATTGGCGACCCTGAAGTCCGTCGCCCTGAATGGTGATCGCGTCGCCGCGGCGGGCTCGGTCGATGAAGATGCGGAAAACGGAGTTCGGGCGCAAGCCTGTTCCGTACGCCGTTCCGAGCCGGAGCGCAATCACTGGAACATCGTGAAGGTGGTCGGCGGCCAGCAAGATCTGCTCGCCACCGAGCTTCGTGATGTTGTAGGGATGGTCCGGAGCCGTCGGATGCTTCTCGTCGATGGGTTGATACTCGGGCTCGCCGTAGACCTCCCACGTCGAGGCATACACGACCCTGGCACCGCTCTCTTTCGCCGCCATGGCGATGTTGGCGGAGCCGGTCACGTTGACGGACGCCGCAAGCGGTGGCTGTTCGCCCGCGAGGTAGACGTCGCCGATGGCACCGATGTGGACGATGGCCTCGCTGCCCTTGGCGGCACTCATCACTGAGTCCAGGTTGACGAGGTCTCCCTGTACCCAACGAACATCGATTGAGTCGTTGAGATTCTGATCGAACGCGGTGACGTCGTGGCCCTCTGCAATGAGCGAACGAGTCACGTGCTGTCCGAGAAAGCCGGCTGCGCCGGTAATGAGCACACGCATGGAAAAAGGTCCCCCTGATCTAGTCATTTTTCGCGGCACCAAACAACCCGAGCTTGATCGCGCGCTGAGTGGTACAAATAGTGCTGAAAGTGGCTGGACATGTCAAGCACTTCCTCAAATGGAGACTAGCGCCTCTACGACAGATCGCGTAGAGTGAACGATTCAGGGAGTACGCGTGGCCATGGGGGAACCTCGAAGGGCGAGGTTTGGCGGGCACGCACAACACAGGGGGATGCACAGAGTGGGATACAACGATTCCTGGCAGGTCAGGCTGGCCAGGTCGCTGTCAAGGGTGCGTGCCGACCTTTCGTTCGCGTTGGTCGACGCCATCTTGATTGCGGTCACCTATACCGCAGCGCTGGTACTCGCGTTTCTGGACACTTCCACCGATCCCTCTCGTTGGTGGGGGAACTTCCTCGTGGCGCTGCCGGTCATCGTCGGCATCCACCTGCTGTCGAACCTCGCGTTCGGTGCATACGGACATGTGTGGGAGTTCGCGTCCGTTGCGGAGGCGATGCGACTCGTCGCTTCCAACCTGACCTCGGCTGCGGTCCTGCTCAGCGGAGTACTCGTATTGCGCAGTTTCGGCGCAGGAGCAGTGCTCCCCTTCATGACCCTCGCACTCGGTGCTGTCCTCACGCTTGGAGGAATGGGCGCCATACGGTTCCGCTCACGGATGTTTTCGTTCCAACGCGACGACGTCGATCCGATCCGGACCTTGGTGGTTGGAACCGGCCGTACCGCCGCTGACCTGGCCCGGTACGCCCCGAACCTCGATACGCCGACTCAAGTCGTGGCGTTCGTGTCAGAGGACGCCGACCACGCCGGCCCGCGACGCCTCGCCGGCGCTCCTGTGGTCGGAACGGTCGACGAGATCGCTCGGTTGCTCGTACCCCTGCGGATCAAGCAGGTCGTCATCGCCACGAGCCTCGGCAAGGACGCGTTGTCGCAGATCGTCGACGATTGCCTCGACGTCGATGTGCGACTCAGAATTCTCCCGGACATCGACGGCGCACTCAGAGAAAACGGAGCGAGGCGCGACATCAGGGACCTCGAAATCGCCGACCTGCTCCCACGAGCAACCGTCTCGACGAATCTCGACCAAGTGGAAAAACTTCTCGAGGGCAAACGGGTCCTCGTCACCGGTGCCGGTGGATCGATCGGCAGCGAGGTGGTCGCCCAGGTTCTCAAGTTCAAGCCGGCCGCGGTGATCGCGCTCGACAACGACGAGACCCATCTCTTCGAGGCCGCCGTCGAATGGCAAGGCACCGACATCAAGGTGACGCCAGTTCTGTGTGACATCCGTGACGCCGGCCGAGTACTGCGGATCTTTCAGGAACTCCAGCCGCAAGTGATCTTCCATGCCGCAGCGCACAAGCATGTGCCGATCCTTGAAACCGCGCCGGACGAGGCGATCAAGACCAACATTCTTGGAACCCGCCATGTCCTCGACGCCGTACGCGCCGTTCAAGCGGAGCGCTTCGTTCTCATTTCCACGGACAAGGCAGTGGAGCCGTCGAGCGTGATGGGCGCAACGAAGCGGATCGCCGAGATGATGACGCAATCCGCCACGGGCCGCTACAACACCGTGTGTACCGCCGTCCGGTTCGGCAACGTCCTCGGCAGTAGAGGCAGCGTCGTTCCGACGTTCATGCGTCAGATCCGAGAGGGCGGACCAGTTACGGTCAGCAACCCCG